>CAZHQA010000186.1:0-10727 GCA_964533955.1 uncultured Reyranella sp. | reverse complement strand
GAGATGTCGCCGTTCGGCGGCATCAAGGATTCCGGCCTCGGCTACAAGGAAGGCGTTCTCGAAGCGATGAAGAGCTTCACCAACGTCAAGACCTGGTCGCTGCCCTGGCCCGGATAAAAACTCGGGATCGCATAACCGGCCATGGACGTTAGCCTCCTCGGAGGTGAACCATGACGACACAATCTCTGACCGGCGGCTGCCATTGCGGCGCCATCGCCTACACGGTCGAGCTCGACACGGCGGGCGCGATCAAGTGCAACTGCTCGATCTGCAGCAAGCTCGGAGCGGTGTGGGCCTTCGCGCCCAAGAGCAAGTTCCGCCTCACCAAGGGCGATGGCAAGTTGGGCGACTATCAGTTCAACAAGCATGTGCTGCATCACCGCTTCTGCCCGAGCTGCGGAATCGAGAGTTACGCCGAGGGCAAGGGGCCGGATGGTTCGGAGATGGCCGGTATCAATCTCCGTTGCGTCGAGGGTATCGACGTGGACAAACTGAAGCCGAAGGCAGTCGACGGCCGCAGCCGATAGGCGGCACAGTGAAAGGGGAAGCGTCATGAGCGTCAGTCAGGCCGACAAGGCAAAGAAACTTCGCGCGCTGCACGAGGCGCCGGGCTGCTTCGTCATTCCCAATCCCTGGGACGCGGGCTCCGCCCGCGTGCTCGAGGGTATGGGCTTCCAGGCCCTGGCGACCTCGAGCGGCGCGAAAGCTGGCGTGCTCGGCAAGCGCGACGGCAAGGTGACGCGCGAGGAGTCGATCGCCAATGCCCGCCTGATCGCCGGCGCCGTCGACATCCCGGTGATCGGCGATCTGGAGAAGGGGTTCGGCGACACGCCGGAAGATGCCGCCAAGACGATTCGTGAAGCTGCCGCTGCGGGCCTGGTCGGCGGCTCGATCGAGGATGCGACCGGCAACAAGGACGCACCGCTGTTCGATCTCGCGGCGCAGGTGGCGCGCCTGAAGGCAGCGTCACAGGCCGCCAAGTCTCTGGGCTTCGATTTCGTGCTGACGGCCCGCGCCGAGGGCTTCCTGCGCGGCAAGGCCGACCTCGACGACGTGATCAAGCGGCTGAAAGCCTTCGAGGAGGCGGGCGCCGATGTGCTCATGGCGCCGGGCCTTCCCGACCTCGCGGCGGTGAAGAAGGTGACGGGTGCGCTCAAGAAGCCGTTCAACTTCATGGTCGGCATCCCGAAGAGGTCTTTCTCCAAGGCCGAGCTGGAAGCTGCTGGCGTGAAGCGCATCAGTCTCGCCACGTCGCTATACAAGGCCGCGATGAGCGGCCTCATGAGTGCCGCCAAGGAGGCGAAGGACGGAAACTTCGCCTATGTCGATCGGGTGGTCTCCACGGCCGAACTCAGCGCCTTCATGAAGGAATAGCCGGTGTTCCACGGCTGGCGGGTGGTGGCGGCGTGCTTCGTCGTTGCCACTGTCGCCTGGGCGCTCGGAACGTTCGGCGCGAGCGTCTATCTCCAAGCGGTCACCAGGGTACATGGCTGGCCGATCGCCGAAGTCGCCGTCGCCGTCACGCTGTTCTACCTGGTCAGTGCGCTGGTGCAGCGGGCGGTCGGCCGGGGTATCGATCGTTGGGGGCCCAGGCCAGTGCTCCTGCTCGGCACGGTGGCGATGGCATTTGGCGTCGCCTCCATCGGACAGGTGGCGGCGCGCTGGCAGCTCTATCCCTGTTTCGTGCTGATCGGCCTCGGCTGGGCAGCGCTTTCCACCACGGGACTCGCCGCAACTGTTGCGCCCTGGTTTGAGCGCCATCAGGGCCGCTCGATGGCGCTTGCGATCATGGGCGCGAGTGTCGGGGCCATCCTTGGTGTGCCAGCTCTTCTCTTCGCCATCCAGCGCTTCGGACTCGCGAATGGACTGGCACTCGTCGGGGGCGGCGCGGGGATTGTGCTGTTGCCGCTCATCGCCCGTGTCCTCCGCTTTCGCCGGCCCGAGGAGATTGGCCTGCAGCGTGACGGCCATGCCTCGCTAGGGGAGTTGGAGCCGGCGCCGCTCAAGCCGCCGATCGCGACTTCAGCCAATGGGCGGCTGCTCTTGTGGACGGCAGCGGCCGCATTTGCGCTCGGCCTTGCCATGCAGATCGGCTTCATCACCCACCATGTGACCTTGGCCGAGCCGTTGCTCGGCACGGAAGGCGCGGGCTGGCTGGTCAGCGCCACCGGCGGCTCGGCTCTGTTCGGTCGCTTGATTTTGGCGCGTATCGTCGACGGCGTTGCCGTGCGCCGGCTCGCCTGCCTGGTGATGATTGCCCAGGCTGTGGCGTTGCTCGGACTTGCGCTCTGGCCGACCGTGCCGGTGCTCGTGGGCGCCTCGCTGGTCTACGGTTATGGCATCGGACACATCACCACCCTGGGGCCGATCCTCATCCGGCGCGAATTCGGTGCCGCTGCGTTCGGCGCAACCTACGGCGCCGCCGCGAGCGTGATCCAGTTCAGCTCCGCCTTCGGACCGGCGATCATCGGCGTGCTGCGCGATAGTTTCGGCGGTTATCGACCGGGCCTTGCCGTCGCTTCCGCCGTCACTTTGGCCGCCTGTGCCATCCTGTTCACGGGCGGCCAGCTCGCCTCTAGGCCCCGTGGCGTCGGTTCGCCCGCTTCCCTGACCTGAGCTTCGCGTCGACCGGTTCGTCGTAGCGGGCGTTGTGGCCCGAAATCTCGGCCTTCTGGAGAAGGTTGAAACACGAGTTGCGTCCCGTGGCCGCTTCAGCCATCAAATCGCGCATGGATACCTATGTCCGACCCGCGAGCGAAGTCCGCGACGCCGTCGAGCACTTTGACGTTCTGATTGTCGGTGCCGGCCTGTCGGGCATCGGCGCTGCGTGGCACCTGCAGGATCGCTGCCCGTCCAAGAACTACGCGATCCTCGAAGGACGCGCGGCAAGCGGCGGCACCTGGGACCTGTTCCGCTATCCCGGCGTGCGGTCCGACTCCGACATGTACACGCTGGGCTACCGCTTCCGGCCGTGGAAGGATGCCAAGGCGATCGCCGACGGCCCGGCGATCCTGAGCTACATCCGCGAAGTGGCAAGCGATCACGGCATCGACGGCAGGATTCGCTACCAACACAAGGTAGTTCGCGCCGCCTGGTCGACGACAGATGCGCGCTGGACCGTCGAGGTCGAGCGCGGGACCGAGCGGACGCCGGCACGGTTCACCTGCAACTTCCTGTGGATGTGCAGCGGCTACTACCGCACCGAGTCGGGCTACCTGCCAGAGTTTTCCGGCATCGAGCGCTTCAAGGGCCGGATCGCCCATCCGCAGAACTGGACCGACGACATCGACTACGCCGGCAAGCGCGTCATCGTGATCGGCAGTGGTGCCACGGCGGTGACCCTGGTGCCGGCGATGGCCGACGGCGGGGCGGCACATGTCACCATGCTGCAGCGTTCACCGACCTACATGGCGGTGCGTCCGTCGAAGGATCCGTTCGCGACCAAGATGCGCCGGCGCCTGCCTCTCAAGCTTGCCTACATGGTGACGCGCTGGAAGAACGTGCTGCTCGGCATGTATTTCTACCAGATGTGCAAACGCAGGCCGGACAAGGTGAAAGGGCTGCTGCTCGGCTATGTGCGCCAGATGCTGGGCCCGGACTACGACGTCGGCACGCACTTCACGCCGCGCTACAATCCCTGGGACCAGCGGCTCTGCCTGGTGCCCGATGCGGATTTCTTCCGCTGCATCCGGCAGGGCAAGGTTTCGGTCGTCACCGATCACATCGAGGCCTTCACCGAGAAGGGCCTGCTGCTCAAGTCCGGCAAGGAGGTCGAAGCCGACCTGATCGTGACCGCGACGGGGCTCGTCCTGGTGCCGCTCGGCGGCGTCCAGCTCGCCGTCGACGGCCGTCCTGTCGATCCGGCCAAGACCTTCATCTACAAGGGCATGATGTATTCGGACGTCCCGAACCTCGCCTCGGTGTTCGGCTACACCAACGCATCATGGACTCTGAAGGCCGACCTGGTGTGCGAATACGTTTGCCGACTGCTGAACCACATGGACCGCCACGGCTGGCGCCAGTGCACGCCCCGCAATGACGATCCGACCCTGCAGGAGGAGCCCTGGGTGAGCTTCTCCTCCGGCTACATCCAGCGTGCCCTGGCCCATCAGCCCAAGCAGGGTTCCAAGCGGCCGTGGAAGCTCTACCAGAACTATGCGCTCGATCTCTTGAGTTTGCGTTTCGGCAAGTTGCGTGACGCCATGGTCTTTTCCCGCTGAGCAGCCGGAACTGCGGGCCTTCGCTGTCCATCTGCAGATCAGACTGGAGGGGCGTCGGCCGTTGCCAGGGCCCGCTTTCTGAGAGAACGTGCGCGCATGCGCACACAAGCCGAGAAGGGGCGCCTGTTCCGTGAGCGGCACAGCCAGCCCGGGATCCTGATCTTGCCCAACCCGTGGGACGCAGGAACCGCCAAGCTGCTGCAGTCGCTGGGATTCGAAGGACTCGCCACGACCAGCCTCGGCATGTCCAATGCGCTTGGCCGTGCCGACGGGGAAGGCTCGGTCAGTCGCGCCGAGCTGATCGAGAACTGCCGAGTGATCGCCGAGGCAACCGACCTGCCGGTCAATGCCGACCTCGAGAACGGATATGCGGACGATCCAAGAGAGGCCGCCACCATTCTGCGTGACGCCTGTGCCGTCGGCATTGTCGGCGGCTCGATCGAGGACTGGAGCGGGGAGCGGATCTACGACTTCAATCACGCCGTCGAGCGCGTTGTTGCGGGGGTGGAGATGGCGCGGTCGCTGCCCGTGCCGTTCACGTTCGTCGCGCGCGCTGAAAATCTGATACGTGGTCGCAGCGACCTCGACGACACGATCAGGCGCCTTCAGGCCTTCGAGAAAGCCGGTGCCGACGTACTCTACGCCCCCGGTCTGCGCGACCTCGCGACCATGAAGCTGGTCGCCTCGTCGGTGTCCAAGCCGCTCAACGTGGTGATGAGTGCCGCAGACCCGGCACTCAGCGCCGCGGAAATGGAGGCGGTCGGCGTCAGGCGCCTCAGCGTGGGCGGCGCACTGTCACGGCTCGCGCTCGCCGCCTTCATGAGGGGCGCGCGCGAGATGAAGGAGAAGGGCGGCTTCACGTGGATTCGCGAGACCATGCCGACAAAGGACCTGAAGGCAGTGTTCAGGTGATTTTCTAGCGGCCGGAATCGTCGATTCGGCCCAATACGGGATATAAATTCGCTGGAATGCAGCACCCGATCGTCGATGGCGTGGGACCCGCCCTTGCTCGCTCTGTCCTGGAAGGTCGCCCCCAAGGTGGGAGCGATCCTTGAAGAATCTTGCAATAGGCCAGGGCGAACCGTTGCCCGACGACGCCATCTTTCAGGGCCAATGGATATTGCGCGGCGAACTGTTCCTCGCGGTGGGACATGCAGACATGAGTCCCCGCTCCCTTGCCACCCCCATCATACAGATCCCAGATGGCCCGGCGGCGTTCGGTATCCACGCCCATCATCTGGGGAATGCGTTGGGCGTAACTCACGACGAGATAATGACGGCCAATCAGGATCATTCTTTGTGGCTCATCAGAGTCCAGCCCGGTGTTCGGGAGGGCAAACCAGCCACAATGTTCGAATTCCGCCTCGGCAACAGGATCGCGGACATCACCATGTGGAAAAACATGGGCTCTGCAAGGGCTGCCTCCTGATCGAGATGGTCCGCCATTGCCGGTAGTGGGCGGTGGCACCCTCATGTCCCACCCAGCACTGGCCGGTCGCGACGCCGTCGAAGCGGCACTCCGGATTGAGCGTGGCCGGCGTGCCGTCCAGGTCGTGGGCGTTCTCGGCTTCGAGATGACGGCGGATCAGGGCCAGCGAGTCAGGGCTCACCGGCGGGCTCGCGTGCTAGGTTCGAGCTCTTACAAGGTATAAGAACTCTGATAATGTCCCGCAAGGCGACCCCTCTGACGCTTCCCGAGATTCCTCGGCCGGGCGAGGCCAAGCGGGGACCGGAAGGCCACCTCGGCTATCTGCTGCGCCAGGCCAGCGCCGCCTTCCGCGGCGCCATGGATCGCGTCCTGGGCGAGCTCGGCGTGACCACGCCCCAGTTTACCGTGCTCACGATGATCGTGGCCTATCCCGGGCTTTCCGGCGCGGATCTTGCGAGGCTGTCGTTTCTGACGCCGCAGACCATCAACGTGATCGTGCGCAATCTCGAGCGCGACGGGGCCATCGAGAAGACGGCGCATGCCACGCATGGCCGCATCCTGCGCCTGCACGCCACGGTCATGGGCCAGGCGCTGCTCAAGCGCTGCCGCGCCCGGGTTGCCGAGGTCGAGGAGGATGTGGCGGCGATGCTCGGCCGCGAAGAGGCGCGGCTGGTGCGCCGGTGGCTGAGCACGATGGCCGAGAAACTGACGGAGGATCGCTGACGCAACTTGTCCGCCACGGTCCGCATGTTAAGGTTTTCGCATAATGACGGGGGCATCATGACGATCGGGACAATGATCAGGCGCGTGGCGCTGTTGGGCACTGCCGCCTTCGCAGCGATGGCACTCGCCGCGCCGGCTTTCGCGCAGAAAACCAGGCTCACGGTCTATACGGCGCTGGAGAACGACCAGCTCGAGCCATTCAAGAAGGCCTTCGAGGCGGACAATCCCAACATCGAAATCGCCTGGGTGCGCGACTCGACCGGCGTCGTCGCGGCGAAATTGATTGCCGAGAAGGACAATCCGCGGGCCGACATCATCTGGGGCCTGGCGGCGTCGAACGTCGGCGCCATGGCGGCGATGGGCATGCTCGAGCCGTACACGCCGGCCGGCGCGGCCGCGCTGAAGCCCGCCTTCAGGAGCGGCAAGACGCCTGACCCGTGGATCGGCACGGATGCCTATCTCTCGGTGGTCTGCTTCAATACGGCCGAGGCGGAGAAGGGCAAGAAGGTCAAGCCGGTCAGCTGGGTCGATCTCACCAAGCCCGAATACAAGGACCAGATCGTGATGCCGAATCCGGCTTCGTCGGGCACCGGCTATCTCACGATCGCCGCCTGGCTGCAGGCGATGGGCGAGGAGGCCGGCTGGAAGTTCATGGACGGCCTGCACCAGAACGTTGCGCAATACGTCCATTCCGGCTCGGCGCCCTGTGTGCAGGCCGCCAAGGGCGAGCGCCTGATCGGAATCGGGCTCGACACGCGCGGCGCTTCGGAGAAGACCAAGGGGGCGCCGCTGGAGCTGATCCTGCCCAAGGAGGGACTGGGCTCGGAAATGGAGGTCACGGCCATCGTCAAGGGCACCAAGAACCTCGACGCCGCCAAGAAGCTCGCCGACTGGGCGGTCACCAAGAAGGCCAACGAGCTCTATGCCAAGACCTATCCGATCGTCGCCTATCCCGGCGTCGCCAACGTTCCGCCCAACTATCCGGCGGACATCGAGAAGGCGATGGTCAAGAACGACGTCGAGTGGATGGCGAAGAACCGCGACCGCATCCTGGCGGAATGGACCAAGCGCTACGACGGCAAGTCCGCGCCCAAGAAATGAGCTACCTGGAGGTCCGCGACCTCCACAAGCGCTTCGGCGACGTCGTCGCCCTCGGCGACATCTCGCTTGATGTCACCGAGGGCGAGTTCGTCTGCTTCCTCGGGCCATCGGGATGCGGCAAGACCACCCTGCTGCGCGCCATCGCCGGCCTAGATCCGCAGACTGCCGGCACGATTCGACAGAAGGGCAAGGACGTCTCGCGCCTGCCGCCGGCCGAACGCGATTTCGGCATCGTCTTCCAATCCTATGCGCTGTTCCCCAACCTCACGGTGACCGACAACGTTGCCTACGGCCTGGTCAGTCGGCGGCAGGATCGTGCCGCAATCGCCAAGCGTGTCGCCGAGCTGTTGGCGCTGGTCGGCTTGCCCGAGGCGGGTGTGCGCTATCCGGCGCAGCTGTCGGGCGGCCAGCAGCAACGCGTGGCGCTGGCCCGGGCGCTCGCCACCTCGCCTGGCTTGTTGCTGCTCGACGAGCCGCTGTCCGCGCTCGATGCCCGGGTTCGCCTGAGGCTTCGTCACGAGATCAAGGCGCTCCAGCGAAGGCTCGGTGTCACCACCATCATGGTGACGCACGACCAGGAGGAAGCGCTCACCATGGCCGACCGCATCGTGGTCATGAACGCCGGCGCCATTGAGCAAGTCGGTACGCCGCAGGAGATCTACCGCAGGCCGGCGACCGCCTTCGTGGCCGACTTCGTCGGCTCGATGAATTTCCTCTCTGGCACCCTCGAGGGGCCGCAGCGGGTGACGGTCGGCTCTCTCTCGCTGGACTGTCCGCCCCAGCCCGGCCTCGCGGCCGGCGCCAAGGTGCGCTTTTGCATCCGGCCCGAGGATGTGCGCGTACGCGACCTGGCGGCGGATGCCGCCAATCGCGTCTCCGTCGAAGTAGCCGAGCTCGATTTCGTCGGCGCCTTCTGCCGGGCAACACTCAGCACCGGCGAGATATCGCTGGTGGCAGACTTTTCCTCGAACCTGATCCGCGATCTGGGTGTCGAACAAGGCCGTCGGCTCGACATCGCCCTGCCGACCGACCGCGTCAGGGTATTTGCCGCGTGAGCCTGGTCCTGCCCGCCGTGCGGGTGCGCCTGTCGCACGACGACTTGCTGATGCGCGGCGGCGTCGTGCTGCTGGTTGTGGTGTTGCTCGGCATGGTCGGCCTGCCGCTCTGGTCGCTGCTTGCCAAGGGCTTCGAGGACCGCGACGGCCATTTCGTCGGCCTGGCCAACTACGCCGCCTATTTCTCGACGCCGGCGCTGTCCAATTCCGTGTTCAACAGCTTCCAGGTTGCGGCGGTTTGCACCCTGATCGTGGTGCCGCTCGCCTTCCTCTATGCCTATGCCCTGACCCGCGCCGTGCTGCCGCTGCGCTGGCTGTTCCAAGGCGTGGCGCTGATCCCGATCTTCGCGCCATCGCTGCTGCCCGGATTGGCGCTGATCTATCTGTTCGGCAACCAGGGTTTCCTCAAGGCCTGGCTGGGCGGCGGCCAGATCTACGGCTTCGAAGGCATCGTCCTCGCCCAGGTGTTCTATTGCTTCCCGCACGCCACGCTCATTCTCGTGACCGCGCTCGCCACCGCCGATGCCCGCCTCTACGAGGCGGCCGATGCGCTGGGGGCCTCGAAGCTGCGCGTGTTCCTGACAGTGACCCTGCCCGGCGCCAAGTATGGCGTGATCAGTGCGGCGCTGGTGGTGTTCACGCTGGTAATCACCGACTTCGGCGTGGCCAAGGTGATTGGCGGCAATTTCAACGTGCTGGCGACCGACGTCTACAAGCAGGTGATCGGCCAGCAGAACTTCTCGATGGGCGCCGTGGTCGGCATGGTGCTGCTGGCGCCGGCGGCGCTCGCTTTTGCCGTCGATCGGGTCGTGCAGCGCAAGCAGGTGGCTCTCCTGACGGCACGCGCCGTGCCGCTGATCCCCCGCCCCAATCTGGCGCGCGACCTCGTGTTCACGCTGTTCTGCATCGCCGTCTCGGCGGGTATCTTCCTCATCCTCGGCATGGCGGCATGGGGCTCGCTGATCAAGTACTGGCCCTACAATCTCAGTCTCACCTGGGCGAACTACAAGTTCGAGACCTTCGACGCCAATGGCTGGAATTCCTATTACAACTCGCTCGGCATGGCGGCCGGCGCGGCGATCTTCGGCACCACGCTCACCTTCGTCGGTGCCTGGCTGACCGAGAAGACGCGCGGCTTTTTCCTGTTGCGCGATCTGGTTCGCTTTCTCGCGTTCCTGCCGATGGCGGTGCCCGGCCTGGTGCTGGGGCTGGGCTACATCTTCTTCTTCAATTCGCCCGCCAATCCGCTCAACTTCCTCTACGCAACCATGGCGATCCTGGTGATCAACACGGTGGCGCACTTCTATACGGTGGGCCACCTGACGGCGACGACGGCGCTGAAGCAGATCGACCCGGAATTCGAGGCCGTGTCGGCCTCGCTCAAGGTGCCGGTCTGGCGCACTCTGGCTCGCGTTACTGCCCCGATCTGCTTGCCCTCGATCCTCGACATCGCGATCTATCTCTTCGTCAACGCGATGACGACGGTTTCCTCGGTGATCTTCCTCTACTCGCCCGACACCAAGCTCGCCGCGGTGGCGGCGCTCAATATCGAGGAGGCAGGTACGACGGCGGCGGCAGCTGCGCTCTGCATGGTGATCGTGCTGACCTCGGCGGCGGTCAAGGCGCTGCACCTTCTCGCCGACCGATTCCTGCTGCGGCGCCTGCAGGCCTGGCGCCGGCGCTGAGGCTACTTGCGCCAGATACCGAGCAGGAAACGAGGCTGCTTGCGCCGATCCTCGCCGGCCTGGTCCTGTACCTCCGACAGCGTCTCGCCGTGGTGCGCCATCCACTTGTCGAGGGAGCGCTTGGCCAGCCATCCAAGTGCCAGGAAGGAGCCGAAATACAGGATGCCTGTGTAGAGCGCCCGCATGGGCGCACTATACAGGTTGCGCTAGGCTGCCACTAAGAAACGACGGAGGAAGGGATGCTGCGCCTGCTGGCGGCCGGATGGTCGTTCGTAGTGATGACCGCGTCCGTGGCCGCCGCCGACTACCCGGCGCCCCGGCAGGGCGACTGGATCGCCAAGGACTTCAGGTTCCATACCGGCGAGGTCATGCCGGAACTCCGGATTCACTACACGACGGTGGGCGAGCCAACCGGCCAGCCGGTGCTCCTTCTTCATGGCACCGCAGGATCGGGAACAGGCATGCTGACGCGGGCCTTCGCGGGCGAGCTGTTCGGTCCGGGCCAGCCGCTCGA
>CAZHQA010000185.1:0-10816 GCA_964533955.1 uncultured Reyranella sp. | reverse complement strand
GCTGGCCTACGCCATCCGCGAATCGTTCGAACTGCTGCGCGATCCCATCCGGCTCGCCTTCGCGCTCGGCGGGACGGCGTTCCTGATGCTCCTCTTCGGCTACGGGATCACCACGGATGTCGATTCTCTCAGCTTCGCCGTGCTCGATCGGGACAATTCCTTCCAGAGTCGCGCCTATGTGAGTGAATTGCGCGGGTCGGCCTATTTCGTCGAGCGACCGCCGCTCAAGGACGCCAACGATCTGGAGGAACGACTCAAGAGTGGGCAGGTCTCGGTCACGATCGAAATTCCACCCGGCTTCGGCCGCGACC
Organism: uncultured Reyranella sp.; assembly: GCA_964533955.1. Taxonomy (GTDB): domain Bacteria; phylum Pseudomonadota; class Alphaproteobacteria; order Reyranellales; family Reyranellaceae; genus Reyranella. The sequence goes on along the minus strand of CAZHQA010000185.1, from coordinate 10,505 downwards.
TCAAGAAAAGGCGGCCGAGCGCAGTCGGCGTCTGGATCGACGGCGCGATGCCTTTCCGCGCCGAGACGATCCGCGGCTACCTGCAGGGCGTCCACCAGCAATTCCTTGCCGACCCGGCGATCCGTGGCAACGCCGCTGCGGAAGCGCCCGCGACTGCGGCCGCGATCGTGGTCCGGTTTCGCTACAACCAGGATTTCGACAGCATCTACGCCATGGCTCCGGCGCAGATCGCGCTCCTGCTCGCGCTCATTCCGGCCATCCTGATGGCGCTCGCCATCGTGCGCGAAAAGGAATTGGGATCGATCGTCAATCTCTACGTGACCCCGGTGACGCGTCTCGAGTTCCTGCTCGGCAAGCAGTTGCCCTACATCGCGTTGGCGATGATCAACTTCGCGGTGATGCTGGCCATGGCCATCTTCCTGTTCGGCGTACCGCTGAAAGGCAGCCTTTCCCTGCTCGTGGTGAGCGCATTGGTCTACGTCACCGCGACCACCGCCTACGGCCGCGTAATCTCCACCTTCACCCGAACCCAGATTGCCGCCCTGTTCGGCACGGCCATCCTCACCGTGCTGCCAGCCACCATGTTCTCCGGCATGCTGACGCCGGTTTCGTCGATCACCGGCATGGGCGCGGTGCTCGGACGGCTCTTTCCCATGACCTATTTCGTCCCGATCAGCGTCGGCACCTTCACAAAGGGGCTGGGCTTCGCCGACCTGGGCGGCCACCTGCTGCTGCTCGCGCTGTTCATCCCGGCGCTGACGCTGATCAGCCTCGTGCTTCTACGCCCGCAGGAGAAGTAGCGCCGTGCCCGCGCTGTCCACCATCTTCTGGCTCGGCACCAAGGAGCTGCGCAGCTTCTTCAAGGACTGGGTGCTGGTCGGGCTCGTCGTCTATTCCTTCTCGCTGGCGGTCATCGCCCAGGCGCAGAGCAGCGACCAGGAGCTGCACAACGCCTCGATTGCCATCGTCGACGAGGATCACTCTGCGCTGTCCCGGCAGCTCGCGCGGGTATTCCTGCCGCCCTATTTCCAACCGGCGCAGCTGATCGCGGAGCGCGACGTCGACCATCTGATGAACACCGGGCGATACACCTTCGTCATCGACATCCCTCCACATTTCGAGCGCGACGTCCTGGCCGGGCGCAGCCCGGACGTGCAGGTCAACGTCGACGCCACGGCCATGATGCAGGCCGGAATCGGTTCGGGCTACATCCAGCAGATCATCACGAAGGTGGTCGGCAACTTCGTCACGCGACGGGCCGGCGTCGAGCCGCCGACCGCCAGCCTCGCCGTCCGCATCGCCTTCAATCCCAACGCAACGACGGCGTGGTTCACGAGCGTGATGGGCATCATCAACAGCGTCACCATGCTGGCCATCATCCTCGCCGGCGCCGCCGTCGTGCGCGAGCGCGAGCACGGCACGATGGATCACCTACTGGCAATGCCCATCCGGCCGTTCGAGATCGCCCTGTCGAAGATCCTCGCCAACAGCCTGGTCATCATCGTGGCGGTGGGCTTCTCCATGCTGCTGGTGGTGCGTGGACTGCTCGCGGTACCGATCTCGGGATCGGTGCCGCTCTTCATGTGCGGCGCAGCGCTCTATTTGTTCTTCGCAACGTCGGTCGGCGTCTTCCTGGCAACCATCGCCCGCACCATGCCCCAACTGGGCCTGCTCTTCATGGTCGTCGCCATCCCGCTCAATTTGCTGTCGGGCAGCAACACGCCCCTCGAGAGTATGCCAGTGTGGCTGCGCACGATCATGCAGGTTTCTCCGACGACGCACTTCGTTTCGTTCGCGCAGGCGATCCTCTATCGAGGTGCGGGGATCGACGTCGTCTGGCCCCAATTCCTGACTGTAGCCGCCCTCGGCATCTTGTTCCTCGGACTGGGACTGCTGCGTTTCCGGAGCGTCGCGATGCGCGAGCCGGCCGCCTGAAGGCGCGGAACCAGGCGAGCGAGGCGCCGATGGGCGCAGAGCTGAAGTGCCACGCCTCAGGATGCGCGGTGGATCATGCGACCTAGCCCGCGTGCGGATTGGCCGGCCGCGCGAGGCCGAGATGATCGCGCAACGTCGGACCGGAATATTCCTTGCGAAACAGCTCGCGCCGCTGCAGCTCGGGCACGACCTTGTCGACAAAGTCCTTCAGCCCGCCCGGCAAGGTCGCGAACTGCATCATGAAGCCGTCGGTGGCTCCCGTCGTGAACCAGTCCTCCATCACGTCGGCGATCTGCTGGGGCGTGCCCTTGATCGTCTTGCGGCCGCGCTCGTAGCGCAGATAGAGCTGCCGCAGCGTGGGGTTCTCCTCGTTGATGATCTTCATGATGCCGTCGAAGAACGCCTTGTGCATGTTGGCGCTCTTGGGCAGCCGGTCCTTCGGGATCGGCTCGTCGAGCGGCAGGTCCGACAGATCGGCTTCGAGATCGGTGCCCAGCCGGAAACGTCCGACGTCTGGATGAATCATCTCCTGGAGTTGCTGGTACTTGTCTTCGGCTTCCTGCTGGCTGCTGCCGATCACGACCGGCAGGCCGGCCAGGATCTTGACCTGATCCGGCGTGCGGCCGAACTTCGCGAGCCGGCCCTTGAGGGCATCGTAGCCCTTCTTCGCTTCCTGCGGCGCGGCGGCGCTCGCGAACACGATCTCCGCCGTGCGCGCCGCCAGGTCGAGGCCGGTGTCGGACGCGCCGGCCTGGATGATCACCGGATGGCCCTGGGGCGAGCGGGCGACGTTGAGCGCGCCGTCGACCTTGAAGAATTTGCCCTCGTGGACGATGTGGTGCTGGCGCTTCGGGTCGAAGTAGAGGCCGCTCTCGCGATCGCGCACGAAGGCGTCGTCGTCCCACGAGTCCCAGAGCTTGTTCACGACGTCGACGAACTCGCCGGCCTTCTCGTAGCGGAGCGCGTGCGGCGGCAGCTTGCTGTGGCCGAAGTTGCGCGCCGCATAGTCGTTGGCCGACGTCACGACATTCCACGCCGCGCGGCCGCCCGAGATGTGGTCGAGCGAGGCGAACTGGCGCGCCACGTTGTAGGGCTCGGAGAAGCTGGTCGAGACCGTGCCGCCCAGTCCGATGCGCCGCGTCGAGCCTGCGATCGCCGTCAGCAGCGTCACCGGCTCGAGCACGTTCATGAACATCGGGAATCGGCTCCAGGCGTGCAGATTGTCGATCCGCGCCGCCGGCGTGTCGGCGATGAAGAAAAGATCGAACAGCCCGCGCTCGGCTTCCTGGGCGAGGCTGCGGAAATAATCGATGTCCGTCGCGCCATGCGCGTTGGCCTCGGGATGCAGCCAGGCAGCCGGATGACCGCCTGCCGCCTGTCCGATCAACATGCCGAGGGCCATTTTCCTGGATTTATCCACCCCGCTCCCCATGCTCGCCGGCTCCATCCTCATCCAAGGACGCCACGACGTCCCTTACGCCTTGTGGCGCACCCGTCTCAAGGGCTCAGCGTCGGTCGGCTTTCCAGCCGTCCGGAATTACGGCGATCACGTCGATCTCCATGAGCCACTGCGGCTGGCCGAGTGCGGTGACGACGAGCCCGGTGGAGATCGGGAAAACACCCTTGAGCCACTTGCCGACCTCCCGGTAGACGGCTTCGCGATATCGCGGATCGATGATGTAGGTCGTGGTTTTGACGATATGGGAAAGGTCGCTGCCCGCTTCTTCGAGCAGCTGCTTGACGTTCTTCATCGCCTGCCCCGCCTGGGCCCCCGCATCGCCCAGCCCGACCAGATTGCCCTCGAAGTCGGTTCCGACCTGGCCGCGGACATAGACCGTATTGCCGGCGCGAACGGCCTGGCAGAGGTCATTGTCCAGGGACTGGTTGGGATAGGTGTCCTTGGTATTGAACATGCGTATGCGTTCATGCGTCGGCATAGAGGGCTCCTACGGCTTTCTTGAGAGGATGGAACGGGATCTCGCTGTCGATGATGTGCGTCGCCTCAGGCTCCTGCCTTGCGGTGCGACGCGTCACGATAGGAGAGGTATTGTCTCTTGGTCACGATGTGGTCTGCCACGAACTTCGCGTCGTGCCAGACGCCCCAGATGAAGCTCGATCCCCGGCGCGATTGATACGGCAGACCGAGGAAGTAGAGACCGGGCTCGCTCGAAACGCCGCGCTGGTGGCGCGGCTTGCCGTTCGCATCGAAGGCATCGACCTCGATCCAGCTGTAGTCGGCCATGTAACCGGTGGCCCAGATGATCGTTGAGATCCCGGCCGCCGCCAAGTCGAGCTCGCGGATCGGATGGGAAACGCACTCCGGATCGGGATGGATCCTGCGCGCCTCCGGATCTTCGGGAAGATCGAGACCGTTACGCTCGATATACGCATCCGCTCGATCGAGCACGGCCCGATAATTCTCGTCGCCTCGCTGGATGTTCTCGGCGAGATCCGGATGGAACGTCGCCTTTCCATCGCGAAAGGACGCGGTCCGGCCGACCAGCGTGACGCCGTCGAGGGCGAGCCTGCGAAAGTCGATGGTGTGGCCGCCGCCAGCCCCGCTGACGGCGATCGTGACGTGCTCCCTGCCGGGAGTGGGTGTTGCCGCGTCCCATTCGCCGAACACGCCCAGCCACCAGGTGTAGTCCCGGTTTCGATAAGCGCGCGGCGGTCTGTCGTGCGGACCGACCGACAGGAACACCGTTCGGCCCGACTGGTTGAGCTCCTCGGCGATCTGAACGCCCGACGAGCCGCCGCCCACGACCAGGACCGCGCCGGCCGGAAGTTGGGCGGGATTGCGGTAATCCGCCGAATGAATCTGCGTCAGCCCTTCATCCTTCGGTGCGATCGGCGGAATATCCGGACGCTGGAAGGCTCCAGTCGCGACGACCACGTGATTGGCCTCGAACAGGCCGTCCGACGTCGCGATGGCAAAGCCGGGACGGCGGTCGTTGCGGCGGATGTTCCGAACGTCCACACCCGTTCGTATCGGAGCCGCGTACTTTTTCGCATAGGCCTCCATGTACGCGGCCACGGCTTCCTTGCCGGGGAAACCATCGGGATCGCCCTCGAACTCGAGACCGGGAAAGCGGTCGTGCCAGGCCGGCCCGTTGGCCACCAGCGAATCCCACCGCCCCGAACGCCAGCGCTCGGCAATGCGGGCGCGCTCCAGGACGAGATGCGGCACCGAGCTCTTGCCCAGATGCTCGCTCATTGCGATACCGGCCTGGCCAGCACCAACCACCAACGTATCGATGAAAGTCTTCTCGGCCGTCACGCTCACGCACCCATTTCTGTTGAATCCTTCTCGTCCGATCTGACCATATGCGCGCCGCGCTTCAAGCACTGTTATCCGCAATGTCCGTTGCCGTGCCGGCTATCGTCCAAAGTCCATGACTGCCCGAGGATCTTCCCCATGACCTTTTCCATCGTCGCCCGGTGCAGCCGGACCGGAATGTTCGGCATTGCCGTCTCGTCCTCGAGCCCGGCCGTGGCCGCCCGTTGCGCGCACGCCGCCGCCGGTATCGGTGCCGTTGGAACCCAGAACATCACCGACCCTCGCCTTGGCCCGTCGGGGCTTGGCCACATGGCGCGGGGTCTGTCGGCCGAGCAGACGATTGCGGCACTGCGGGCGGAAGCCGGCGCGACCGCCGACTATCGTCAGCTCGTTTGCATCGACGGTGCGGGGCGCAGCTTTGCGTTCACCGGCTCGAAGGCGCTCGGATTGAATGGCCACTCCGTCGGGGAAAACGCGGCGGCAGCCGGGAACCTGCTGTCGAACGCCGGCATCCCACGCGCCATGGTCGAACGGTTCGCCGAGCTCCCCGATGCCCATCTCGGCGAACGTCTGTTGGCGGCGATGGAACGAGCCATGGAGCGCGGCGGCGAAGCGGGACCCGTTCGGTCGGCGGGCATGCTGGTGGTCGACAAGGTGTCATGGCCCCTCGTCGACCTCCGGGTCGACTGGCATGACGACCCGATCGTCGAACTGCGCAAGCTCTGGACGATCTGGCAGCCGCAAATGATGGACTACGTGGTGCGCGGGCTGGATCCGACGAAGGCGCCCGCCTATGGCGTGCCGGGCGATCCCTAGAACGCCCCTCGCAGGCATGCCGGATGGCGGCGGCGCCCGCTTTGCCGACGGACGCCGCAACGCCCCGGAGGCGAATTCAGGCCTTCCAGCCTGGCGGTGGGTCGCAGGGCGTCGTGCCCAACGTTCCCGGCGTCGATACTTCGAGGATCTCCATTTCCTCGGAAGTGCGGATCTCGTTGTGGCGCAGGTAGCCGGGGATGAACAGCGAATCGCCCTCCTCGACCCGGATCGTGCGGCCGTCCTCGAACTCGAGGTCGACCCAGCCCTTCATGATGTAGATGAACTGGCCGTCGCACTCGTGATAGTGCCAGCCGGTCGGCCGGCTCAGGCCCTTGCTCGACGACATGACCTGGGCGCGAAGGCTGCCGGCGCTGGCCTCGGCGACCTCGAGATCGCGGTACTTGAAGAAGTCGCGCCGTCCCTTGACCAGCTTGGGCTCGGCGGCGCGGGCGTGGGCAACTTTTTGTGCGGGCAATTTGCTGTGCGGCTTTTTGGCGGCGGCAGACGGCATTGGCTTCCTCCTTGCGCTGCGGACGAAGCCACAGCTTGGGCGTCCGTGCGACCCGGCGCAACGGCTCATTGCCCGCGCAATATCCCCCGGGCTATGCTCGGCCCATAACAAATACGCCATTAGGGAGGCTGCAAATGTCCAATGCGTCCCGTGCGTCGCGTAGAAGTTTCCTCAAGCGTACCGCGTTGGGTGCCGCCGGCACCATGCTCGCCCCGTCGATCGTACGGGCCGCGCCGAAGGCGCTCACCATGATGCACGAGAGTTCGTTCATCCCGCCGTACGACGCCTACTTCAAGAACCAGCTCGCGTCCGCCTACGAGAAGGCGACCGGCATCAAGATCAACTACGACGTGGTGAGCGTCGGCAGCCTGCTGACCCGAGTCACCACCGCGGCCGAGAACAGTTCCGGCCCCGACCTGACCACGGTCGGCTTCAACTGGGCGTTCCTGTTTGACGAGAAGCTCGTCGACGTGAGCGACATCGCCGCCGAAGTCGGCAAGGAATCGGGCGGCTGGTACGACGCGGCGCAGGAAGCCGTAGTGGTCAACGGCAAGTGGAAGGCAATCCCGTACGCCAACATCGGCCAGCTGATGAACTGGCGCACCGACTGGTTCAAGGAGGCGGGCTACGAGAAGTTCCCCGATAGCTGGGACGAGTTGCTGGAGGCCGGCATCAAGCTCAAGAAGGCAGGCCATCCGTTCGGCTTCGAACTCGGCCATGGCTTTGGCGACAATCACGGCTGGCTCTATCCGCTGCTGTGGTCCTATGGCGGCCGCGAGGTGGAGGCCGATGGCAAGACCATCGTCATCGACTCCGACGAGACCGCACGGGCGGTCGATTACTGCCGGCGGCTGTACAAGGAGACCATGGTCGAGGATTGCCTCGGCTGGACCGATGTCGGCAACAACAAGGCGTTCCTGTCGGAACAGATCTCCTGCACCAACAACGCCGAGTCGATCCTGTGGGCGGCCAAGAAGGACTTCCCCGAGATGGCCAAGGTGATCGACCAATCGGAGAATCCGAAGGGACCGAAGGGTCGCTTCCATATGCTCAATCCGCAGGCCCATGCGATCTTTGCCCACACCCCGGACAAGCAGGCGGCCAAGGATTTCCTGCGTTGGCTGATGGTGCCCAAACAGCTCGGCCCTTGGTACGACGTGGCGGTGACCTACTACCAGCCGTTCCTGCATGCCTACGACGACGCGCCAATGTGGAAGGTCGAGCCGCGCAATCTGCCCTACCGTGATGCGCTGAAGACCGCGCACCTGCCGGGCTGGCCGGCTCCGCTCAGCCGCGCGCAGTCGGAGACCATCGCAAAATTCGTCGTGATCGACATGTTCGCCAAGGCGTGCGCGGGCAAGTCGACCAAGGACGTGATCGCCGAAGCCAAGGCCCAGCTCACGCAGATCTACAAGACGGCGTGAGGGCATGACAGTGCCACCGGCCGCCCGTCGTCCCGAGCGCAGCGAAGGACCTGACGGGGCGATCTGCGATTCTGTCACCGGCGCGAGGTCGTTCACTCCGCTCAGGACGACGCAGCCGTGACGGCGCCGTCTCTCGCGCCGGCGCTGACGCACCGGCGGCCGGCGTTCTCGCTCGGCCGCTGGCTGGAGCACGGCAGCGTGTTCAGCTGGTTGATGGTCGGGCCGCCGGTGCTCTTCCTGCTGGCGCTGGTCGGCTATCCGTTCTTCTACGGCATCTGGCTCAGCCTGATGAACCGACCGGTGGCGACCGAGGGCACCTTCGTCGGCCTGGCGAACTACATCGCCGACTGGCACAACCCGGTGTTCTGGCAGGTCGTGCTCAACACCTTCGTCTACACCGCGGTCGCCACGGTGCTGAAGATGGTCGGCGGGCTGGGGCTGGCCCTGGTGATGAACCAGGATTTCCGCTTCAAGAACCTCACGCGCGCGCTGCTGCTGCTGCCGTTCATCGTGCCGACGGTGCTGTCGACCATCGCCTGGCAGTGGATCCTCGATCCCGCCTTCAGCGTGGTGACCTGGATCCTGGTGGCGACCGGCCTAATCACGCCGCCGGGACCGAGCTGGCTCGGCAATCCCTACCTGGCGATGGGTTCGCTGATCGTGGTCAACACCTGGCGCGGGCTGCCGTTCTACGCCATCACCTTGCTCGCCGGCCTGCAGACCATCTCGCCCGAGCTCTACGAGGCGGCGACGATCGACGGTGCCAGCACCTGGCACCGCTTCCGCTACGTCACCCTGCCCCTGATGAAGCCGATCATCTTCATCGTCACCATGTTCTCGGTGATCTTCACCTTCGCCGACTTCCAGCTGATCTACGTGCTGACCCACGGCGGGCCGGCCAACGCCACCCAGGTGTTCGCCACCTACGCCTTCGACGTGGCCATGCTGGGCGGCCAGTTCGGTCAGGGCGCCTCGATCGCGCTCACCATGGTGCCGGCGCTGGCGCTGATCATCATCGCCATGGCGATCTACATGCGGCCGGAAAAGACATGAGGGCACAGCCATGACCGTCGGTGCCGCCAGCGGACGGGCGCTGAAACTGTGGTTGCCGCTCGGCGTGTCGCTGGTGTTCGCGCTGTTCCCCTTTTACTGGATGGCGATCACCTCGCTGAAGCCGAACGCGGAACTCTACAACCGCAAGATCATGCCGCTGGTCGTGCACAATCCGACGCTCAAGCACTATATCGACCTGATCACCGAAACCAGCTTCCTCGAATGGACGTGGAACACCTTCGTGGTCGCCGTGCTGTCGACCGCGATCTCACTGGTCTTCGGGGCGATGCTCGCCTACCCGCTGGCGCGCATCCGGTTTGCCGGCGCGGCGCTGGTGTCGTTCGCCATCGCCGCCACCTACCTGGTGCCGCAGCCGCTGCTCTTCGTGCCGCTCGCCGACATCATCAACAAGCTGGGGCTGGGCGACACGCTGACCTCGGTGATCCTGACCTATCCGACCCTGCTGATACCGTTCTGCGCCTGGCTGCTGATGGGCTATTTCCGCACCGTGCCGACCGAACTCGAGGACGCCGCGCGCATCGACGGCGCCGGCCGGCTGCAGACGCTGATCAAGATCGTGCTGCCGCTGTGCGGGCCGGGCTTCATCTCGGCCGGGATCTTCGCCTTCACCCTGGCGCAGAACGAGTTCCTCTATGCGCTGATCTTCCTGACCAAGACCGAGGTGCGCACCGTGCCGGTCGGCGCCATCAGCGAACTGGTGCGCGGCGACGTGTTCTACTGGGGACAGCTGATGGCGGCGGCGCTGCTCGGCTCGATCCCGGTCGCCATCATCTATTCGTTCTTCGTCGAGCACTATGTTGCGGGACTGACCGCCGGCTCGGTCAAGGGCTGAGGGCGGCCATGACCGGCCCGATCGACCGCGCCGCCTTCTACCACGACGGAATGCGGGAACTGCAGGACCGATTCGACGGGCGCCGCGTGGCCGACGGCCTCGAGAAGCACCGCCTGCATTTCGAGTTCTGGGAACAGGACCGCAAGCTCATCGGAGAGGCGCGCTTCTTCTTCATCGCGACGAGCTATCGGGACAACGTCGATTGTTCCATGCGGTCGGGCGATCCCGGCTTCGTGAAGATCACCGGGCCCGACACGCTCGAGTATCCCGAGTACGACGGCAACAACATGTATCGCACCCTCGGCAATATTCACCGGAACCCGAATGTCGGCCTGCTGTTCGTGCGCTTCGACGGCAAGACGTTCCGCACTCGGATCAGGGGCAAGGCGACGATTCACGACGATCCGGACACGCTTGCCGGACATCATGGCGCGAAGCTCGTCGTGCGCATCAAGTGCGAGATATTCCCCAACTGCCCGTTACGTTCCGGACCTGATGGGCGCATCGACGGACGTGCCGGCGAATCCCTTTGTGCCTCGCCCCGGGCACGAGCCGCCGGCGCCCGAATGGAAGAGCCGCGATTACCTCAAGGACGTGCTCTCGAGGTACGATCCGCATCGCAAACGCGATTAGACG
>CAZHQA010000184.1:0-10835 GCA_964533955.1 uncultured Reyranella sp. | reverse complement strand
GCTTCGCGCACCTGCTGATAGGTTCCGCAGCGGCAGATGTTGGTCATCGCCGCGTCGATGTCGGCGTCGGTCGGGTTGGGCTTGGCGGCGAGCAGCGCCGTCGCCGCCATGATCATGCCGCTCTGGCAATAGCCGCACTGGGGCACGTCGCCGGCGAGCCAGGCCGCCTGGATCTTGTTCAGCTTGCCGTTCTGGGCGAGGCCTTCGATGGTCGTGATCTTCTTGTTGCCGACGGAGTTCAGCGGCACCTGGCAGGAGCGCGTCGCCACGCCGTCGATATGGACCGTGCAGGCGCCGCACTGGGCGATGCCGCAGCCATACTTTGTGCCGGTGAGGCCCAGCGTGTCACGCAGCACCCAGAGCAGTGGCGTGCGCGGGTCGGCGTTGGCTTGCATCGTCTTTCCGTTGACGTTGAGCGCTGCCATGGCGGTCTCCTGTCAGAGCGTTATTCCGAAAGAGGGAAACCCTACCGCGCCGGGCCGCCGCCGTCTTGGGGCCCCGATTTCACGGATGTGTGAAGGCATCAGGCGATGTTGGCCTCGAAGACCCGCCGGTAGTTTCCGCCCAGGATCTTCGCCGTCTCGTCGGCCGTGAATTTGCCGCGCAAGGCGGCGGCGAGCTGCGGCAAATCGGCGTAACTCGGCAGGCAACTGGGGCCCAGCAGGCCGAGCTGGTCGGTGCCCATGCCGACGCAATCGACGCCGACCACGTCGGCCATGCGGGCGATGTTGTCGACGTACGAGCTGATGTTCGCCACCTCGGCGACCGGCCAGATGCCGATCACGCCACGCACCGAGGCGATGGCGCGGGCATGGTCGGAGGTGATCAGGCGTGTCCAGGGATTTTGCCGGTTGCTGAGCGCGGTGTGCGACAGCACGAGCGGCTTGGTGGCGGTGGCGACGGCGCGCTTCACCAGGTCGAAGGTGCCGTGCGCCACGTCGACGACGATGCCGAGCTGATTGCAGCGGCGGATCACCTCGACGCCGAAGTCGGTCAGGCCGCCGTGCACGGCGGGCTCGGTCTGGATGTCACCCAGCTCGTTGGGCCGATAGTGGGTGAGCTGCAGCTGGCGCAGTTGCCAGCGCTGGTAGGCCTCGTCGAGGCGCTCGATCCTGCCTTCGAGCCAGTCCGCGCCTTCCGAGGTGACGATCACCGACGGCCGGCTCGAGCGGGCGGCGCGCAGGTCGGCGCCGGTGCGGACGATCGGCATGCCCTGGCCGCGGGCGAGATCATGCAGCTTGGCGAAGGTCGTCTTGCTCCAGTCGTAGAGTTCGCCGGGCCGTGGATTTCGCACCGGCCGGAGGCGGCCGCTGGTGGCCTGGATGACCGGGGAGTCCGCGACGATGGCGAGGCACATGACGGACAGTCCGCCCTGGCGCATCGGGCCCGCGACTTCCAGCAGGGAGTCTCGGCCATAGCTCGCCCGCGTGAGATTGCCGGCGTGACTGTGCGCATCGACGGCGGTGCCGTCGGCCGCCTGCGCCATTGTCGTTGCGGGCAGACAGAACAGCGAGCTCGCCGCCATCACGGAGCGGCGCGTCAGGCCGGGCGCCGCTTCGGCACCGTGAAGCTGGTAGCGCCAGCCGGCTTCGTCGGACGAGACGTGCCATGTGCCGCGCAGGGTGAGCGATCCGCTGCCGAGCCTCACCGGTTCGTCGGCCAGCACTTCGACCACGGCCAGCGGATTGCCGGGCACGCAGCCCTGGCAGCAGCCGGGCTCGGCCATCATCAAGAAGTGGCAGGCGCTGCCGGTCGGCAGCACCGTGATAGGAAATCCGCTCAGTTCGACCGGCTTGCCCGCGGCTCTCTCGGCGCGCGGCTTTCCAAGGTCGCGCCACGACAGGCGCATCGGCCCCCCCTAAAGTTTGGGCGGAGGATAGTACGCCTTGTCGCCGAGCGCCTGCACGCGCATCCAGAAATCGGGACCGGAGGCCTTGCCGACCTCGTCCAGGTCGGCGGCCTGCCGCCACATGCTCCAGGAGTCGGGATACAGCCGGCTCGCTTCGGCGAGCTGCCGGTCGCCCTCGGCCGCACGGCCATGGGCGCGCAGCCAGACGCCGAGCCGGAAGCGCGCCCGCGCCTCGGCAATCTCCGGCGTGACCCTGGGCAGATTCGCACGGGCTGCATCGGCCGGAAGAGCGTGCTTGCCGGCGGTGACCCAGGCGCGCACGGCGTCGAGGTAGGCGACGCGCGCCGCCAGCCGCTCCTCCTGGTCCTGGGGGGACATGGTGCGGGTCTTGAGGTCCATGCGCCGGAAGTGATCGGTCGAGCCCGCCGTCTCGGGAGGGCGCACGATGGTGCCCTTTTCGTCGATCCAGATCGCCTGCGGCACGTTCACGAGGTTGTAGAGATCCTCGAGGCGGTGCTCGGTGTCGATCAGCTGCCAGTAATCCGACCTGGCCTGCTCGATCCAGGGCCGTGCGTGGTCGGCGCCGCGGCTTTCCTCGGCGACGGCGACGACCATGAAGTTGTTGTCCTTGAGCTCGCTGTAGAGTTGCTGCCACACGGGCAAGTCAAAGCGGCAGCCTCACCAACTGGCCCAGGTGGCGAGGAAGACCTTCTTGCCCCTGAGCTGCGACAGCGTGCGCGGCACGCCGTCCACGTCGGGCAAGGTGAAGTCGGGCGCCGCGAGGCCCTCGAGCGCCGCGTTGCGCTCGTCGGCCGGCGCGCCAAGCGCCCACACGTCCCGCAGGTCGCTGCCGATCACCGGTCCGCCGAGCTTCGTCCAGAAAGCCGCGACATCGACCTCGTTCGGCCCGACCGCGGTGACCGGCAGCGGCACGCAGGCGTCGGCGCGGCACATGCCTTCGGGCTTGAGCGCCCATCCGGTGGCTCTCTCGGCGTCGGCCGGACTCATCCAGAGACCGTCGCGGGCGGCGACGGTGTGCTCTGCAACGGGGGTCAAGACAATCGTCATCAGGCCCTCCCTTCCTGTCGTTGCACCCGCGACGCGGGCGTCATTTGGGCACGGAGATCGTGACCTCCTTGGAGGTGATGAACTCGAGCAGCACCGGCACGCCCTTCTGGGTCTGCTCGATGCCGCGCTTGATCGCCGGAATGATGTCCTCCGGCTTGGTCACGCGCTCGCCGTAGCCGCCGAAGGCGCGCGCCATGGCGGCATAGTCGCCGGAAATATCGGTCGAGCGGTACTTCTCGGTCGACACCTTCATGATGTGCAGCTCGATCGCCATCGAGAAGTTGTTGAGCAGGATCGACATGATGGGGATGCGCTCGCGCACCGCGGTCTCGAAGTCCATGCCGGTGAAACCGATGGCGGCGTCGCCCCACACGTTGATGCAGAGCTTGTCCGGCATGGCGAGCTTGGCGCCCATGGCGAGGCCGAGGCCATAGCCGAGCTGGGTCGTCTTGCCCCAGCCGATGTAGGTGTGCGGCGCCGTGGTCTTCCAGAACGGCGAGAGCTGGTCGCGTGGGCTACCCGCGTCGTGGGTGATGATGGTGTTGGCCTTGTCGACGGTGTTCTGCAGGTCCCACAGCACGCGGTAGGGATTGAGCGGCGCGTCGTTGCTGGTGAGCTTGGGCATCCACTCCTTCAGCCACTCGTCCGCCATCGGCTTGATCTCGGCCGCGACCGGGCCGGCATCGCGCTTCTTGCCGCCGACCAGCTTGCTGCATTCGTCGATCATGGCGCGCAGCGCGAGCTTGGCGTCGCCGACCAGACCGTGCTGGGCGCGCACGTCCTTGTTGAGATGGTTGGGATCGAGCGTGGTGTGGATCACCGTCTTGCCCTTGGGCATCGAGATGCCGAAGTTGGTCTCGGTGAACGAGCAGCCGACGCCGAACAGCACGTCGCAATTGTCGAGGAAGTGACGCACCGCCTTCGGGTACGCGCGGCCGCCCGAACCGAGCGACAGCGGATGCGTCTCGTCGAAGCTGCTCTTGCCCTGCAGCGACGTGCAGACGGGGATGGCCAGCAGCTCGGCCAGTTCCTTCAGCTCGGCATAGGCCTCGGCCCAGTGCACGCCGTGGCCGGCATAGATCACCGGGCGCTTGGCCGCGACCAGCACCTTGGCCGCTTCCTTCACCGCGGCCGGATCGGGGCCGTACTTGGTGGCGATCACCGGCTGGTAGCTCAGCGGATCCGGCGCGTCCTCGGTATTGGCCTCGGCCGGGAACTCGATGATGACCGGCGAACCGCGACCGTTGCGCAGCATGCTGAAGGCGCGGCGCATGATGTTCTCGATCTCGCGGCCGTTGGTGACCGGCTCGGCATGCTTGGCGACATGCGCCATGGTCAGCGTCGAATTGAAATTCGGCGGCACATGGGCGATGCGCCGCGGATAGCCGGCCGGGATGACCAGCAGCGGCACCGATTCGCCGAACGCCTGGGCCACGCCGCCATAGGCGTTCTCCGAGCCCGGCCCGCTCTGCATGCAGAACACGCCCATCTTGCGGCCCTTGGTGAGCCTCGACATGGCGTCGGCCATGTGCAGGCCGATGCGCTCCTGGCGCACGATGATCGGGCGGATGTCGAGCGCTGCGCAGTGCTCGATCAGGTGGTTGACGGGGTAGGCGAAGAGATACTCGACGCCTTCGCGTTTCAGGATTTCGGCGATCGCCGGCCCGGTCTTCATGTGCGTTCCCCCTTTTGTGCGCCCGCGGCGCTATTTGTTCAGTTCCCTCATCGCGCTGTCGAGCCCACCCAGGGTGAGCGGAAACATGCGGTTGGAGCTCAGCTGCTGCAGCAGCTGGATCGACGGCGTGTAGCTCCAGTGCCGCTCGGGCACCGGATTGAGCCACACCATGCTGCGATAGGTATCGGCCATGCGCTGAATCCAGACCTGGCCCGCCTCCTCGTTCCAGTGCTCGACCGAGCCGCCCGGATAGGCGATCTCGTACGGGCTCATCGAGGCGTCGCCGACGAAGATGATCTTGTAGTCGGGCGGAAAGGTATTCATGAGCTGCGACGTCGAATAGGTGTCGACGTGGCGGCGGCGGTTGTCCTTCCACAGCTTCTCGTAGAGGCAGTTGTGGAAATAGAAGAACTCGAGGTGCTTGAACTCGGTGCGCGCCGCCGAGAACAGCTCCTCGCAGACGCGGATGTGGGCGTCCATCGAGCCGCCGATGTCGAACAGCAGCAGGAGCTTCACCTTGTTGCGCCGCTCGGGGATCATCTTGATGTCGAGATAGCCCGCGTTGCGCGCCGTCGAGCGGATGGTGTCGGGCATGTCGAGCTCGACCTCGGCGCCCTCGCGCGCGAACTTGCGCAACCGACGCAGCGCGATCTTGATGTTGCGCGTGCCGATCTCGACCGTGTCGTCGAGGTTCTTGTACTCGCGCTTGTCCCAGACCTTGACGGCGCGGCCCTCGCGGTTCTTGTCCTGGCCGATGCGCACGCCCTCGGGATTGAAGCCGTAGGCGCCGAACGGCGAGGTGCCGGCGGTGCCGATCCACTTGCTGCCGCCCTGATGGCGCTTCTGCTGCTCCTCGAGACGCTTCTTCAGCGTCTCCATCAGCTTCTCCCAGCCGCCCATCGCCTCGATCTGCTTCTTCTCCTCCTCGGTCAGCAGCTTCTCGGCGAGCTTGCGCAGCCATTCCTCGGGGATCTCGGCGGCCACGCCCTCGCCGGCCGGCGCCTCGAGCCCCTTGAAGACATGGCCGAACACGCGGTCGAACTTGTCGAGGTTGCGCTCGTCCTTCACCAGGATCGAACGCGAGAGATAGTAGAAGTCGTCGACGCTGTAGTCGGCGACGTGCTTGTCCATCGCCTCCATCAGCGCCAGGTACTCCTTGATGGAGACCGGCACCTTGGCCTGGCGCAGCTCGAGGAAGAAGTTCGTGAACATGGGGCGGCCCCCTGGGTTACTGACGCTGCTCCCGGCGGGCCATGAAGGCCAGCCGCTCGAACAGATGCACGTCCTGCTCGTTCTTGAGCAGCGCGCCGTGCAGCGGCGGGATCAGCTGCTTTGAATCTTTCGAGCGCAGCGCCTCGGGCGGCATCTCCTCGACCATCAGGAGCTTGAGCCAGTCGAGCAGCTCGGACGTCGACGGCTTCTTCTTCAGGCCGGGCACTTCGCGGATGTCGTAGAAGATGTTCAGCGCCTCGCGCAGCAGGTTGCGCTGGAGGTCGGGGAAATGCACGTCGACGATCTGGGTCATGATCTCGCGATCGGGGAAGCGGATGTAGTGGAAGAAGCAGCGGCGCAGGAAGGCGTCGGGCAGTTCCTTCTCGTTGTTGGAGGTGATCATGACGATCGGCCGCTGGCTCGCCTTCACGACCTCCTGCGTCTCGTAAACGTAGAACTCCATGCGATCGAGCTCGAGCAGCAGATCGTTGGGGAACTCGATGTCGGCCTTGTCGATCTCGTCGATTAGCAGCACCGGCCGCTCGGGATGGGTGAAGGCATCCCACAGCTTGCCGCGCTTGATATAGTTGGCGATGTCCTTGACCCGTCCGTCGCCGAGCTGGCTGTCGCGCAGGCGCGAGACCGCGTCGTATTCATAGAGGCCCTGCTGGGCCTTGGTGGTCGACTTGATGTGCCATTCGATCAGCGGCGCCTTCAGCGCCTTGGCCACCTCATGCGCCAGCACGGTCTTGCCGGTACCCGGCTCCCCCTTGATCAGCAACGGCCGCTGCAGGGCGATCGCGGCATTGACCGCCACGCGCAAGTCGTCGCTGGCGACATAGGAATCGGTACCGGTAAATTTCATCGTGCAAAATCCAGGTTCACTAGGGTGTAAGGTCACCCTAGAACAAGTCAGCCACCCAGGCGAACGATGAAATAGACGAGGGCCACAGCCACTGCCAGCAACGACAAGGCGAGCCGGCCCGGGGCGAAATACAGAGCGGGCTTGGGCTTGCCCGGCGCCACCACGTCGTCCAGCCGCTTGTGGCCTGTGAACATCGCGCCGATCAGGTTCTGGCGTTTCCACGCGAGGTAAACGAGTGCCGCCAGGACATGGAGCGCCACCATCAGCAGCAGGACGTTGATCCAGAAGTGGTGAAAGGCGGTCGCCCGCTCGATCCACTTGTCGGACAGCATCGTGGCGAGCGGGCCGCTCACGATCCCCGTATCGGTGTCGGCGGCGAACAGCCCCGCCACAACCTGCAGCAGCACGCCGAGCAGCAAGGCCACGACCATCGCTCCGCCCAGCGGATTGTGCCCGACATCGCGCGGGCGATCGGCTCCGGCCAATTCCTTCAGATGCTCGATGGCCGCCAGCGGGCCTCTGACGAAGTGCGAGAACCGCGCGGTCGTGCTGCCGACGAAGCCCCAGGCGATGCGAAACAGCAACAGGGCGAGGATGGCGTAGCCCGACCAGAAGTGCAGCTTCATCCAGGCGCCGCCGGTCTGGCCGCTGAAATAGGACACGGCCATCAGCACGACGAGGGCCCAGTGAAACAGCCGGACCGGCAGGTCCCAGACGCGAATCGGTTGGTCGTTCTTGTCAGCCATGGCTCTCACTATCCTCGACCGGCCCCACCGCAATCAAATGCAACTACACGCAGTCGTGACAGAATATTCCCTCGGCCGGTGTTCGCATCGAGCCGATTCTCTGCAACAAATCATGAGCCGCCGAAGGCAGGAGCCTTCGTGGCTGCCGTGAAAACAAACAGGGGATGGTGCATGAAGAGCAAGACACTGATCGCTGCCGTTGTCGGCGCGCTCGCCGCCGGAGCGATGGTCGGGGGAGCGACCGTTGCCCTCGCCCAGGCTGACGTGATCAAGCAGCGCCAGGACAACCGCAAGGAAACTGCCGCCACGATGCGCGCGATCAAGGGCGTCATCGACGCCAAGGGCGACGTCAAGGCGATCGTGCCGCAAGCGGCCAAGCTCAAGGAACTTGAGGGCGCTTTCGTCAAGCTGTTCCCGGCCGGCTCAGACAAGGGCGAGACCAAGGCTCTGCCGACGGTGTGGAGCGACTCGGCGGGCTTCATGGCAGCATCGAAGGCAGCCGATGCGGCCTACGACAAGCTTGCCGCAGCCGCGGGCTCGGGCGACCTCGCCGCCACGACGGCAGCCTTCGGCGACACCGGCAAGTCGTGCGGCGCCTGCCACGAAAAGTTCCGCGCCAAGGCCAACTGAGCGGCGCAAGACCGGATACGACGAAGGCGGCGGGCTCTCCCCGCCGCCTTTTTTCATTGGCCAAGAAGTGAAGCGCCGGGGGCCGGGCGAGAAGCCCTTGCCCAGGATGGCCGTCAGGCCACCGCCTCGGTCTGTGCAGGAACAGTCAGCGCCTGCAGCACGATGGCCTCGGCGGTGAAGCGCCACGTGCGCGACGCATGGACCCGCGAAAGCCGCTGTTGCTCGCGCATGTTCATCCAGCTGTCGAGGCCGAAGGCGAGGTCCAGCGAGTCGAGCACGAGCTCGTGCGAGGCGGGATCGAGGTTCTCGAGCTCGTTGGCGAACCAGACGGCAAGCCGCGCGCGCAGGAGCCTGCGCAGCTGGGCGACCCCGAGCCCGACCGCCGGCGCCACCGAGCGGACGCGCTCGGCAAAGTGCCACACCGGCAGCCATTCCTCGAACAGCTCGGAACGATCCGAAACCAGGAGCGCGATTCGACTGGAAAGCGGTGCCCGGGCATCGACCGGTATGCCGCGCTCGGAGGCACGATCTACCGCGAGATCGAACGCCGCGGCATAGAGATCGGCCATGCTGGTGAAATGCTGGAACAGCGCCCGGCTGGACACGCCGGCGATGGTGGCGATGGCCGTCGAAGTCGGCTCGACGTCTCCGGCCTGGATCAGGTCCAGAGTGGCTTGAATCAGGGATTGGCGGGTCCGCAGGCCACGAACGATGCGACCGTCGAGCGAGCGCGATACGTCAACCGGGAAACCAACAATCTTCATCGCTACACCAATAAAATAGAAATCACTCGAATTGGCCTAACTCTAACATGGTGTATTTTACCCGTAACTTGCAAAGATGCATATCTTGCACAATTCGCATACTGATTTTGTTGCATTTCTTTTTTTTAGATAGACGATTTTGGGGTATCTGAAACCGACATCGACCAGGCAAACCATGTCCGGGTTTCATGACCTGATAGGAGCCAAAAATACGAAAGGCCGGTCGCTTGGGGAACGACCGGCCTTCCTTAGAAGCCCGCCTGGGTGTGGGATTATCGAAGCCTTGGGGTGTGTGGGAAGGGGGCTTCGATGAGCGGCCTGGGGAGCCGCCGGCGGGCTATGGGAAACTCGTGTGGTGCGGCGCGCTTTAGGTGAGCGCTGCCAGATCTCGATGCAAAAACCCTTCAGGTATCACTGGTGAGAAGCGAACGACGTCTCTAATGCAAGGACCCTAACAAATCACCCCATCCAACATCACCTGCAAAATCGCATATCTGATCGGGATCACCCCCCCCAATTTCCTAGGGATTGCGAGGGATTCTTGGCGCCAGATAGTCGAAAAAGGGCATGCAGATTCCGCGCAAATTCACCCGATTTCGTCGCTTTGCTTCATTTATACAAGATCTTAGGTTTCTGCGGAGGCAACGCGAATACGATTTGGAGTGCAAAATGACGGGTCGCCCCGCCAGATGGCCTGCCGTCGACGAAGTTGACGTTGCCGCCACCGCTATCGGCGTGCGCTCCGGGCATCGTGGCCAATGTCCTTTCTCCGCCTTTCCGTGGTAGACGGTCGCGCCTTGTCGGGGAGGTCAGGAGTTAGCCGTGCGATTCATTCCCTTTAGTTTTCTTCCTCTGATTCTGTTTGGTTTCGCGCAACCCGCCGCCGCCGGGATGGAGGACGCCGTCAAGGCGATGCAGAGCGGCGACGTCGTGGCGGCCGAGAAAGAGCTTCAGGTGCTGGCGAAGGAGCGCGATCCGCGCGCTCAGTACTTCCTCGGCTTCTACATCTACGGCAATCCCGATTCCAAGCTGTTCGATCTCAGCAAGGCCGCACCGCTCCTGCTGGACGCCGCCGAACGCGGCTATACGCTGGCGATGATTCCCCTGGCCGGCGCCTACGCCGAAGGCAAGGGCGTGCCCAAGAGCTTCTACGAATCCTACAAGTGGGTAACGATCGCCGAACTCTGGAACGTGCCGAATGCGAACGTCGGCGCGCTGCTGGAGCAGTTGGCAAAGGAGCTGAAGCCGGAAGAGGTCGAGAAGGCCAAGAAAGAGGCGGCCGCCTTCACCTTCAAGACCAAATGACCGTTGCGCGGGCGGCGGCGCTCCTGGCCGCGCTGCTGTTCGTGCAGGACGCCCGCGCGCAGCCAGCCGATGCGTCCGACGTCGCGTCGCCGCTGCGCGGCAGCATCATGGCCTACCGCGCCGGCGATCTGATCACCGCTGAATCCACCCTTCGCCGTCTCGCCCCAGGCAATCCGGACGCCGAAGCCTGGCTGGGCGCCGTGCTGCTGGATCGCGGCCAGAACCGCGAGGCCCTGCAGGTGTTGCAGCACGCCGCCGACTCTGGCTCGGCCGAAGGCGCACATCGGTTGGCGTTGGTCTTCGCGCAGGGCCTCGCCGGCGCGGCGCGCAACGACACGCGCGCGCTCGCGCTGTTCGAGAAAGCCGCGGCGCTCGGCAACCAGCGCTCCCAGGTCAATGTCGGCATCCTCTATTTCCGTGGCCAGGGCACGGCGCGCGACCTCGTGCAGGCACGTTCCTGGCTCGAGAAGGCGGCGGCGAGCAACGACCCCTATGCGCTCTACGCCCTCGCCCGCGCCATGGACGAATCGCAGGGCGCGGCCACGGCCGACCCGGTGCGCGCTGCCGACCTTTATCGGCGCGCCGCCGAGTTGGGCCATCCGCTGGCCGCACTGCGTTATGGCCTGGCGCTGAGCGAAGGCAACGGTGTGAAGAAGGACTTCGTCGCCGCCCACAAGTGGTTCACATACGCGCAATCCAACGGCGTGCCCGAGGCCGCGCT
>CAZHQA010000183.1:0-10933 GCA_964533955.1 uncultured Reyranella sp. | reverse complement strand
CCGATGCCGATGCGCAGGCCGGTGAAGATGTAGGGCACCGTCGCGGGCAGGGTGATCTTCCAGAACACCTCCCACCAGGAGAGGCGGATGACGGCGGCGACGTTGCGATAATCCTGCGGGATGTTCCGAACGCCGACGGAAGTGTTGATGATGATCGGCCAGATCGACGTGATGAAGATCACGAACAATGCCGACGGTTGGGCATCGCGGAAGCCGGCCAGCGACAACGGCAGCCACGCGAGCGGCGGGATGGTGCGCAGAACCTGGAAGATCGGATCGAGGCCGCGCATGGCCCACATGCTCTGGCCGACAAGCACGCCCAACGCGATTCCAACGACCGCCGCGAACGAGTAGCCGACGGCGACGCGGCTCAACGACTTCGACAGATGCCAGAAGGCACCTTTGTCGATGCCGCCATTGTCGTAGAACGGATCGACGATGAAGTCCCAGGAATCGGCGATTACCTTGGAAGGTGCGGGTAGCGACGATCCCGGCGCCGAGCACAAGAGCTGCCAGGCAACAATGATGAAGCCGATCACGATGACCGGCGGGACGACGATGCCGGCGAACCTGTTGGCGGCATCGCGCAAGCGCTCGAAGACTGGTCGCACCGGCGGACGGAAAGCTACGATCTCGGCCGTTGCCCCGGGGACCGGCACGTCGGAGGCGATCGAAGCGGTGTTGGCTCGCGTCGCCGGCATCACGACACCTTCTTGATCTGCAGCGAGGCGAGATAGGCCTTGGGATCGGCCGGGTCGAACACTTTGCCGTCGAAGAAGGTCTCCTTGCCGCGAGAGCTGGTCTTGGGGACGTCGGCTTCGGCGGCACCGATGTTCTTGGCGGCAGTGCGCCACAGATCCTCGCGGTTGACCTTGCCGATGATCGCCTTGGTATCGAGGTCGGCCGGGAGCTTGCCCCAGCGCTGGTTCTCGGTGAGGAACCACAGCTCGTGGCTCTGGTACGGATACGACACGCCGCCCTTCCAGAACTTCATCAGCAGGTCGCTGCCTTTGATGTTGCGGCCATCGCCATAGTCGATGTCGCCCTTGATGCGATTGACGATGTCGGCGGGCGGCACGTTGAACCACTGGCGCTTGCCGATGATGGCGGCCATCTCCTCCTTGTTTTCCATTTTCTCGCACCACTGCTGGGCCTCCATGGTGGCCATCAGCACGGCCATCGCCGCCTTCGGGTTCTTGTCGACCCAGTCGGCCCGCATGCCGAGCGACTTCTCGGGATGGTCCTTCCAGACTTCGCCGGTGGTGCAGGCGGTGTAGCCGATGTCCTGGTGCACGAGCTGGTCGTTCCACGGCTCGCCCACGCAGAAGGCGGCCATGTTGCCGACCTTCATGTTGGCCACCATCTGCGCCGGCGGCACGACGATGGTCGAGACGTCCTTGTCCGGATCGATGCCGCCGGCCGCCAGCCAGTAGCGGATCCACATATCGTGAGTGCCGCCGGGGAAGGTCATGGCGCACTTCACCTCCTGGCCAGCGGCCTTCTTCTTGGCGAACGCCTCGCGGAGCGGCGAGGCGTCGGCCTTGGCGCCGGTGCTCTTGAACTCGTTGGCGACCGAGATGCCCTGGCACTGGTAGTTGAGCCGCGCCAGGATATACATCGGCGTCGGCTTGTTCTCCGACGTCACGGTGCCGAGCGAGATGAGATAGGGGAACGGGGTCAGGATGTGCGCGCCGTCGATGCCCCCGGCAGCCGAGCCCAGCACCATGTTGTCGCGCGTCGTGCCCCACGAAGCCTGCTTGGCGACGTTGGCATCGGTGATGCCGTACTTGTCGAAGATCTTCTTTTCCTTGGCGATGATCAGTGGCGAAGCATCGGTCAGGGCGATGAAACCCAGCGTTACCTTGTTGGTCTCCGGACCGCCGGCCTGCGCGAAGGCGCCATTGGGCACTGCGGCGCGCGCGGCGGTCAGCAAGGCCGCCGTGGCGCTCGCGCCCCTGAGGACGCTGCGGCGCCCGAACTTCCTGTCGATCATGAGCCTTCTCCTGAACGTAAGCGGATTGGATCTTTCTCGGTCGTGAGGCCGTCGAGCGGCGTCAGCGGTTCGCCATGTGTGCCGGGCGGCAGGCGATCGAGTTTCGGACAGGCGACGCCCACCTCGCCGGCGGCGGCACGATAGATGTCGGTCCGATAGACGCGGTCGGACGTGGTCTTGATGTCGACCGCCGGCGAGACCTGGCCCCAGCGCACCATCTGCCTGAGGAACCAGTCGGCATGGCTGCGCCACGGGAAGTTGGCGAAGTGGCGGTGAAAGACGTGGAAGTCGGGTAGCCCGAGCGTGCGCTGCATCACGTCGGCCGGCATGTTGAGGTAACGCGGCTGCGACAGCACGCGGGCCGCCTCGCCGCGATTGGCCGGATCGTCGAGCCACTGGGCGGCCTCGAGCAACGCCTTGATCAGCGCCGTCAGCGTTTCGGGATTCTTTTCGGCGAAGGCCTCCGTGGTGCCCAGCACCTTCTCCGGCATGCCCTTCCAGATGTCGGGGCCGGTCAACGCGATGCGACCGATGCCGAGCGCCTGCGCCTGCTGGTTCCACGGCTCGCCGACGCAGTAGCCGTCGATCACGCCGCCGGAGAGATGGGCGACAGTATGCGGCGGCGGCACGATGGTGAGACGCACGTCGCGGTCCGGATCGACACCGCCCGACGACAGCCAGAGCCGCACCATGTAGTTCTGCACCGAGTAGGGAAACACCGAGGCGAGCACGAGCTGCGGCCGGCCGGCGGCGGCCCGCCGGGCGACCACGGCGGCGATGGCGCGGGCGTCGAGCAGCGGGCCCTTGTCGAGGAGATCGGGTGCCGCCTCTTCGATCTCGCGCCACAGCGCGCTCGAGAGCGTCAGGGCGTTGCCGTTGAGCTGCAGGGTCATGACGTTGACCAGCGGCACGTTCACGCTATCGATGCCGAGCGTCAGCGCGAGCGGCAGCGGCGCCAGGATGTGCGAGGCATCGAGCAGACCGAGCACCAGCTTGTCGCGCACGTTCGCCCACGACACTTCGCGGCGGATCTCGACATCGAGGCCCTGGCGCTCGAAGGCGCCCAGTTCTTCGGCCAGCACCACCGGCGCGCAGTCGATGATGGGAATGAACCCGACCTTCAGCTTGGCTCGTTCGGCCATGGGCTACGCCACTCCACAAACAAAAAAGCGTCCCGCTCGGCCGGCTGGGTGCCGGTCGCTCAGGACGCCGTTGTCCAACTGCGGACCGACATTGGTCCGCGTCTCAAATCAGGGAAGAACCCGCCATTGGGCTCTCATAGACATTGCAGCATGAGGCGTGCCAAACCGTAACCTATTGAAAAGACGCAAAAGTCTCGGGCTGCTGTAAATAGAGGCGCGACTATTTTTTGAGCACTCTCGCATAGGTGACGATGTCTTGGGCGACCTCGCCGATGCGCTTGTTCTGGTCCATGGCGAGTTTGCGCAGGACTTTGTAGGCGGCGTCTTCCTTCAGGCCGCGCTGTTCCATGAGCAGCCCTTTGGCCCGATCGATCGCCTTGCGCTCGAGCAGGGTCAGGCGGGCGCGCTCGAGTTCCTCGCGCATGGCGTGGTAGCGGTTGAAATGGCCGATCGCGACGTCGACGACAGACCGCACGCGGTCCTGGGCCAGCCCCTTCACCACATAGGCCGAGACGCCCGCTTCCATGGCGGCCGCAATCGTGGCCGGATCCGACTGGTCGGCGAACAAGGCGATCGGTCGCGGCTGCTGCTCGGTCGAGCGGCGCATGTCCTCGATGGCATCGCGGCTCGGGCTGTCGATGCTCACCACGACGACGTCAGGCTCGAGTTCGCGCACGCGGGCTGTCAGATCCTGCGTGCCCTGCAGCCGCGCCAGCAGGCGATAGCCGGCTGCCGCCAGCCCTGCCTCGACGATCTCGGCGCGCGCGGGGTTGTCGTCGATCAGCAGGACGGACAGGGCCTTGGTCACGAGCCGCGGGGCGCAACTTCTGTGCCACCGACCTCAGGGGGCTGATTCGACGAGTTTTCCGTCCTCCCACCGGCCGGATTGCACCTTCTCGTCCGCGCCGACGACCTGGCCATAGCCATGTCGCTTGCCGGCGCGAAAGCCGCCCTCGTAGCGCTCGCCGCCGGGCAAGACCTCGACGCCCGGCCCGTCGAGCGAATCGGCGTGCCATTCGCCGGACTGCGTGACGGCGGGCTCGCTGAGGTTGCGGCGCGCACCTAGTCCTTCCAGGCGCCCGCCGGCGAAGTTGCCCTCGGCATGATCGACGCCCGCGCGGTCGCGCACGCCGAGGCCCACCGGAACGCCATCGCGCCACTGACCTTGATAGCTCAAGCCGTCGGACAGGCGCTCGATGCCGAGCCCGCTCAGCACGTTGTCCTTCCATTCGCCGGCCTGGTGATCGCCGTCCTTGGCGTCCGCGATGCCCAGCCCCTGGCGCTTGCCGTCGCTCGCCTGGCCGACATAGGTCGAGCCGTCGTCCGAGGTGATACGCGTTGCATTCTCGAGGCCCGACTGCGCGGCGCGTGCGGCGGCGATGCGCGCCTCGCCCGCCATGGTGCGCGCCGCGCCAGCGGCTTCCTTGGCCTTGTCGAATAACGCGCGCGCTTCATTGGCCGCGCGCTGCGCCTGGTCAACCAGGGCCTTCTGCGCCGCCGGTGTCGGCGCGGATGTCACGGCGGCCGCCGGAGGGACGGCTGTCGGAACTGGTGCTGCAGGCGGAGCAGGCGTTGGTGATGGCGTGGTCGTGGGTACAGGTGCAGGTGGCGGTACCGCACTTGCCTGTTGCTGGGTCTCAGCGCGCTGCGATGCGAGGCGCCACAAACCAAGACCACCGAGCAGCGCCAACAGCACGACGATCGCGACGGCAATGCCGCGGCGCCGGCGCGGTGCGGCGGACGGTGCGGGCAGGCGGGCGTCCTGGTCGCGATCGACACCGCCCAGGCGCGGCGTCGCGGGCAGCACGCTCGGCATGCGCTGGGTCGGCGCGTCGTGCGCGAAGGGCAGCGACACTCCGAACAGCGCTCGCCATGCCTCGACACTCTGCGGCCGCTGATCGGGCGCGAAGGCCAGCGCCTTGTCGATGGCGGCGAGGAACGGCTCGTCGAAGCGATCGGCTTGCGTGCCGACGAGCGGGCGATACGGATCGCCGTGCACGCGGCTCGCCGCTTCCGGCGGCGGCTCGCCCGCGATCGCCAGGTACAGCACGGCGGCGGCCGAGTAGATGTCGCTCCACGGCCCCTGCTTGCCGTCGATTGCGTATTGCTCGATCGGCGCATATTGCGGCGTCAGCACGCCGGTCAGCGTGCGCGTGCGCCCGCCGATCGCCAGGCGTGCCGCGCCGAAGTCGATCAGGACGGGCACCCCGTCGCGGCGGATGATGATGTTGCTGGGCTTGATGTCGCGATGCAGGAAGCTCTGGGCATGCACCGCGCCGAGCCCGCTCAGCAGCCCCTCGGCGAGGCGGCGCACTTCGTCGGCCGGCAGGCGGCTACCCGGCCGGCGCAGCAGCTCGGCGACATTCTTGCCGTCCTCGAACTCCATGACGGTGTAGGCGGTGCCGTTGGCCTCGAGGAAACGCAGCACCGGCACGATGTGCGGATGGCGGAAGCGCGCCAGTGCCCGCGCCTCGTCGAGGAAGCGCTCGCGGCCCCAGGCAAAATCCTCGGCAAATCGCGCGCCGCGCGGCACGACTTCCTTGGCGCGCCGCACGGCGAACTCGACCGGCAGGTATTCCTTGATCGCCACGATCTTGGCGAGCTGGCCGTCGAAGGCGCGATAGGTGATGCCGAAGCCGCCCTGGCCGATCACCGCGTCCAGCCGGTAGTCGCCGAGCTGGGTGTCGGCCGGCAGGGCCTGATCGTTGTCGACACTCATGGGGGCGCCCGCATGCGCCCCTTATATCACCGGGCGCTGCTGACCGTGGTCGCCTGCAGTCGCGTCGCCGCGTCCTGGATCTGCGGTACCAGCTGGATCAGCATGACCAGCAGGCAAAGGCCGATGGCGGTGATCATGGTGGCGGGCCGCGTTTGCAGATGCGGCTTGGGCTCGTGTTTGTTGCGTTGGTCCGGCATTGCGGACATCTCCCAAAAATGACTTCTTCAAAATGACCCGCCGAGATCCGAAATATGAGGGGGCTCGGCCAATACAATTTAAGTCGACGGCGCTCGGCGGACAATAAAAATGTCGTCTGGACAATGACTTATCAGGCGATGTGACTTTATTGCACGAAGACACAATCAGTCGCGGTCAGAGCCGGATCGCGTACCGCTTATGGAGTAGACTTCGCTGATGAACGTTCCCCTGCATGATAACGCGCGCACCCTGGTGCTGACCGGCGCAAGCCGCGGCATCGGCCACGCGACGGTCAAGAAATTCAGCGCCGGCGGCTGGCGCGTGATCACGGTGTCGCGCCAGCCCTTCAGCGTGCTCTGCCCCTGGCCCGGCGGCGAAAAGAACCACGTCCAGATCGACCTTGCCGATCCCGACTCGGTCAGCGGCGGCATCGAGGAGATCCGCCAGCGGCTCGGCGGCGGCAGGCTCGATGCGCTGGTCAACAACGCGGCGATCTCGCCCAAGGACGAAACGGGCGCACGCTTCGGCGCCATCGACACGCCGTTCGACCTGTGGCGCCAGGTGTTCAACGTCAACTTCTTCGCGCCGGTGGCGCTGGCGCGCGGGCTGATGAAGGAACTCTCCGAGGCGCGCGGCTGCGTGGTCAACGTCACCTCGATCGCCGGCAGCCGCGTTCATCCCTTCGCCGGCTCGGCCTATGCCACCTCCAAGGCCGCCCTCGCCGCGCTGACGCGCGAGATGGCGCACGACTTCGGCCCCAGGGGCATCCGCGTCAACGCCATCGCGCCCGGCGAGATCGACACCTCGATCCTCTCGCCCGGCACCGAGAAAATCGTCGAGGAGCAGATTCCGATGCGCCGGCTCGGGACGCCCGACGAGGTGGCTGATGTCATCCTCTTCCTGTGCGAGAAGGGATCGAGCTATGTCAGCGGCGCCGAGATCCAGATCAACGGCGGCCAGCACGTGTAGAGGCACCAGGAGCAGGCGATGGACACCAGTTTGACGACGTTCAAGGGCGAGACCGGACGCGACGCCCGCCGCCGGATCCGTGCCGGCACCAACCTCGCGCCGACCGCCGGCATGGCGCCGGGCTATGTGCAGGGCAACCTCGCCATCCTGCCCAAGGCGCTGGCCGCCGATTTCGCCCGCTTCTGCCAGCTCAATCCCAAGCCCTGCCCTCTGCTTGGACAGTCCGAGCCCGGCGATCCGCGCCTGCCGATGCTGGGCGAGGATCTCGACATCCGCACCGACATCCCGCTCTACCGCATCTGGAAGAACGGCGAGATGGTCGACGAGGTGCGCGACCTCAAGCAGGTGTGGCGCGACGACCTCGTCTCGTTCGTGCTGGGCTGTTCGTTCTCCTTCGAGGAAGCGCTGATCGAGAGCGGTCTCGAGATCCGCCACCAGAGCCTTAACCGCAACGTCTCGATGTACCGCACCAACATCGAGTGCAAGCCGGCCGGCCCGTTCCACGGCCCGATGGTGGTGTCGATGCGCCCGTTCAAGCCGGCCGACGCGATCCGCGCCGTGCAGGTGACGACGCGCTTCCCGTCGGTGCACGGTGCGCCGGTGCATCTCGGCAAGCCCGAGCTGATCGGCATCAAGGATATCGCCAAGCCCGACTACGGCGACGCGGTCCCGGTGCACGACGACGAGTTTCCGGTGTTCTGGGCCTGTGGCGTCACCCCGCAGTCGGTGGTGGCCACGGTCAAGCCCGAGTTCAGCATCACCCATGCGCCCGGCTACATGCTGGTGACGGACCTGCTCAATTCGCAGCTCGCCATCCTCTAGGTGACGACGCTCGCGTTCGACGGCCACGCCAAGGGCGGCGTGGAGCGCGTCGTCGTCGAGATCGACGAGCTGGTGATCGCTCCCGACTACCGGAGCAAACCGCCCGAGCGCCTGACCCAAGGCGACCGGCTCGAGGCCGGATCTCGCGCGATCGCCGTCCACGCCGTGCTGATCGGTACCGCCGGCCGGCTCTGGGTGACCGCGGCCGCCGATCTCGGTGAGCGATTGGCCGTCGCGAAAACGGCCTGGCGCTTCGAAGAGGTCGAAGCGCACTGGGGACGGCTCACCCTGTGCGGCGTTCCGCTCGCAACCCTGCGCGCACCGCGCGACGTGATCGCGGCATGGAAAGGCAGCAAGCGCCTGCCGGTCGGCGTGGCGATGCTCTTCGACGCCGTGCCGGGCCTCGGCATCGAACTCGCCGACCCGGTGCTGGGTCGCACGATAAAGCATAGCTACTAGGCCCGCAGGCAGCCGATCGCGCCTTGATCGCCCGGCCCTGGTGAACGTACGTTCAGGTCAGGGAGGAGCCCATGGTCAAAGGCGCGTTCGACGGCGTGACCGTCCTCGATTTCACTCAAGGCGTTGCTGGCCCGCACGCCTCGTTGCTGCTGGCGCTGCACGGCGCCGACGTCATCAAGATCGAGCCGCCGGAGGGCGACTGGGGCCGCGCGCTCGGCGAGCTGAAAGGCGACCATTGCGCCCATTCGATCGCCTTCAACCGCGGCAAGCGCTCGATCGCCCTCGATCTCAAGTCGCCCGACGGCATTGCCGTGGTGAAGAAGATCGCGGCCAAGGCGGATGTCGTCATGGAGAGCTTCCGGCCCGGCGTGATCCAGCGCCTGGGCTTCGGCTACGAGGACCTGAAGAAGATCAACCCCAAGGTCGTCTACTGCTCGATCTCGGGCTTCGGCCAGACCGGCCCCTTCGCCAAGCGGCCGACGGTCGACACGCTGATCCAGGCCTTTTCCGGCATGATGGTCATGAACCGCATGCCCGACGGCACGCCGTGGCGGCAAGGCATGATCGCGGTCGACGTGATGACCGGGCTCTACACCTTCCAGGCGCTCTCGCCGGCGATCATGCGCCAGTTCCGCTTCGGCGAGGGCTGCTACATCGATTCCAGCCTGATGCGCGCGGCGGCGGCCTTCCAGGGCGCCAAGCTGATGGAATGGGTGTTTTCCAACGGCGCGCCGCCGGTGCTCTACATGCCGGCGGGAGTCTTCAAATCGAAGAACGGCCATATCACGCTGTCGGCGATGCGGCCGCATCACTTCAAGCTCCTGTTCGAGCTGATCGGCCGCGCCGACGTCGCCAACGACCCGGACCTGCAGAGCCACAACGACCGCATCCGGAACGCGCCCAAGATCATCAAGGCCCTGCAGGAGACGATGCCGAGCAAGACCACCGAGGAGTGGATCGCGATCCTGCAGCCCAAGGACGTGTTCTGCGAGCGGGTCAACAACTACACCGACTATCTCGAGCATCCGCACGTCAAGGAGTCGGGCGCCGTCGACTGGATCGAGCAGGAAGGCGTGGGTCGCCTGCCGGTGGCCAACATTGCCGGCCTGCCGCGTGCATCGGAGCATCCGCCCCAGCAGCGCGCGCCCAATATCGGCGAGGACGCTCCCGAGATCCTGCGCGAGTTGGGTTACAGCACGGCCGAGGTCGAGGCGATCTTCGCCAAGGGCGGCGTGAAGGCACCGGCGCCGGCCACTGCGAAGGCCGCGGAGTGATCCCCAAGATGTTGGGCGGCGCGAATTAAATAACGGAAAAACACGGGGCCCCCTCTACATCTTGTCGACGCGGCGGGCACACAAGATGTGGGGCTCGTGGAAAGCGCCCCGTTAAAAAAACGGGAAAATAACGGGGCTTCTTTCGCCCCCACTACATCTTGATGAAGACGCGACGAAAAACGATTGACGGCGACGGGCATACGCTACGCTCCCATGCTGCCTCTCGGCCCAAGCATTTTACTCGCGCAGGGCGTCAGCCGCCAAATCTGGTCATTAGAAGCGACGACGCCTCGGAGCTAAGCAGCAGGTAAGGGTGATCCGGCTCGACGTGCCTTGTCTTACCATCGCGGCGGCCGCTTCTCGTTGAACGCGTTCAAGCCTTCCTGGGCGTCCGAGAGCTCGATGAGATTGCAGATCGTCTCCACGGTGTTTTCGATCGACCGACGGTATTCGGCATCGTTCGCGCGCATGAAGGCGGTGCGGGCCCATTCCATGACGACCGGTGACTTGGAGCAGAACTCCTGCGCCAGCGCTCGCGCTTCGGCGAGCAGCCGGTCGCGCGGGACGACCTTGTTCACCAATCCGCGTTGACAGGCTTCCGCTGCGGAGATGGGCTTGCCGGAGAACAAGAGCTCGAACGCCTTGTGACGGCCGATTTGCCTCGGCAGGTGAACGAAATGCATGGCCGGGATCAGGCCGACATTGATTTCCGGATAGCCTATGCTCGATGTCTCGCTCGCGATGATGACGTCGCACGACACGGCCAAGGTCACGCCGGCCGCACGCGCCGGCCCTGTGAGGGCCGCGATGGTCGGCTTCGCCATCCGATAATGAAGATCGTGCATTTCGAAGTAGAGCTTCTCGAGAAACCGCCGGAGATCGAGGCCCTTCTTTCCCTGGATCATCGCAAGGTCCATCCCGGCGCTGAATGCCGCGTCGAAGGCACTGGTCAAGATGATCGCCCTGACGCCGGAATCCGCGCTGGCCTTGCGATAGGCCGCGTTCAGATCCTCGATGAGGTCGTGGTCGATGGCGTTGACCGGCGCGCGCTTCATGGTGAGCTCTGCGACGCGGTCCACGACCGAATAGTCGACATG
Organism: uncultured Reyranella sp.; assembly: GCA_964533955.1. Classification (GTDB taxonomy): domain Bacteria; phylum Pseudomonadota; class Alphaproteobacteria; order Reyranellales; family Reyranellaceae; genus Reyranella. The sequence goes on along the minus strand of CAZHQA010000183.1, from coordinate 260 downwards.
CTTGAACGTCAATGTCTTCTCCTGAGCCGACGTCACGTCACCTGGAAGCCGTGCGCAAAGGGATCGCGGTCGTCGACCAGGATGGTGTTGATGCCGTGCTGGCGCGCCCAGCCCGAGATCGAGGGCACGATGGCGTCGTGGTTGCCGACCTTGGCGGCGGCCTCGACCCTGCCATCGAACAACGAGCCGATGATGCTCTCGTGCACGAAGTCGTCGCCGACCGCGAGCTTGCCCTTGGCGGCGAGCTGGGCCATGCGCGC
>CAZHQA010000182.1:0-10949 GCA_964533955.1 uncultured Reyranella sp. | reverse complement strand
GTGAAGCGGCCGACGATGCGCTCGGTCAGCGCCTTCTCGTCGACCTCCATCTCGACCACCTTGTCGAGCTTCTTGCCGGCCTCCCCCAGCATGCTGTCGAGCGCCTTGGCCTGCGCCTCGGTGCGCGGGAAGCCGTCGAGGATGAAGCCCTTGGCGGCATCCGGCTTGGCAATGCGGTCCTTGATCAGGCCGACCATGAGGTCGTCGGGCACCAGCTTGCCCGCCTCCATGATGCCCTTGGCCTTCTGGCCGAGCTCGCTGCCCGACGCCACCGCCGCGCGCAGCATGTCCCCGGTCGACAGCTGCACCATGCCGAGATCGTGCTGCAGCCGCTGCGCCTGGGTTCCTTTGCCGGCTCCTGGCGGCCCAAGCAGAATAATGTTCATCGAGTCCTGCCCCTGAGACGGGCCTTCTTGATGAGACCCTCGTATTGGTGGGCGAGCAGGTGGGCCTGGATCTGGGTCACGGTGTCGAGCGTGACCGACACCACGATCAGCAGGCTAGTGCCGCCGAAATAGAAAGGCACGCCGCCACGGGCGATCAACAGCTCGGGCAGGATGCAGACCGCCGACAGGTAGAGCGCACCGATCACGGTGAGGCGGTTCAGGATGTATTCGAGGTATTCGGCGGTATTCTTGCCCGGGCGGATGCCGGGCACGAAGCCGCCGTTCTTCTTCAAATTCTCCGCCGTGTCGGCCGGATTGAACACCACCGTGGTGTAGAAGAAGCAGAAGAAGACGATCAGGCCGATATAGGCCAGGAGATAAAGCGGCTGGCCGTGCGCCAGGTAGGTGGCGAAGAATTGGGCAATTCCCGGTTCGCCGCTGCCGCCCTGGAACGAGGCGATGGTGGCCGGGAAGAGCAGCAGCGAGGAGGCGAAGATCGGCGGGATCACGCCCGAGGTGTTGATCTTGAGCGGCAGATGCGAGGCCTCGCCGCCATACATGCGGTTGCCGACCTGGCGCTTGGGATATTGCACCACGATACGCCGCTGGGCGGTCTCGACGAACACCACGACCGCCACCACGACGATCACGCCCACCGCCAGTGCGATGATGAACAGGGCCGACAAGGCGCCGGTGCGGCCGAGTTCGAGGGTCTGCACGAGGGCATTGGGCAGAGCCGCCACGATGCCGGCGAAGATGATCAGCGACACGCCGTTGCCGACGCCGCGCGCGGTGATCTGCTCGCCGAGCCACATCAGGAGAAGTGTGCCGCCGACCAGGGTGACGATGGTGACGAAGCGAAAGAACAGGCCCGGGTCATGCACCACGCCGGCCTGGCTCTCCAGACCGACGGCAATGCCGTAGGCCTGGAAGGCCGCCAGCACCACCGTGCCGTAGCGCGTGTACTGGTTGATCTTCTTGCGGCCGGCCTCGCCCTCCTTCTTCAGCGCCTCGAGCGACGGCACCACCGTCGTCAGGATCTGCATGATGATGGAGGCCGAGATGTACGGCATGATCGAGAGCGCCAGAATCGACATGCGGCCGATCGAGCCGCCGGAGAACACGTCGAGCATGCCGGCGATGCCGCCGGCGTTGCGGTGGAACACCTCGGCCAGGGCCACCGGATCGACGCCCGGGACCGGAATGTAGGCGCCGATGCGGAAGACTACGAGCGTGCCGATGGTGAACCACAGGCGCTTCTTCAGCTCGGTCGCCTTACCGATCGCGCCCCAGTTGAGGTTGGATGCGAGTTGCTCGGCGGCGGAAGCCATGGACGACCCTCACGCGTGAAGAACTAGGCGGCCTCTGCGACGGGCTTGGGAGGCAGCTCGACCTTGCCGCCGGCCTTCTCGACCGCGGCTATCGCCGACGCCGAGGCGCCCGCGACCTTCACTTCTATCTTGGTCTTGATCTCGCCCTTGCCAAGGAGGCGCACGCCGTCCGACGCGTTCTTGAACAGGCCGGCGGCGGCCATGGCGGCCGCGTCGATCGTCTTGCCGGCGTCGAGCTTGTTGTCGTCGATCGCCTTCTGCAGCGAGCCGAGATTGACGATCTGCCATTCCTTCTGGTGCGGCGGCCGGAAGCCGCGCTTGGGCAGGCGACGATGCAGAGGCATCTGGCCGCCCTCGAAGCCCTTGATGGCAACGCCGGTACGCGACTTCTGGCCCTTCACGCCGCGGCCCGCGGTCTTGCCCTTGCCCGAGCCGATGCCGCGGCCCACGCGCATGCGGCGCTTGCGGGCGCCAGCGTTGTCGGCGATCTCGTTGAGTTTCATCGTCCCTTACCTCTGCCCCGAACCCTTGAGCGACTTGGCTGAAAGTCGCGAGTCAGCGCGCTTCGTCGTCGATGCGCACCAGATGGCGCACCTTGTTGATCATGCCGCGCACCGCCGGCGTGTCCTCGAGGACGCGGCTGCGATGGCGCTTGTTGAGTCCCAGGCCGACCAGCGTTGCCAGCTGATCGTCCGTGCGGCCGATCGGGCTGCCGGTCTGGGTGATCTTGATCTTCTTGGCCTCGGCCATGGTCATGCTCCTCAGGCGGCGGTCTCGACGGCCTGCTCGCCGTCGCGCCGGCCGATCAGGTCGCCGACCTTCTTGCCGCGGCGGGTGGCGACCATGCGCGGCGAGTTGAGCTGCTGCAGGGCCGCGAAGGTGGCCTTGATCATGTTGTGCGGGTTGGACGTGCCGACAGATTTGGCGACGATGTCCTTGATGCCGAGCGTCTCGAACACCGCGCGCATCGGGCCGCCGGCGATGATGCCGGTGCCGGCGGGCGCCGCGCGCAGGGTGACCTTGCCGGCGCCAAAGCGGCCCTTGACGTCATGGTGCAGGGTGCGGCCGTCGCGCAACGGGATGCGGACGAGCCCCCGCTTGGCCGCTTCCGTGGCCTTGCGAATGGCTTCCGGCACCTCGCGCGCCTTGCCGGCGCCGTGACCGACGCGACCGCGCTGGTCGCCCACAACCACGATCGCGGCAAAGGCGAAACGCCGGCCGCCCTTCACCACCTTCGCTACGCGATTGATGGTGACCAGCTTGTCCTTCAGTTCGTTGTCCTCGTCGCGGTCGTGACCGCGGCCCCGATCGCGATCGCGCGGGCCACGGCCGGAACCGCCGGGTGAACGTGCCATGTGCTAACTCCCGATCAGAACGACAGGCCGCCCTCGCGGGCAGCAGTGGCGAGGGCCGCAATGCGGCCGTGATAGATGTAACCGCCGCGGTCGAACACGACTTCCTTGACGCCGGCCTTGATCGCGCGCTCGGCGATCAGCTTGCCGACCTCGGTGGCGGCATCCTTGTTGGCGCCGGTCTTGAGCTTGCTCTTGAGCCCCTCGTCGAGCGAGGAGGCGGCGGCCACGGTCGTGCCCTTCAGGTCGTCGATGACCTGGGCGTAGATGTGCTTGCCCGAGCGAAAGACGCTGAGGCGCGGACGGCCGCCGGCGGCCTGGCGCAGTGCGAAGCGCGTGCGCCGCTGGCGGCGGGCGAAAAGGGCGTTGCGGTTGGACATGGGAATTTGGTCCTCTGGGCCTCTACTTCTTCTTGCCTTCCTTGCGCCGGATCGTCTCGGTCGAATACTTGATTCCCTTGCCCTTGTAGGGCTCGGGCGGACGCAACGACCGGATATCGGCGGCGAGCTGGCCGACCTTCTGGCGATCGGCGCCGGTGATCTCGATCTCGGTCGGCTTGATGGCCTTGATCTGGATGCCGGCGGGAATTGGCACTTCGACGTCGTGGCTGAAGCCGAGCTGCAGCTTCAGGTTCTTGGCATCCGCCTGGGCGCGGTAACCCACGCCGTTGATCTCGAGGTTGATGGTGAAACCGTCCGACACGCCGCGCACCATATTGTGCGCGAGGTTGCGCGCCGTGCCCCACTGCATGCGGGCGCGGCGGCTCTCGGTGCGCGGCTCGAAGAGCAGCTTGTCCCCGTCCTTGGCCACGGAGACGTCGTCGTGGACCATGAGCGAGAGCTCGCCCCGCTTGCCCTTGACCTTCAGGGCCTGACCCTTGAGGTCGATGGTCACGCCCGACGGGACGACGACCGGATTCTTGCCAACGCGCGACATGGCTAAAACACCTTGCAGATGACTTCGCCGCCGACATTGGCGGCGCGCGCCTCGGCGTCGGACATGATGCCGCGCGGCGTGGAGAGGATCGAGATGCCAAGGCCGTTGAAGTGGCTCGGCAGCTCGCGAATCTTGGAATAGACGCGGCGGCCTGGGGTCGAGACGCGCTTGATCTCCTTGATCACGGGACGGCCGTTGTCGTACTTGAGCTCGATACGGAGCTCCTTGACGCCAGGCCTCAGCTCTTCCTCGAACCAGCCGCGGATATAGCCCTCCCGCTGGAGCACATCGAGAACGTTGGACCGCATGCGCGAGGCAGGTGCGGTCACGCTGTCGAGGCGCGCCGCCTGGCCGTTGCGGATACGTGTCAGCAAATCGCCGACGGGATCTGTCATCGCCATGGTCTACGGACTCCCGTTACCAGCTCGACTTCACGACGCCGGGCAGAGCGCCCGACGACGCGAGCTCACGCAACGCGAGGCGCGAGAGCTTGAACTTGCGATACACCGCGCGCGGGCGGCCCGTGATCGAGCATCGGTTGCGAATGCGCGTCGGCGAGGAATTGCGCGGCAGCTCGGCAAGCTTGAGCCGGGCGCCGAAGCGATCCTCGGGGCTCAGCTTGTTGTCCACCGCCATCGCCTTCAGCTCGGCGCGCTTGCCGGCATACTGCTTCGCCATCTTGGCGCGCCGGTTGTTCTTCTCGACTGAACTCTTCTTGGCCATTTTTTTCTCCGGCCTCAGTTCACGAACGGGAAGTCGAAACCGCGGAGAAGCGCCTTGGCTTCCGCGTCCGTCTTCGCCGTCGTGCAGATGATGATGTCCATGCCGCGCACCATGTCGACCTTGTCGTAGTCGATCTCGGGAAACACGATCTGTTCCTTCAGTCCCATGGCGAAGTTGCCACGGCCGTCGAACGACTTGCCGTTCAGGCCGCGGAAATCGCGGACGCGCGGCAGGGCGATGTTGATCAAGCGATCGACGAACTCGTACATGCGGGCGCGCCGCAGCGTGACCTTGGCGCCGATCGCCATGTTCTCGCGCAGCTTGAAGGTCGCGATCGACACGCGCGACTTGGTGACGACCGGCTTCTGGCCGGTGATCGCCGTCAGGTCGTTCACGGCGCCGTCGACGGCCTTGCGGTCGTTGACCGCCTCGCCGACGCCCATGTTGATCACGATCTTGTCCAGCTTCGGCACTTCGAAGGCGTTCTTGTAGCTGAACTCCTTCGTCAGCGCTTCGCGGACGGTCTTGGTGTAGTGTTCTTGCAGCCGCGCGGGCATGGCCCGTTCTCCTACCGGTCTATCGTTTCGCCGGAGGCACGCGCGAAGCGGACTTTCCGGCCATCGTCGAGGAACTTGAAGCCGACCTTGGTCGGCTTGTCGGATTTCGGATCGAGCAGCGCCACGTTGGAGACATGGATAGCGGCTTCGCGCTCGATGATGCCGCCGGCGTCGGCACGGCCTGGCTTGGTGTGGCGCTTGATGACGTTCACGCCCTGCACGACCACGCGCTGCTCGCTCGACAGCACGCGCAATACGTCGCCCACCTTGCCCTTGCTGCGGCCGGCGATGACCTTCACGCGATCGCCCTTCCTGATCTTCATGGCTACAGCACCTCCGGGGCGAGCGAGATGATCTTCATGAACTTCTTGCCGCGCAGCTCGCGCGTCACCGGTCCGAAGATGCGCGTGCCGATCGGCTCATCCTGCTTGGAGATCAGCACGGCGGCGTTGCGGTCGAAGCGGATGGCGCTGCCGTCGACACGGCGCAGCGGGAACGACGTGCGCACCACGACGGCCCGGTGAACCTCGCCCTTCTTGACGCGGCCACGCGGGATTGCCTCCTTGATCGACACGACAATGACGTCGCCGACGCTGGCGTACTTGCGGCGCGAGCCGCCAAGCACCTTGATGCACTGCACGCGTCGGGCGCCGGAATTGTCGGCGACCTCGAGGTTGGTCCGCATTTGGATCATGGCTTCTACTCCCGGCGCGCTCTAGGCCTTCGCGCCGTCGACCAGAACTTCCCAGCTCTTGGTCTTGGACATCGGGCGGCACTCGCGAATTTTCACGTTCTCACCGATCTTGCCCTTGAACGCGTTGGTTTCGTCGTGGGCGTGGTACTTCTTCGACCGGCGAATGAACTTCTTGTAGATCGGGTGCTGGACGCGGCGCTCGACCTTCACGACGATGGTCTTGTCCATCTTGTCGCTCACGACGACGCCTTCGAGAATTCGCTTCGGCATCTCTTGCTCCTTAACCGGCGGCCTTCTCGCCCAGCACCGTCTTGATGCGGGCGATGTCGCGGCGCACCTGGCGCACGCGGCCTGTCTTGCCGAGCTGTCCGCCGGCCTTCTGGAAGCGCAGGTTGAAAGCTTCCTTGCGCAGGTTGCCCAGCTCTTCCTTGAGCTGGTCGTTGGTCTTGGGGCGCAGATCGCTGGCCTTCATGGCTTTAACTCCTCAACCCCTCGTTCAACCTTCGGCGCCGACGCGGGCGACGAAGCGTGTCTTGATCGGCAGCTTGGCCGCAGCGAGCGCCAGCGCCTCCTTGGCGACCGTCACCGGCACGCCGTCGAGCTCGAACAGGACGCGGCCCGGCTTGACCCGCGCCGCCCAGAACTCCGGGGCGCCCTTGCCGGAGCCCATGCGGACCTCGGCCGGCTTGCGCGACACCGGCACATCCGGAAACACCCTGATCCACACGCGGCCGGCGCGCTTCATGTGGCGCGTGATCGCCCGCCGGGCGGCCTCGATCTGGCGCGCCGTCAGGCGGTCGGGTTCCATCGCCTTCAGGCCGAAGGCGCCGAAGTCGAGGTTGAAGCCGCCCTTGGCAGCGCCGCTGATGCGGCCCTTGAAGGCCTTGCGGTATTTGGTGCGCTTGGGTTGCAGCATGACTTGTTACGCGTCCCTCTGGTCGGTGCGCTCGACGCGCGCCGGCGTGCGTTGCGGCGCGGCCTCTTCGGCGCGCTTGTCGTGCGCCATCGGGTCGTGCGCCATGATTTCGCCCTTGAACACCCAGACCTTGACGCCGCAGGTGCCGAAGGTGGTGAAGGCAGTCGCGATGCCGTAGTCGATGTCGGCGCGCAACGTATGCAGCGGCACGCGGCCTTCGCGGTACCACTCCATGCGGGCGATCTCGGCGCCACCGAGGCGGCCCGAGCAGTTGATGCGGATACCCTGGGCGCCCAGGCGCATGGCCGACTGCACGGCACGCTTCATGGCGCGACGGAAGGCGACGCGGCGCTCGAGTTGCTGGGCGATGTTCTCGGCGATCAGCGTGGCATCGATCTCGGGCTTGCGGATCTCGACGATGTTCAGCGCCACCTCGCCCTTGGTCATCTTGGCAAGGTCGCCGCGCAGCTTCTCGATGTCGGCGCCCTTCTTGCCGATCACCACGCCCGGACGCGCGGTATGGATGGTCACGCGAGCGCGCTTGGCCGGACGCTCGATGACGATCTTGGCGACCCCCGCCTGGGCGAGCCGCTGGCGCAGCACCTTGCGGATGTGGATGTCCTCATGGAGCATGGTCGCGTATTCGCCACCCTCGGCGTACCAGCGCGAATCCCATGTCCGGTTGATGCCGAGGCGCAGGCCGATCGGATTGACCTTCTGACCCATGTTACTTCTCCTCGGCTTCGGGGCGCTCGCGCACCACGATCGTGAGATGACTGAACGGCTTGACGATGCCGGCCGCGCGGCCGCGCCCGCGGGTCTGGAAACGCTTCATGACGAGGCCTTTGCCGACCGACGCCTCGGCCACGATCAGGCGGTCGACGTCGAGGTTGTGGTTGTTCTCGGCATTGGCGATGGCCGAGTTCAGCGCCTTCTTGACATCCTGCGCGATGCGCTTCTTCGAGAAGGTGAGTTCGCTGACGGCCGACGACGCCTTCTTGCCGCGGATCGTGGCGGCCACGAGATCGAGCTTGCGCGGGCTGATGCGCACAGTGCGCAGCACGGCCTTGGCTTCGTTGTCCGCCTCGCGGCGGGGAGCGGAAGGCTTGCTCATCAGTTGGACTCCCTCGACACCTTCTTGTCGCCCGAGTGGGACGAGAAGGTACGCGTCGGCGCAAACTCGCCGAGCTTGTGTCCGACCATTTCCTCGGTGACGTTCACCGGGATGAACTTCTTGCCGTTGTAGACGCCGAACGTCAGGCCGACGAACTGCGGCAGGATCGTGGAGCGGCGCGACCAGGTCTTGATCACTTCGCTACGCACGGACTGGCGCGACTTCTCGGCCTTCTTGATCAGGCTGCCCTCTACGAACGGACCTTTCCAAACGGAACGTGCCACTTGTCTATCTCCTAGCGCGTCGCCTGACGGCGGCGGATGATGTACTTGTCCGTCGCCTTGTTCTTGCGCGTCTTCTTGCCCTTGGTCGGCTTGCCCCAGGGCGTGACCGGGTGACGGCCACCCGACGTCTTGCCTTCGCCGCCGCCGTGCGGATGATCGACCGGGTTCATGGCGACGCCGCGAACCACCGGGCGATGGCCGAGCCAGCGCGTGCGGCCCGCCTTGCCGATGACGATGTTCTGCTGGTCCGGGTTGCTGACGGCGCCAACGGTCGCCAGGCACTCGGCCGGCACCATGCGCAGTTCACCGGAATTGAGCTTGATCTGCGCGTAGCCGGCGTCCTTGCCGACGAGCTGCGCGTAGGTGCCGGCGGAGCGGGCCAGCTGGCCGCCGCGGCCCTTCTTCAGCTCGACGTTATGCACGATCGTGCCGACCGGCATGTTGGCCAACGGCATGGCATTACCCGGCTTGATGTCGACCTTCTCGCCCGACACGACCTGATCGCCCGCCTTCAGGCGCTGCGGCGCCAGGATGTAGGCCAGCTCGCCATCGGCATACCGGATCAGGGCGATGAAGCCCGAACGGTTGGGATCGTACTCCAGCCGCTCGACCGTCGCAGCGACGTCGAACTTGCGGCGCTTGAAATCGACCAGGCGCAGGCGGCGCTTGTGGCCGCCGCCGCGATGGTGCGCGGTGATGTGGCCGTGGTTGTTGCGGCCGCCGCTCTCGGACTTGCCGATGGTCAGCGCCTTGACCGGCTTGCCCTTCCACAGACCCGACCGGTCGACGATGACCAGCTGCCTGAGCGAGGGCGTGATCGCCTTGTAACTCTTCAGAGCCATTTGCCGTTCCCCAGTCTTACAAGCCGGTGGTCACGTCGATACGGTGACCCTCCGCCAGTGAGACGATCGCCTTCTTCCAGTCGCTGCGGGTGCCAGGCCGGCCCTTGAACAGCTTGGCCTTGCCTTTGACGGTGACGGTGTTGACCGCCTTGACCTTGACCTTGAACAGGCCTTCGACGGCCTGCTTGATCTCGGGCTTGGTGGCGTCCATCGACACGCGGAAAGTCACCTGGCTGTGCTCGGAGCCGTTGGTGGTCTTCTCGGTAATGAGCGGCGCACGGATCACTTCGTACATGCGTGCGCGGCTCACGGTGATGGCGGTCTTGGCGCTCATTGCAGGCGTTCCTCGAGGTGCTTGACGGCATCCTTGGTGAGCACCAGCGTATCGCGGCGCAGGATGTCGTAGACGTTGGCGCCCTGCTGCGGCAGCACGTCGACATGGGCGATGTTGGCGGCGGCACGAGCCAGGTTGGCGTCGACCTCGGCACCGGCGATCAGCAGCATGCTGGTCACGCCGAGCTTGCCGAGATGGCCCTTGAGCTGGGCGGTCTTCGGCTCCGCGAGCGCCGCTGCATCGAGCACGATCAGCTTGCCCTCGGCGGCCTTGGCCGACAGCGCCGTCCGCAACGCGAGCTTGCGCACCTTCTTCGGCAGGTCGCTGGCATGGCTGCGCACGACCGGGCCGAACGCCTTGCCGCCGCCGCGGAACTGCGGCGCTGCCTCGTTGCCGTGGCGAGCGCGGCCGGTGCCCTTCTGGGCGTACATCTTCTTGGCCGTCGCGGTGATCTCCGAGCGACCCTTGGTCTTGTGCGTGCCCTGCTGGCGGCGCGACAGCTGCCACACCACGCAGCGCTGCAGGATGTCCTGGCGGACCGGGGCGCCGAACACCGCATCGGCGAGATCGATCTCGCCGGCGCTGGCGCCCTCGATGGGCTTGACCGCGATCTTCATTGCCTGATCCTCAAGCCTGCGGAGCGGCGTCGGCCGCCGGAGCTTCGGTTGCCGTACCCTCGGCAGCAGCCTTGCGCAGGCCGGCCGGGTACGGGGCGTCCTTGGGACGGGCACGCTTGGCGGCGTCCTTGACGATGATGTAGCCGCCAGCCGGCCCGGGCACGGCACCGGAGACCAGCAACAGGCCATTCTCGTCGTCGGCGGAGACGATCTTGAGGTTCTGCGTGGTCACGCGCTCGTGGCCATAGTGACCAGCCATCTTCTTGCCCGGGAAGGTGCGGCCGGGATCCTGACGGTTGCCGGTCGAACCATGGCTGCGGTGCGAGACCGACACGCCGTGGCTGGCCTCAAGACCGTGGAAATTCCAGCGAACCATCGACCCGGTGAAGCCGCGGCCAATCGAGGTGCCGATGACGTCGACGAACTGGCCCGGCACGAAATGGCTGGGCACGAGTTCGGCTCCGACCTCCAGCACCGCGTCCTTGGCGACACGGAACTCGACGAGCTTCTTCTTCGGCTCGACCTTGGCCTTGGCGAAGTGACCGCGCATCGGCTGGGTCACGTTCTTCACCTTGGCCTTGCCGTAGCCGAGCTGGACGGCGGTGTACTTGTCCTTCTCTTCCGAGCGGACCGCGACAACCTGCAGCTGATCCACCTTGAGGACGGTGACGGGCACGTGCTCTCCCGCGTCGTTGAAGACGCGGGTCATGCCGACTTTCTGGGCGACGAGACCGCAACGCATGGTCTGTTCCTTTTCCCCTGTGCCTTTACGCGCCGAGCTTGATTTCGACGTCGACGCCGGAGGCGAGGTCGAGCTTCATCAGCGCGTCCACCGTCTGCGGCGTCGGATCGACGATATCGAG
>CAZHQA010000181.1:0-10983 GCA_964533955.1 uncultured Reyranella sp. | reverse complement strand
CCGTGGAACTCGTTGCCGCCGCGCTGGTTGTCCTCGGCCTTGCGGAAGTAGGGCAGGACCGAATCGTAGTCCCAGCCGTCGCAGCCGCGCTGGCGCCATTCGTCGTAGTCGGCGGCGTTGCCGCGCATGTAGACCATGCCGTTGATCGACGAGGTGCCGCCCAGCACCTTGCCGCGCGGCTGGTACATGACGCGGTCGTTCAGCTCCGGCTCGGGCTCGGAGTCGAACATCCAGTTGACCTTCGGGTTGTTGTACGTCTTGTGATAGCCGAGCGGGATGTGGATCCAGGGGTAGGTGTCGCGCGGGCCTGCCTCGAGCAGCAGCACGCGATGTTTGCCGTCCTCGCTCAGGCGCCCCGCCACGGCGCAACCCGCCGAGCCCGCGCCCGTCACGATGAAGTCGTAGGTGTCGTCGGTCATGGCCTGCCTTCGCTGGGGGCGCGCCACTCCAGTGGCGCGTCTTCGTTCAAGAGATGATCGCGCGACTGGAGTCGCGCGCCCGCAGCGCTGATCAAACACACCGATCCACTCCGCCGGGCTGGCATCAAGTCACCTTGCGATAGAAGGGGGCGCGGCGCTTGACCGGGTCGAGCAGCGACCAGTCGCCTTGCTCGACCGTATGGCCCTTGGGGAAGGGCGGTCGCGGTTCCTGGCCGAGCGAGCACATCACGCGGTCGTCGCGATAGTAGCAAACCAGAACCGAACGCGAGAGCGCGGCAACCGTCGGGCCTCCTTCGGACCGCAAGGCCGTGGCGATTTCCAGGCGCCGGGCCGGATCGAGCCGGCTGAAGCGTCCGCTCGCCAGCTCATCGAGCCGCCCGAGGGCGCGGGCGACGTCGTCCTCGTCGCGGCCCAGGCTTTTCACGATGTCGGCGAAGATCAGGGGATCGTCGGCGCCCGGCACGCCATAGGCCGTGCTGGCCGGGATCATGGTGCCGGCAAAGGTGCGCAGTGTTTCGGTCTGGGCGGCGGAGAGGGGCATGGTCAGTCGAAGAGGTTGGCGAGGCGTTGCTTGATTGCGTCGGCAATGTAGAGGGCGAGCGCCTGGATGGTCGATGTCGGGTTGACGCCGCCCGAGGTCACCCAGATCGAGCCGTCGACGATGAACAGGTTCCTGACGTCGTGGCTGCGGCCCCATTCGTTGACCACCGAGCGCTCGGGATCGCTGCCCATGCGCGCCGTGCCGAGAAGATGCCAACCGCCGTTCAGGATGGGCACCTGGGTGCCGATGTCCTTGGCGCCGGCAGCTTCGAGGATGGTGCGCGCCGTGCCGAGAGCGTGGGTGATCATCTTCCAGCTGTTGTGGCCGATGGTGTAGTCGATGCGGGGCGCCGGGATGCCGTTCGAGTCCTTGAGCACGGGATCGAGCGTCACGCGATTGTGGGCCTCGGGCAGGTCCTCGACGATGGCCGAGAGGCCGATGCGGCGGTTGATCAGCCGGCGATAGACGCGGTGATGGTCCTCGCCCCACGGCAGCCGGCCGTTGTCGGTGCTGGTGATCGCCTCGAGGATCGAGGCCGTGCCGCGGTTGAACTGGAAGGTGTAGCCGCGCACGAAGTCGCGCTTGGGGTCGGTCTCGTAGAACTCCTGGCTCCACAGGCAGAGAGGCGGGCCGTGATTTCCGTCGAGCGGCTCGTCGACGTAGCCGAAGGTCTGGGCATAGGGATGGAACATCAGGTTCCGACCGACCAGGCCGCTGGAATTGGCGAGACCGTTGGGGAACTTGCCCGACACGGAGTTGAGCAGCAGGCGCGGGGTGCCGACGCCATTGCAGGCCACGATCACCACTTCGGCCGGCTGGAACTGTTCGGCGCCGTCGGCATCGTAGTAGACGACGCCCGAGGCCATGCCGTTCTCGTCGGTGGTGATCTCGCGCACGCGGCAGCGTGTACGGAGCTCGACTCCCGCGCGCAGCGCATGCGGCCAGTAGGTGATGTCGGTGCTGGCCTTGGCGCCCTGCGCGCAGCCCGGCGTGCAATGGCCGAGATTGAGGCAGCGGCCGCGGCCCTCGTAGTCGACGGTGGCGATGGACGAATCGGACGGCCACCAGTGCCAGCCGAGCTTGTTCATCGCACGGCCGAAATGGGCGCCCGACTTGCCGAGCGGCAGCGGCGGCATGGGCGGCTGGTGCGGCGGATAGGCCGGATCGCCGGCCAGGCCCGAGACGCCCATCATGCGGTCGTTCTCGGCGAAGAACGGCTCGAGCGTATCGTAGTCGACCGGCCAGTCGTCGGCGACGCCGTCCAGCGTCTTCACTCTGAAGTCGCTGGGATGGAGCCTCGGATAGTGGGCCGTGTACATGATGGTGCTGCCGCCGACGCCGTTGAAGTTCACGACCTTGATCGGCGAGTTGGCGTCGTTGATCGGGTAGTCGGTCTCGCGCGCCCGCCGGTTGGGGTTGGGGGCGAAGTCGGTGAACAGGCGCGCCTCCCAGTCGCGGCCGTTGCTCGGATAGTCGGTCGGCTTCACCCAGTCGCCCTGCTCGAGGCAGAGGATGCGCATCCTGGTCTCGGCGAGACTCCAGGCGACGGCGGCGCCCGATGCGCCCGAGCCGATGATCAGGACGTCGACTTTGTCGTTCATCGCCGGTCAGTCCTGCCCGCACACATCGACCCACTCCGCCTTGACGAGATCGGCCATGCGCTGGGGGGCGATCCGCAGTGCGCTGTGGGTCGAGCCCGCCGCCGGCACCACCTCGTCGAATGCCCTGAGCGAGACGTCGCAATAGATCGGCAGCGGCGTCGCCAGGCCGAACGGACAGACGCCGCCCACCGGATGGCCGGTCAGCGCCACCACCTCGTCGGCCGACAGCATGCGCGGCTTGCCGCCCAGCACGTCCTTGATCTTGCGGTTGTTGAGTCGCGCGGTGCCCGAGGTCACGACCAGGAGCGTGCGCTCCTTGATGCGCAACGACAGCGTCTTGGCGATCTGCGCCGGCTGCACGCCATGGCCCTTGGCCGCGAGCTCGACGGTCGCCGTGCTCTCGGGCAGCTCGATGATGCCGATCTCCGGCGCATGGGCAGCGAAGAAGGCGCGTACGGATTCGACGGTCATGGCCGCCAGCAACGCAAGTGGGCGTTACTGGGAGGGCCGCCGCAACGCGGCGGAGCGGTAGCGCAGTCAGGCATCGGCAGCGACCCCTGCTCGGCTGCCGCAGGCCGTGCATCGCGGGCTCGCCACGGCGCGCAGGCCGCGGCAGCCCGGGCAAACGCCCAGGTCGAATTTGCTGAAGTCGCGCCGCGGCGGAGTCGAACGACTCTCAGCCACCTCGAACAGCGCGTTGATCCAGGCCAAAGGCATGTCGCTCCCCGTTCCTGACAGTCACTCTATCAGGAATCAGGGAGGACAGACCTTCGTGGCGGAGAAATCCGCAGGGCGATCTGCCCCGCGGATGACCGCCGTGGCCTAGTAGGTCGGCGCCTGATAGCCGGTGGAGCTGGTCGCTCCGTGCGCGCTTTCCCACTTCATCTGCGCGTTGCGCATGCTGCTCGAGCTGGTCGAGCCGTTCCACGTGTGGTTGACGTTGGGATCGCCGCCGACCGAGCGGTCGGCCGGACCATCGGCGCCGAACCGCGCCTCGCTCGGTCCGACCGGCGAGATTCGGCTCTGTGCGAACGCCATGCTGCCCGACACGGCCAACACGCAAGCAGCCACAAACACAGTCTTCATCATTACGCTACTCCTTTCAGTTTGGGGGTGACGCAACTAACGTTCGCTTGGTGGCAGAATTGAGGGTTCACGCGCCACGCGAGTATTCACCAGTGCGTGAGCGATCGGCTCACGTGTTGCTATACATCGTGATGATAGAGTCGGAGAAAATGGAGCAGGCGATGTGGTTCGTGTTCGAGGCCGAGTACGAAATCGAGAACGGACGCGCCAACTGGAATCGTCCGGTGCTCGCCACGATGGCGTGGCACGGACCGTTCGCTTCCGAAGCCGAAGCCAACGAAATCGCGCGCGCCCGCATGTGGTCCAAGATCGACATCTACGCGCACAAGGCGCGCGTGGTCGACCTGACGGCGCGGGATTAGCCGGGACGGCGGGTCCGCGGTCCGGAAGAATGCAGGCGAAGTCCGTCGCCTTTTCGCCGGTCGCATTGTAGCCTCGCGCGCGACCGAACGGGAGGAGACCACACACATGCCGACGATCGACGTGCAGGTGCACTGCTACGAGCGCAACCATCCGGGCCGTCCGTGGCATGCGGTGCTCACCGGTCCGCCCGAGGTCACGGGCGACGACATGATCAAGGCAATGAACTCGGTCGGCGTCGACGGTGGGCTGCTGATCTCGGTCCATACGATGTACCGCTGGGACGCGAGCTACGCCGTCAGCGTGCGCAATGCCCATCCCGACAAGTTCGCGCTGATCAAGCCGGTCGATCCCAACGATCCCAAGGTCGCCGACACGATCGCCGATTGGGCGAAGACGGAAGGCACGGTGGCGATCCGCATCATGATGAACGACGAGGTGTCGAAGGATCCGGCCGATCCCGGCGTCAACCGGGTGCTCGCCGAGGCAGCCCGGCACGACTTCCCTGTGAACCTGCTGTGTTGGGAGCGACTCGAGCAGGTGGCCGAACTCGCCAAGCGCCATCCGAACACGCAGCTGGTGATCGATCACATCGGCCTGCAGCAGCCCATGAAACCGCCGCCGCCGGCCGAACCGTGGGCTGCGTTGCCCCGGCTGCTGGCGCTGGCACCGCACAAGAACATCGCTGTCAAGATCAGCGGCGGCTGCACGCTCAGTCACGAGAAGTTCCCCTACAAGGACATCCGCGCGCCGCTCGGCCGCATCTTCGACACGTTCGGGCTCGACCGCTGCATGTGGGGGACCGACTGGACGCGCGCGGTGAATCTGCTCACCTACAAGGAAGGCGTCGACGCTTTCCGCGCCGCCGACTGGCTGAGTGCCAGCGACCGCGAAACCCTGATGGGGGGCACGCTCACGAAGGTCTATGGCTGGGCGCCGGGAAAGAAATAGGCGCGGCCTCTATATATACCTCGCCCGGCTGCGGAACCCGCCGCGCTAGCCCATGAACGAGGGTTGGAAGCGTGCGTCTGTCGAGCACTGGGCGCCACCGGTCGGGACGATGACGACGCGCTGCACGCGGTTATCGCGGATATAGAAGATGGTGTTGCAAGCCTCGTGTCGCGAGATGCAGCTGCTGAAGCCGCTATACATGCTCCAGCCGATGCGGCGCCCGAACACGGTGCCGTCCTGGCTGCAGGACGAGACGTCCTTGCCGCTCACGTAGTTCCATATGTCAGTGCCGTCGGAGGCCTGGGTCTTCACGACCTGCATGGTGAGAAACAGCGGTTGCTTCTCCAGCACGTTGACCGGTTGGCCGATCCAAGCCTCGGTATCCTGGGGACGCACCTGCGCGCACCCGACCAGCGTCACTGCAGCCAATAGCTGGGGAAGACCGCGCATGATGCCGGGCCGTGCGCCAACTTAGAGTGCCTTCAGGGCGGCCGCGACTTCTTCAACGTGACCGGCCACCTTCACCTTGTGCCAGGCCTTGGCGACCACGCCTTCCTTGTCGATCAGGAAGGTCGCGCGCTCGATACCCATGTATTTGCGCCCATACATGCTCTTCTCGACCCAGGTCCCGTACTTGTCGCAGATCTTTCCGTCGGCATCCGACACCAGCGGGAAGTTCAGGTCGTACTTTTTCTTGAATTTGTCATGGCTGGCGACGCTGTCCTTGCTGACGCCCACGACCTGCGCCTTGAGTTTCTTGAAGGCCGCCGCATTGTCGCGGAAGCCGCACGCCTCGGCGGTGCAGCCCGACGTGTCGTCCTTGGGATAGAAATAGAGAACGACCGGCTTGCCGCGCAGCTCGGACAGCTTGAGCTTGCCCCCACCGTCGGTCGGTGCGGTGAAATCCGGGGCCTTCTTGCCTTCCTCAGCGCTCATGAATCACTCCTCGGTTTCCAGCCGGCGGTGCGCGCCGGGTGCTCGACGATGCGCCGGTATATAGCACGCACGTCTGCGGCTTCCGCCTCTATGCGCCGACGCAGCGCCCCCAGGTCGGGGGCGCCTTCCGTGAGGGCGATCAGCCGGCTCTGGCCCTCGGGCGCCCTGGTCTCGTCGAACGTGGATTCGTCGCCGTCGAGAGTGAGGCGCAACAGGCTTTGCACGTCGGAGAACAGGGTGCGGGTCGCGCGCAAGCGGTCGGCGTCGGCCCGGTTGATCAGCCCGGCCTCGGCGGTCCGGCGCAGCATTTCCGCGGGATGGGGATGGAGAATGTCGGGCCGCGCCGCCGCGTGACGGAGGGCGAGGTACTGGGCGACGAAATCGATGTCGAACAACCCGCCCGGCAGGTGCTTGAAGTCCCAGGCGCTCTTGGGGGGAGCGTGCTGGGCGATGCGGTCGCGCATGTCGGCGACGTCGCGCACCAGCCCGTCCGCGTCGCGCGGCCGACACAGCGTCGACTTCACGATGTCGGCGAGGCGATCGACCAGCCCGGGCGGACCGTGGATCACGCGCGCGCGGGTGAGTGCCATGTGCTCCCAGGTCCAGGCCGATTGGGCGTGATAGCTCTCGAAGCCCTCGAGCGAGTTGGCCAGCGGCCCGGAGCGGCCGGAAGGTCTCAGACGCATGTCGACCTCGTAGAGCGCCCCCTCATTGGTCAATGCAGTGAGCGCAGTGACGATCCTGGCACTGAGCCGCGTGTAGTATTGGATCGGCGGCAGCGGCTGGCGGCCGTCGGACGCTTCCAGGCCAGGCGGGATGTCGTAGACGAAGATCAGGTCCAGGTCGGAGGTCGCCGACATCTCGCGGCTGCCGAGTTTGCCTAGCCCGAGCACCGCCAGGCGCTGGCCGCGGAAGCCGCCGTGGCTGTCGGCGAACTTCTTCTCCATGCGATCGCACAGCGCCGAAATGGTCGCCTGCGCAATGTCGGAGTAGGCGCCGCCCGCTTCGGCGGGACGCACGATGCTCTTGAGCTGCCGCACCCCCGTCTGGAAGCGCCGATCGTTGGTCCAGCGCCGGGCTGTATCGAGGATATCCTGCTCATCCTCGACGCGCCCGAGGAGGACGGTGAGGTCCTGGGTCATGTCGGCGGTTGGCGGTGGCGGCTTGTAGAAATCCGGCGACAGCACCGAATCGAGCAGAATCGCCCGCCGGGCAAGGTGCGTTGCGAGACCGGGTGCGCTGCCCATGATCGTCGCCACCAGTTCGACCAGCGCCTGGTTGGCCTTGAACAGCGAGAACAGCTGCACACCGGCCGGAAGGTTGCCGAGGAAGAGGTCGAAGTTCAGCAACGCCTGGTCGGGCGCGGCGGTCTCGCCCAGGGCCTTGAGCAGTGCCGGCATCAGCTCGGTCAGGAGCTCGCGCGCCCGCGCCGAGCGGGTGGCGCGGAAGCGGCCGTGATGCCATTTGCGCACCATGCCGGCGGCGGACGAGGGGTCCTTGAAACCGAGCGCGCGCAGCGTCTCCAGCGTACCGGGATCGTCGTCGGTGCCGGTGAAGACAAGGTTGCCGCCTGGCCCGGCAAGGCTGGGCGCCTCCTCGAACAGGCGGGCGTAGTGGCCTTCCACGCAGCGCAGATGCTGCAGCAGATCCTTCTCGAAGGATGCCCGCGCGGAATAGCCCAGGAACGTGGCGATGGCGGCCAGGCCGGCAGGGTTGTCGGACAAGGTGTGCGTCTGCTGGTCGTCGACCATCTGCAGCCGATGCTCGACCCGGCGCAGGAAGCGATAGGCCTCGGTCAGCTCGTCGGCCGCCTGGGCGGAGACGTGGCCGGCGGCGGCAAGGGCGCGCAGGGTCTCGCAGGTGCCGCGCAGGCGCAGCGACAGATTGCGTCCGCCGAAAATCAGTTGCTGGGTCTGGGCAAAGAACTCGATCTCGCGGATGCCGCCCCGGCCGAGCTTCACGTTGTGTCCGAGCACGCCCACGGTGCCGCCGCCGCGATAGGCGTCGATCTGGCGTTTGATCGAATGGATGTCGTGGATCGCGGCGAAGTCGAGATGCCGGCGCCAGACATAGGGTGTCAGGTCGGCGAGGAACGCCGCGCCGACGCCGCGATTGCCCGCCACCGGATGCGCCTTGATCATGGCGGCGCGCTCCCAGTTCTGGCCGACACTCTCGTAGTAGAGCTCAGCCGCCTGAACCGACATGGCGAGCGGCGTCGAGCCTGGGTCGGGACGCAGCCTGAGGTCGGTGCGGAAGATGTAGCCGTCGACCGCGCGCTCGGACATGAGCTGGACCAGCATGCGGGCGGCGCGTACGAAATGACGCGGCACCTGCTCGTTGTCGGAGAGCGCCGGTGCATCGCGGTCGTAGAGCAGGATGAGATCGATGTCGCTCGAGTAGTTTAGCTCGTCGGCGCCAAGCTTGCCCATGCCCAGCACGGTGAAGGCGGCGGCCTCGGGATCGTTGCCGATCGAGAGTTGCCCGTCGCGCTCGAGCTGCAACAGAATGGCGTCCGTCAGCGCGTCGAGGCAGCCACCCGCGAAGCTGCTGAGGCTGCCGGTGATCTTCTCCAGCGACCACACCCCGGCAATGTCGGCAATGGCAATGGCCAGCGCCTGCTGGCGTTTGAGCCGCCGCAACGCCGCCGCAACGGCGTCGGGCTTGGCACCGTCGCGCGCGGTGGCGCGCACCGTGGTCAACTCGACGTCGAGGCGGGCCATCACGGACTCGGGACCGTCGCGCCACAGATCGGTCATAAAACCCGGGTTCTGTAGCGCCGTCTCGGTGAGGTAGGGGCTGTTGCCGAACAGCGCATCGAGCAACGCAATGGCCGCCGGATCGTCGGGCCGCGGGGCCTTTTCGTTCCAGCGAGTCCACGCGACCTCGAGCCGTTGCTTGTCGTGCGGCCGGGGCAGCAGTGCGGTTGAAAGCCAAGACATGGGTTGCCGCGACGGGTAGATTGACCAGGCACCATCGTCAAGAACGCGGAAGTTAAGAGCATTGGTCAGGAGAACGGTTCGAGTCTGCTCGCGGGTGTGCGCGATCCTGGTGGCCGTTGTGGCGGTACTGACGACGGCGGTGGCGCTTCGGCTCCTGGCCGGCCCGATCGATGTCGATTTCCTCAGGACCCGGATCGGCGAGGAATTCGACACGCCGGCCGGCAAAATGCGCGTCCACGCCGACCGGGTGTTCGTCGAGTGGAGCAGCCTGAGCCAGCCGATGCGGCTGGTGCTGAGTGGGCTCACGGTGACCAACGAGGCCAATCAGCCGGTGGCGACCGCGCCCAGCGTCGCGCTCTCTTTCGATCCGCGCAGCGTGGTCCGCGGCCAGCTGCTGCCGACCGCCATCGTGGTCACCGCGCCGACGCTGGACGCCGACCTCGCGCGCGAGGGCGGCATGCTGCGCCAGGTGTTGGCCAAGACCGATTCGAACTCTGATAGCGGCGAAGTGGTCGAACTGCTGGTCAACCAGCTGCTGGCCGAGCCCAATCACACGTCGCTGCTCGGCCAGCTCGATACCGTCCTGGTCGAGCGGGCGAAGGTCACGTTGCGTGACGTCCCGAGCGGCGTGCTGTGGATCGCCCCCAATGTGCAGGCGCGGCTGAAGCGTGACGCGGCGGGCGTCATCATCTCGGCCAGCGCTCAGTTCCAGAGCTCGACGACACCGATCGACGTCGCCCTGTCCGGTGTCTATTCGCGCGACCGCAGCCATATCCTACTCGAGGCCAAGCTCGACGGGCTCAAGCCCTCGATGCTGGCAGACCTGTCGCCGGACGTCGCTATCCTGCGCGGCATCGACATTGCCCTGTCCGCCCGTCTGCAGATCGATGCCGATGGCACGGGCGACGTGCACAGCGCGCAGATCGACATCACCGGCGGCGACGGCCGCCTCACCCTGCCCGGCATCCTGCCAGTCTCGCACAAGGTGCGCCGGGTGGCGGCGCACGCCACGGTGGATACTTCCGCCCACACGGCCAGGATCGACAAGGTCGAGATCGATGTCGGCGCCGTCAAAGTGCGAATCACCGGTACCGGGCTGCGGACCGAACAGGGCCAGGTCTTCACTGGCCGCGCCGAGATCAATGGCATTCCCGTCAACAATCTCGGCGACTATTGGCCTCTCGATCTGGCGCCGGGCGGACGGGGCTGGGCGCTGGCCAATCTCAGCAGTGGCACGCTCGACGTGGCGGCCGAGTTCGGCTTGAGCACGCCAGGGCACGATCTCGCCCAGCTCAAGGTCGACCGCGGCGTCGCGTTCCTCGATTACCGGGGCATGACGGTGCGCTACATGCCGCACATGCCCGAGCTGCAGCAGGTCTCGGGCAAGGGCCGCTATGAAGGCGCCACCCTTCATTTCGACGTGGCCGGCGGCACGGCGGTGAATCTCGCCGTGGCAGGCGCCACCATCGATCTCACCGGGCTGGACGGACCGCCGCCGCACCAGGCGGCGATGCGCATTCCGATCAAGGGCAGCGCGCCCGCCGTGATCGCGCTGCTCGCCCGCCCGAGGCTCGGCCTACCGCGCGACGTGCTCTACGATCCCAAGCGGCTCGGCGGCGACGTGGCGGTCGACTTGACGCTTGCCTTTCCTCTGCTCAATTCGCTCAGCGTGGCCGACATCGACGTCAAGGCGGAGGCAGCGCTATCGGGCTTCTCGCTCAGGAATGCGATCGGCAACGTCGACCTTACCGACGCGGTGGGGCGCGTGGTCTACGCGGGCTCCGAGCTGACTGTCAGCGGCACCGGCAAGGTCGACGGCAACCCCATCGACATCGGCTGGCGCGAACAGTTCGAGCCCAAGGCGCCCTACAGGCAGCGCTACGAGGTCAAGGGTACGATCCCGTCGGCCCTGCTCGCCAAGGCCGGCTTTCCGTCGGTTGAACCCTACGTAACGGGACCGATGAACCTGACCGGCCTGCGTTACCAGGTCCAGGCCAATGGCCAGAGCGATCTCGAGGTGCACGCCGATCTCAAGGGGGCAAAAGCGTCCTTCGCGCCGCTCGAATGGACCAAGGATGCCGGTACCGACGGCTTGGTCAATCTCGCCCTGAAGCTGGCGCCGGGCGCCA
>CAZHQA010000180.1:0-11016 GCA_964533955.1 uncultured Reyranella sp. | reverse complement strand
GCGAGCGCGGTCGCCACCGAGGAGCCGCAGATCGCGGCGAACAGGGTGCACGAGACGACCGTCACCAGGCCCAGCGAGCCGCGCACGCCGCCGATCCAGGCGCTGCACAGGTCGACCAGCGCCTTGGCGACGCCGCCCTGGCGCATGAAGGCCGCCGCCATGACGAACAGCGGCAGCGACATCAGCGTCGAGGAATTGAGGGAATCGATGACGACCTGGGCCATGCCGACCAGCGGCTGGCCCGAGACGAAGAACAGCACCGCCGCGCAGGTGCCGAGCACCAGGAAGATCGGCATGCCCGAGGCGAGCAGGCCGAAGAACATCACGAAGAAGAGGAAGGTCCACACGTGACGTTCAGGCCTTGGGCGTAATCAGGTCATGCTCCGCGGTGTGGCCGACCGTCATGGTCGCGGGGTCGAAGCGGAAAAGATAGAGCCAGAGCCGGATCAGGTAGCGCACCAGCATCAGCAGTCCGCCGACCGGCAGCGCAGCGTAGTAGATCCACATCGGGAAGGAGAAGTCGGTCGAGCTGTGCTCGTCGAGCGACCAGGACGACTGCGTGATCTCGACGCCGTACCACACCATGCCGAGACAGAAGGCCAGCGCCACCAGGCAGTTGAACACCTCGAGCCAGCGCTGGCCGTTCGGGCCGACCAGCCGCAGCACCAGGTCGGGCCGGACATGGCCGTCGGTGCGCACCAGCTGGCTGGAGATGATCATCACGCCCCACACGACGAGGTAGACGATCACCTCCTCGGCCCACGAGATGGCGTAGGCGGGAAAGAAGTAGCGGCCGACCACCTGCACGAGGCCGACCACCATGGCGATCGCGCCGAGCAGGCCCACCAAGGTCCGCTCGAGGCGGTCCCAGGGCGTGTCGCGCCGCGTCACGCCGCGCCCATCGAATCCTTCACCAGCTGGACGACTTCGGGCGAGAGCTTGGCCTCTTTGATGAGCGTGTTCATGTCGGCCATCATGGCCTTGCGGGTGGCGCCCGTCTCCTCGGCGCCCGGATCGTGGAACTTCACGTTGTTGGTCTCCAGCACCTTGCGCGCGTTGGCCTGGCTCTCGGCGGCGTTCTTGCGATAGCCCTCGATGTTCGCTGCCCACAGATCGAGCATCATCTTCTGCTGCGCCGCCGACAGCTTGGCCCAGAAGGCCTTGCCGAACATCGGGATGTACTGGCCCATGAACTGGTGATCGGCGTAGGAGTGCTTCACGCCGGCCTCCCACAGCTTCGCCGAGTTGCAGCTCTCGTCGGTCGAGACGAAGGCATCGAAGGTGCCTTGGCTCAGCGCCAGGGGCACGTTCGGCCAGGCGGTCGTGTTGGCAATGGCGCCGGCGAACTTGATGCGCCAGGAAATCGCCGCGCCGCCCGGGCTGCGGATCTTGAGGCCCTTGAGGTCGGCGAATTTGTCGAGCGGCTGCTTGGTCGAGTACCAGTTCTGGTAGCCGAGATCGATCCAGGGCCCGAGCACGTGGCTTCCCAGCTTGGCCTCGAGCTGCTTGTTGATGTGTTCGCCCGGCTTGCCGTCGGTGGCCTTGTGCGTCACCTCGAGAGGTACGCCGTAGAAATACGGCAACTGGACCATGTCGCAGTCGGGCACCAGGCCGGTCAGCGTCCAGGCGCCGGGCGCCGCCGCCTCGACCTGGCCCTGGAGCAGCGCCTTCGAGACGTTGAGGTCGGCGAACAGCTGTCCCGAATGGAACACCTCGCCCTTCAACTCGCCATTCGACGCCTTCTCGAGCTTGCCGACATAGTCGACGACGGCCTGGTTGCGCGGATGGCTGGGCGCGGTGTCGAGCGACCAGCGGAACTTCAACGGTTCGGCGGCGCGCAGTATTGAAGGCGCGGCCAGCGTGGCGGTGGCAGCGCCGACGAAGGCGCGACGCGAGATGCGCAGGGTCATGGGCTGTTCCTCTTCCGGTAGACCGTTGTCTTGTCGTTGGCGGTCACCATTATCCGCGCCCGCTGCGTCAGAACTTGGGCCAAATGTCGCAGCGAACCGTCGGCTCCGGAAGCAATTCTACCGGCTGGCTGCCGCCTCACGGAACGACACGAGGCGCCGTTGCGTCTCGTCCCACAGCGTCAACCGCACGCAGCGGAAGCTCTGCAACAAGGTCAGTCGTCCGACGTCGCGCAATTCCGGATGATCGCGCAGCACCCGCGGCAGCCGGTAGTACGGGATGCGGCTGGACAGGTGATGGACGTGGTGGATGCCGATATTGGCGGTGAACCAGCGCAGGAACACCGGCAGGTCGTAGAACGAGCTGCCGCGCAGGGCGGCGTCATGCATGTTCCAGTCGCCATCCTTCGTCCAGACCGTGTGCTCGAACTGGTGCTGCACGTAGAACAGCCAGACACCGGCTGACCCCGCGAACAGCATGATCGGCAGGTGCACCAGCAGGAAGGCCTTGATGCCGATCAGCCAGATCAGCGCGGCGGCAGCGAGGCCGATTGCGGCGTTGGTCGCCATGGTGCTCAGCCACGGCTGCCAGCCTTCGCGCATCAGGCCGACGGGCAGGCGATGCTGCAGGAAGAACAGGTAGGCTGGCCCGACGCCGAACATGACCAGGGGGTGCCGGTACAGCCGATAACGCAGCCGGCTCCACAAGGAGCGCGCGCGATATTCCTCGACCGTAAGCGTATCGATGTCGCCCATGCCGCGACGATCGAGGTTGCCGGTATAGGCATGGTGCGCAGCGTGGGTGCGTCGCCACAGATCGTGCGGCGTGAGGGTCAGTACGCCGAGTGCGCGGCCGAGCCAGGCGTTGGCCAGCCGATGGCGGAAGAACGAGCCATGACTGCAATCGTGCTGGATGAGGAACAGCCGCACCATGAAGGCCGCGGCGACCATGGCGAGCGGCAGCGCCAGCCAGTAGCCAAGGTCGAGCGCGGCCCAAGTCAGCACCCAGAGGGCGACCAGGGGCGGCAGCGTGACGGCGATCTCGACCAGGCTGCGGCCCGTGCTCGGTTGCCGGTAGCGCGCCAGAAGTTGTGTCCAGAGGCGCGGATCCTGCGCGGTCCTGTTTTCCAATGGGCTGCCTCTCCTGAGAGGACTGCCCTCTAGGCCCCGGCGGGCGCGAAAGCAACGCGCGAAATGGCCCGCGTCATGCGGCAGGCGTGCCGGACCTGTTGCGCGATTTCGCCGGCGTGCCCGCCTTGGGCCGGATCCGCATCGCCCGGCCCTCGGGCTGGTCGATCTCGAAGGCGCCGGTGCTGCGCACCAGGTCGCTCAGCTTGCGAAAGCCGTAGGTGCGGGGATCGAAATCGGAAGCGATGTTGGCCAATCGCTGGCCGACCACCCCCAGGCGGACCCAGCCGTCGTCGGTCTCCATCTGCGCGATGGCCTTGTTGAGGATCTGCACGGCCGCGCTTGCGGGCTCCGAGCGGCTGTCGGTAGCCGCTCCGGTCGGCGGCTCGGGCAGCAAATTCTCGGTGTAGATGAAGCGGCGGCAGGCCTGGCGGAAGCTTTCCGGCGTCTTGCGCGCGCCGAAGCCGTAGACATCGGCGCCCTCTTCGCGCAGCCGCGAGGCGAGCCGCGTGAAGTCGCTGTCGGACGAGACCAGACAGAAGCCGTCGAAGCGGCCGCTGTGCAGCAGGTCCATGGCGTCGATCACGAGGGCGATGTCGGAGGCGTTCTTGCCGGTCGTGTAGGCGAACTGCTGGTAGGGGTCGATCGCGTATTTCTGCAGGATCTCGGCCCACGACTTGAGCCGCGTCCCGGAAAAGTCGCCATAGATGCGCCGCACGCTCGCCTCGCCGAACTTTGCGATCTCCTCGAACAGCCCGGCGGCGATGCGCGGCGAGGTGTTGTCGGCGTCGATCAGGACGGCGAAGCGGCGCAGGTTTTCATCGGCCATGGCGTGCCCGTCTGAACAGGAGGTTGGCGGCGACCGTGAGCAGGAGCGTCACGGTCATCAGGATGAAGGCGATGGCGCCGCCGAACGGCCAGTTCGTCTTCTGCGTGAACTCGTTGTAGATCAGCGGCGACATCATCTTGAACAGCGGGCCGCCCAGCAGGAAGGGCGTGGCATAGGCATTCATCGCCAGGATGAAGGTGAGGATCGTGCCGGCCAGGATGCCGGGCATGGCGAGCGGCCACAGCACGCGGCGGAACATGGTGGCCGGCGGGGCGCCCAGGCTGAAGGCCGCCTCCTCGACGGAGCGATCGATACCCTCGATCACGCTCTGCAGTGAAAGCACCATGAACGGCAGGTTGACGGCGATGATGCCGATGATCACCGCCTTCTCGGTGAACATGATCTCGATCGGCTTGTCGATCAGGCCCATGCCCATCAGCGAGGCGTTGACGAAGCCCTTGTTGCCGAACACCACCATCCAGCCTGCTGCGCGCACCGAGTTGCCGACGAACAGCGGCAGCACGATCGAGATGATCAGCAGGTTCTTGAACCGGCTCTGCGTTCGCGCCACGGCATAGGCGAGCGGGAAGCCCAGCACCAGGCAAACCGCGGTTACCAGCACCGAGATGCGTACCGTCGTCCAGAGAATCGTCGTGTAGTAGGGATCGGTGAAGAACTTGACGTAATTGGCGATGGTCACCGCCTCGACCATCATCTTCTTGGTCGGCTCGAACTCGTTCATGCTGTAACGCAGCAGGATGGCGAGCGGGGCCAGCAGGCAGACGGCGATGAAGATCGTCGCCGGCCCGACCAGGGCCGATGCCGTCCAGCCTTCGCCCCGCCGTCGCTCGACGACGGGGCCGTGCGCGAGGGCGGCGTCGGTCATTTCAGCCCTTGAACGACTTGTTCCACCAATCCTGGAACGCCGAGTCGTTCTTGGCCATGTAGGCATAATCGAGGTCGACCAGGCGCTTCTTCTCCTCGTCGGTGAAGCCGATGCGCTTCAGCACGTCGGCCGGCACCTTGGCGTCGGTCACGGTCGCGTTGTAGCCCATGTCGACGGCGAAGCCCTCCTGCGCGGAGGGAGCCATCATGGCGTTGAGCCAGGCGTAGGCGCCTTCCTTGTTGGGCGCGTTCTTTTGCATGACGAAGCCCGATACGTACATCGGCACGCCTTCCTTGGGCGCCACGGTCTCGACCTTGATGCCGGCGTTCTGCCATTGCACGGCGCGTGCCTTCCACATGATGCCGCAGGCGATCTCGCCGGTCTTGAGCGCCTGGGCGAACGCCTCGTTGGATGGATAGATGCGCGCGCCGGCCTTCCTGCAGGCAATCAGCCGCTCCTTGCCCGGCTCGAAGTCGCTGACCGAGCCACCCGAGGCGAGAGCGGCGGCCACCATGTTGTACTGGCGCTGGATGTCGATGATGCCGAGCTTGTTGCCGTGCTTGGGATCGAGCGTGTCGGCGAAACCCGTCGGGGCCGCCATCATGTCCGGATTGTAGAGCACGACCTTGCCCGAATAGATGTGACCGATGCCGTAGGCGTACTTCATCGACGGGATCAGGTTCTTGGCGTTGGGCATCTTCGAATAGTCGAGCTGCTCGACCAGGCCCTGCTCGTTGACGTCGAACATGTCGTTGGCCGACAGGCCCTGCACGTCGGTGGTGCCGCGGCGCAGCGACTTTTCGGCCATCATCTTGGCCTTGCGCGGATCGGCGTTCTCCTCGGCATGGACGCAATCCCAGCTCTTGGGCACCAGAAGCGGCGCATCGATGTTCTTGGTCAGGAGCCGCGAATAGTCGCCGCCCCAGGTTCCGATGACGATGCGCTTGTTGTCCTGCGCGCGGGCGATCGCAGGTGCGCCGAGCGCGAGGGCCGCCGTGCCTCCCAGCAGGCTGCGGCGATTGAGCTTGAAGCGGTTCGACATGATGGCCTCCTGAACGTCTTGTTTACTCGTTGAATACCTGGCCGGCCGACGCCTGCCAGCCGACATGAACCGGCGCGCCGACCTCCGGCGCAAAACTGCCCTCGCGGTTGGCGATCTGCACGACCAGCCGGTCGGCGGGCGACAGGCGCACGTGGATGTCGATCAGCGCGCCGAGATAGGACACGAATTCCACCGTACCGGGCAGGCTGTTGTCGAGTCCGGCCTGCCGGGCGGCGGCGATCTCGAGGCGTTCGGGCCGGAGCGACAGGGCCGCCCGGCCCGCCTGTCCGCCACTGCAGGCGATCGCCAGGCCGCCGTCGGTGCGGAAGCGGCCGGGCGCCTCGAGGGCGCCGTCGAGGAAAGTGGTGCGGCCGACGAAGCCCGCCACGAACCGGTCGGCCGGCCGTTCGTAGAGGTCGCGCTGGCCGCCGACCTGGCGCACCGAGCCCTCGTTCATGACGACCAGCCGGTCGGCCATGGTGAGCGCCTCTTCCTGGTCGTGCGTCACCATGACCGTGGTGAGGCCGAGCTTCTTCTGCAGCTCGCGGATTTCCACGCGTACTTCCTGGCGCAACTTGGCGTCGAGGTTGCTGAGCGGCTCGTCGAGCAGCAGCACGTCGGGACGGATCGCGAGAGCGCGGGCCAGCGCCACGCGCTGCTGCTGGCCACCCGAGAGCTGGCGCGGCAGGCGGCCGCCATAGCCTTTCAGGCGGACCAGGGCGAGCGCCTCCTCGACGCGGCGCTCGATGTCGGCGCGCGCGACCTTGCGCATCTCCAGCCCGAAGGCGACGTTCTGCGCCACGGTGAGGTGCGGGAACAGCGCGTAGCTCTGGAACACCATGCCGGCATTGCGCCTCCACGGCGGCAGCAGGGTGACGTCGCTTCCGCCCAATTTCACATGGCCGGCCGTGGGTTCGATGAAGCCCGCGACCATGCGCAAGGTCGTGGTCTTGCCGCAGCCTGACGGCCCCAGCAGCACCAGGAACTCGCCGTCCTTGATGGCAAGCGAGACCTCGCGCACGGCATAGAAATCGCCGTAACGCTTGCTGAGGCCAGTGATGTCGAGCTGTGCCATCAGACCACGCGGGTGAGCTTGACGTAGCGATCGGTGATCAGCATTGCCGTACCGATCAGCAAGATCTGCACCACCGACACCGCGGCGATGGTCGGGTCGATCTTCCATTCCAGGTACTGCAGGATGACGATCGGCAGGGTGGTGCGGCCCGGCCCGACCAGGAACAGGCTCATCTCGAGATTGCCGAAGGACGTCACGAAGCCGAACAGCGCGCCCGCCACGATGCCGGGCCGGATGGCAGGCAGGGTGATGCGCCAGAAGGTGACCAGCGCGTTGGCGCCGAGGTTCTGCGCCGCTTCCTCGATGCTGCGGTCGACGCCGGCCAGGCTGGCCGTCACCAGCCGCACCACCCAGGGAACGATCACCACGACATGGCCCGCCACCAGCGCGTAGAAGGTGCCGAGCACGTCGACATCGAGGCCGTTCTCGACCTCGACCTGGAAGACGTACATCGCGGTGCCCAGCACGACGCCGGGCACGATCAGCGGCATCAACAGGAGGCTCGACAGAGGCGCGCGGAACGGGAACTGGTGGCGCACCACGGCGAGTGCCGCCGGTACGCCGAGGGCCAGGCCGATGAAGGTCGCCAGCACGCCGACCCGGAAGCTCATGCTGAAGCCCTCGACGAACTTCGGCTGCTCGAGGATGGCTGCGAACCAGCGCAGGCTGTAGCCCTCGGGCGGGAAGGAGGGGATCTCCTGCCGGAAGAAGGCGAGCCACGTCACGAAGGTGAGCGGCGTCAGGATATAGGCAAGCGCGATGGCGGCCGCGCCGTTCAGCGCCCACCGCCGGCCGCGACGCCGGATGAGGGCGGCGATCATTCTTCCGGACCGCGCGCGTCCCGCGCGCTCATGAGCGAGCCCGAGGCTCGCGGTCCGGAAGAGCAGGAGAGCATCTCTCTCACAGCGTGATCTTGTGGAACTTGCCGGCCTTCATGATGGCCGAAAGGTTGGGGCCGCCTTCCTTGAACAGGCCGAGGTCCTTCAGGGGATTGCCGTCGACCACCAGCAGGTCGGCGAACGCGCCAGGCTGGATGGTGCCGAGCTTACCCTCCTGGCGCACCACTTCGGCGCCGATCAGGGTGGCCGAGCGGATGACGTCGATCGCCGGCATCACGCGGCCGCGGATCTGGAACTCGCCGGTCTGTTCGTCTTCCAGGGCGCCGAGCAGGTCGGAGCCGTAGGCCATTTTCACGCCGGCCTTGCGGCAATGCTCGAGCTCGGCATAGCCGTGCTTCAGCACCTCGTCGTTCTTCTCGAGCATGACATCGGGCATGCCGAGTTCCTTGGCCCGCCGCTTCATGGCGTCGTAGGTGACGAGATTGGGGATCATGTAGACGCCGTGCCTGGCCATCAGCCGGGCGGTCGGCGCATCGACCAGGTTGCCGTGCTCGATGGTGCGCACGCCGCACTTGACCGCCCGGGTGATGGCCTCGGGCGTATAGGCGTGCGTCAGGACATAGCGCCCGAAGGCCTTCGCTTCCTCGACCGCGGCGGAGATCTCCTCGATCGAGAACTGGATCGATTCGAGCGGGTCGTAGGGCGAGGCGACGCCGCCCGACACCATCAGCTTCACCTGGTCAGCGCCCTGCCGCATCTGCTCGCGCGCGGCCTTGCGCACTTCGTCGGGTCCGTCGGCGATGCAGCGGATGAACACCATGCCGTTGCAGCACAGGCACGGCGGTCCGGCGAAGTCGGTGCGCCGGTTGCGATCGTTGTGGCCGCCAGTCGGGCCGATCGAGCGGCAGGAAATGAAGAGTCGCGGGCCGGGGATCAGGCCCGATTCGACCGCGGTCTTGGTACCCCAGTCGGCGCCGCCGGCGTCGCGCACCGTCGTGAAGCCGCGATCGAGCATGCGTTTCAGACGGCCGGCCGACCGCGCCATCATCAGGGTGAGCGGCACCGCCTCCATGCGGTTGATGTAGACCTCGCTGTGATGGGTATGCACGTGGCAATCGATCAGGCCCGGCATCAGGGTGCGCCTGCCGCAGTCGACCACCTTGGCCGCCTTCGACCGGATGGGCCTGGCCGACACCTCCTTGATGGTGTCGCCCTCGACCAGCACCTCGTAGCCGCCGCGCGCCTCCTTCCAGCGGGGATCGAGCAGGTTCAGGTTCTTGAACAGGAAAGACGTCACTCGTCGCACTCCTATCGCAAGGCCACACGTGTCATCCCGAGGCCCGCCGAGGGATCTTTGCTGGTCCAGAAAGGTCCCTCGCTACGCTCGGAATGGCACTCGTGGTGCTTCATCTGCTTCGTGTCACGTCAGCGCATTCTTATGGAACTTGCCGCCCTTCAGGATCATCGGCAGGTGCTTGCCCTGGTCGAGGAAGAGCTCGAGCTTCTTCAGCGGATTGCCGTCGATCGCGATCAGGTCGGCATAGGCGCCGGGCGCCACCACGCCGAGCTTGCCGACCATGCGCAGGATCTCGGCGCCGATGGTGGTGGCCTGGCGAATGATCTCGATCGGCTTCAGCACCTTGGCGCGATGAATGAACTCCAGGCTCTGGTCGACCTGCAGGGCGCCCAGCAGGTCGGTGCCGTAGCCCACCTTGACGCCGGCCTTCTTGCAGATCTCGAGCGAGCGCAGCGCGCCTTCCAGCACGATGTCGTTCTTGGCCAGCATGTCGGCCGTCATGCCGAACTGGGCCGCCCGTTCCTTCATCGAGAAATAGGTCACAAGGTTGGCGATCATGTAGCCGCCCTTGGACTTGATCAGCCGCGCCGATTTGTCGTCGATCAGGTTGCCGTGCTCGATGGTGCGAACGCCGTTGTTCATGGCCCGCGTGATGGCCTCCGGCGTGTAGGCATGGGCCAGCACGTAGCGGCCGAAGTTCCTGGCCTCGTCGGTCGCGGCCGCGATCTCCGCCTCGGAGAATTGCAGCGAGTCGAGCGGGTCATAGGGCGAGGCGACGCCACCCGAGCACATGATCTTGATCTGGTCTGCCCCCTGCCGCATCTGCTCGCGCACGCACTTGCGCACCTCGTCGGCGCCGTCGGCGACCGCCATCACGTAGACCATGGCGTTGCAGCAGCCGCAGGGCGGGGCCTGATAGTCCGTGCGGCGGCGGGGATCGCTGTGGCCGCCGGTCGGGCCGATCGCCTTGCCGGAAATGAACAGCCGCGGGCCGGGAATGAGGCCGGAATCGACCGCTGTCTTGATGCCCCAGTCGGCGCCGCCGGTGTCGCGCACCGTGGTGAAACCTCGGTCGATCATGCCGCGCATCAGCTCGGCTGACTTGGCGGTGAGCAGGGTGAGCGGGATGGCCTCGAGGTGCCCGATGTTCACCTCGGTCAGGAAGACATGGACGTGGCAGTCGATCAGGCCCGGCATCAGGGTGCGCTTGCCGCCGCCGTCGACCACCTGGGCGCCGCGCACCTTGATCGGCTTGGCCGACACTTCCTTGATGTGCTCGCCCTCGACCAGCACCTCGTAGCCGCCGCGCGCCTCGTCCCAGCGCGGGTCGAGCAGGCTGAAATTCCTGAACAAAATCTGCGACATCGATACGCCCCCTCCCATGCGGCGGAACCCTACGCTGGCCGGCGGTTTGACGCTACAGTCGCGCATCACAAGATGCAGCGCGTTGTCGTTATCGGCACCACGGGGTCGGGAAAAAGCAGGCTGGCCGAGCAGCTGGCCGAGCGCACGGGCCTGCGCGTCGTCGAGCTCGACCGGCTCTATTGGGGCCGCGACTGGCAGGGCGCGCCGCTCGAGCTGTTCCGGCACAGGGTCGAGCGCGAGATCCGGGACGGCGGCTGGATCGTGGTCGGCAACTATAGCCAGGTGCGCGATCTCGTGTGGCCGGCAGCCGACACGCTGGTCTGGCTCGATCTGCCGTTTGGCCTGGTGATGTCGCGCCTGCTGCGTCGGACGGTCCGGCGCATCGCCACGCGCGAGGATCTGTGGGGCACCGGCAATCGTGAGACGATTGCCAATTCCTTTTTCAGCCGCGATTCGATTCTCTACTACGCAATCAAGACGCACCGCCGTAACCGCCGGCGCTTCACCCTGGAATGCGGCTTGCTCGCCAGGGACAAGAAAAGAGTGGTGCGCCTGCGGAGTCCACGCGAGGTCGAGCGTTTCGTTCAGGCGGCGTAGGCCGAGGCGTATGCGGTCCATGGTGCGTCGTCCCGGCAAGACGGGTACGCT
>CAZHQA010000179.1:9267-11099 GCA_964533955.1 uncultured Reyranella sp. | reverse complement strand
ATCGTCATTCTGGAGAATGCCCGGCCGGCCCGTTAGAGTGGCCCGATGAACTGGAGCACCATGAGCCGCGCCGAGCGCGACGCGGCCTACAACAATACCGATGCGGTCAAGAACTCGGCCGAGCTGAACGAGGCGCGGATTGCGGCGTCGGCCGCCTTCCGCAAGGCCCATCCCGAACATCTCGACCTGCGCTACGGCCCCCGCGAGCGCAACACCTGGGACCTCTTTCCCGCCAAAAACGCCAACGCGCCCTGTCTGGTGTTCATCCACGGCGGCTACTGGCAGCGCAACAGCAAGGACCAGTTCGCGAGCCTGATCGGCGGCGTCCATGCGCATGGCTGGTCGGCCGCGTTGCCGGGCTACACGCTGGCACCCGATGCCACGCTCACCGAGATCACGGCCGAGATCCATGCGGCGCTCGACTGGCTCGCGGCCCATGGCGCGGAGCACGGCATCGCCGGCAAGGTCATTCTCTCGGGCTGGTCCGCCGGCGGCCATCTCACCGCGCAGTGCCTCGGCCATGCTCGCGTCAGCGCAGGCCTCGCCGTCTCCGGGGTGTTCGACCTGGGGCCGATCCGCGATACCTACCTCAACGACAAGCTTCGGCTCAGCGAGGAGGAGATTCCCCGGCTCTCGCCGCTGCGCCTGCCCATGATCGGGAAGCCGCTCGCCATCACCTACGGCACGGCGGAATTGCCGCCGCTGGTCGGCGACAGCCGCCGGCTGCACGAAGTGCGGTCCGCGCAGCACCTGCCGGGGCCGCTGATTCCCGTCCCTGGCGCCGACCACTTCACCATCACCCACGAGCTGCGGGACGCCGAGGGCATCCTCACAAGGCAGTTGCTCCTGCTGGCTTAGGCGCGGGTTGGCACGCGGGTTGCGTCGAGGCCCTCCACAGGGAGGAGGGCTTTCATGCTCCAACGTCGTCGACTTCTGGTCGGTGCGGGTCTGGCCGCTGCGGGCACGCTGGCCGCGCCCGGTATCGTGCGTGCCGAGACTACGGTGAAGATGGGCGCGTTGCGCCTGGTCCATTCCATGCCGCCCTACTTCTACGAGAAGTTCGCACCGGCCGGCATGAAGATCGAGATCACGGTGTTCGACAGCCCGACCGACGGCAAGAACGCCGTGGTCACCAAGTCGGTCGACTTCGGCACCTTCGGCATCGCCGCCGCCATCCTGGGCAGTGCGGCCGGCGAGCCGGTCGTGGTGGTGGGCGCCATGTGCAACAAGGGCATGGGCGTCATCTCCAAGGCCGGCTCCGACGTGAAGTCGATCAAGGACCTCAAGGGCAAGAAGGTCGGCATCTGGCCCGGCTCCACGCAGGAGGTCTTCATCTTCGAGCGCCTGAAGATGGAAGGCATGTCGGTCAAGGACATCACGCCGGTGCGCGTGCCGTTCGGCGAGATGCCGGCGATGCTGCAGCGCGGCGACATCGACGCCTATGTCGGTGCCGAACCGGCGCCCGGCCTGTCGATCAGCTCCGGCGTCGGCCAGCTGGTCGAGTATCCCTATGGCACGGCGATGGGCGGATTGAACATGATCCTCGGCACGCACGAGGACACCGTCGCCAAGAAGCCCGATCTCGTGCTCGCCATGCTGAAGATCCAGCGCCAGGCCGCCGAGTTCATGAATGCCAACAAGGCGACGGTGGTTGACGTCACGGTGCAGAAGCTCGGCGCCAACCGGGCCGCCGTCGAGCAGGCACTGGGCGCCAACAACGTCGAATACATCTGGAAGCTCGACGACAAGGTCATCACGCAGTCGAAGACCTACGCCCAGCACATGCTCGACCTCAAGCAGATCCGCCAGCTGCCCAAGTTCGAGACGTTCCT
>CAZHQA010000179.1:0-9167 GCA_964533955.1 uncultured Reyranella sp. | reverse complement strand
GTCGGCGAGTACATGATCGACTTCGCCTGGGGTGGCATCTACGACGATGCCTACTCGGCGACGCTGGTCACGCACCTGCTGGCGTCGATGGGCCGCGTCTACGGCGGCTTTGCGCTGGCTGCCGCGCTCGCGCTGCCGCTCGGCCTGATGATCGGCCGCATGCCCACGGCGCGCATGCTGCTCGATCCCTTCCTGCAGCTGATGCGGCCGATCCCGGTGACGGCCTGGCTGCCGCTGTCGATGATCCTGTTCGGGCTGGGCGCCAAATCGGCCTTCGCACTGGTCTGCCTCGGCGCCTTCTACCCCATCCTGCTCAACACCGTGTTTGGCGTGCGCTCGGTCGATCCCAGGCTGTTCGAGGCCGCGGCGATGCTGGGCTGCAAAGGCAACGCGCAGTTCTTCAAGGTCGTGCTGCCGGCCGCGACGCCGTCGATCTTCACCGGTCTCAGGCTGGGGCTGGGGCTCGCCTGGTTCGTGATCGTGGTCGGCGAGATGACCGGGGTGCCGCAGGGGCTGGGCGCGGTGATCATGGATGCCCGTACCCTGTCGCGCACAGACCTGGTGATCTGCGGCATGATCGTGATCGGCGTCGCGGGATTTCTCTCCGATCGCGTCGTCGTGGCTGTCGGCAATCGCCTGCTGCGCTGGAGCCCCACTCACAATGCTTAGGGGCAACAATGCCTGAGCTTCCCATCATCGAGATCAGGGGCGTCTCCAAGGTCTTCAAGCAGCAGGACCAGACGATCAATGCCCTGTCTCGCGCCAATCTCACCATCGCCAAGGGCGAGTTCATCTGCCTGATCGGCGCGTCGGGCTGCGGCAAGTCGACCTTGCTGCGGATCATGGCCGGCTTCGAGCAGCCGAGCGCCGGCGAGGCGCTGATGTGGGGCAAGCCGATCGACGGGCCCGAGCCCAGCCGGGGCATGGTGTTCCAGGATTACGCGCTCTTCCCGTGGCTCAGCGTGCGCGACAACATCGGCTTCGGGCCCGCGGCGCGCGGCCTGTCGAGCGGCGAGATCACGTCGACGGTCGAGAAGTTCGTCGACCTGGTGGGCCTTGGCGACTTCGCCAATGCCTATCCGCACCAGCTGTCCGGCGGCATGAAGCAGAGGGTGGCGATCGCCCGCGTGTTGGCCAACGATGCCGAGCTGGTGTTGATGGACGAGCCGTTCGGCGCCCTCGACGCCATGACGCGCGAGCGCCTGCAGGACGAACTGCTGGAGATCTGGCAGCGCACCGGCCTGACCGTGGTGTTCGTCACCCACTCGATCGAGGAGGCGATCTTCCTCGCCAACCGTGTCGTGGTGATGACGCCCGGGCCGGGCCGCATCGAAAGCGACAATGCGGTGACGATCGCGCGGCCGCGCGACGTGGCGAGCCCCGAATTCAACGATGTCCGCCGCGTACTGGGCGCGAAATTGCACAGTCATCACGGCAAGAAGGTAGCGGCGTAGCGTTCCTCCCCGCTCAAAGGGCGAGCCGCCTCTGTCATCAGGGGCGGAGAGGTCATGGGCCGCAGTCTCGATTGTTGCCTCCGACCCCTCCGTCGCCGTATGACGACGAGGCCTTCCCTTCCGAAGGGGAGGAGGAACTGGAGAAAGATGGCGAACAAGGTCTTCAAGGATGCCCGGTCGGCGCTCGACGGGCTGCTGCGCGACAACCTGATGCTGATGTGCGGCGGCTTCGGGCTGGTCGGCGTGCCCGACAAGCTGATCGCCGCGGTCCGCGATTCGGGCGTGAAAAGCCTGACCTGCGTGAGCAACAACGCCGGCATTGATGGCGCGGGGCTGGGGCTGCTGCTCGAGACCGGGCAGGTCAAGAAGATGATCTCGTCGTATGTCGGCGAGAACAAGACCTTCGCCAAGCTCTACCTCGAAGGCAAGCTGGAGATCGAGTTCAACCCGCAAGGCACGCTGGCCGAGCGCTGCCGCGCCGGCGGCGCCGGCATTCCCGCCTTCTACACCAAGACCGGCGTCGGTACGCAGGTCGCCGAGGGCAAGGAGACCAAGACCTTCGACGGCGAGGAGTACGTGATGGAGCGCGGCCTGTTCGGCGACATCGCGCTGGTGAAGGCGTGGAAGGGCGACAAGTCCGGCAACCTCGTCTATCGCAAGGCCGCCCGGAACTTCAATCCGATGATGGCGACGGCGGCGAAGATGTGCATCGCCGAGGTCGAGGAGCTGGTCGAGGTCGGCCAGCTCGATCCCGATCACATCCATACGCCCGCTGTGTACGTGAAGCGCATCTTCTGCGGCGCGCCATACGACAAGAAGATCGAGCAACGCACCGTTCGGAAGGCTTAACTGGCGCAAAGCCTGGGAGAGACGATCATGACCTGGACCCGCGATCAGATGGCGGCGCGCGCCGCCAAGGAACTAAAGGACGGCTTTTACGTGAACCTGGGCATCGGCATCCCGACCCTGGTGTCGAACTACGTGCCGGAGGGCGTCGACATCACGCTGCAAAGCGAGAACGGCATGCTGGGCGTCGGTCCCTTCCCGTTCGACAACGAGGTCGACGCCGACATCATCAATGCCGGCAAGCAGACGGTGACCGAGGTCAAGGGCACCTCTTATTTCAACTCAGCCGACAGCTTCGCCATGATCCGCGGCGGCCATATCGATCTTTCGATCCTGGGCGCCATGGAGGTGGCCGAGAACGGCGACCTCGCCAACTGGATGATTCCCGGCAAGATGGTCAAGGGCATGGGCGGCGCCATGGACCTGGTGGCGGGCGTCAAGCGCGTGATCGTCACCATGGAGCACGTTTCGAAGGACGGTCAGTCCAAGCTCCTCGACGCCTGCACCCTGCCGCTGACCGGCCGGCGCGTGGTCGACATGGTCGTGAGCGAGCTCGGCGTCTTCACCATCGACAAGCACGGCCCGGGTGGCGTCACCCTGCTCGAGCTGGCCGACGGCGTTACCGTCGACGAGGTCAAGGCCAAGACCAAGGCCAGGCTCTCGGTCGGCAGCGGCATCAAGGTCGCCTGAGCAGGCGCGTCGAGCGCCGTCAGCTCACCACTTGGCGAGAAATTGCCTGAGCGGCTCGGCGCCTGGATTGGAAAAGCGGCCGTCCTGCACGATCGCCCGGCCGGTCGCGCCCGGCCCGTAGTACAGCGCGTTCCAGTCGTTGTCGGCGTCGATGTAGGAGCCTTCGAGCGAGGCGCCGGCAAACAGCCCGTTGGAATTGGCGTAGGCCACGATGTCGGCCCCGGTCGCCGCGGTCGAAGCGCCCTCCAAGCCGATGCCGACCGCCACCATGGTCACGCCGGCCTCGGCGCCGAACTTGAACTTGCGCTCGAGGATGGCGTTCAGGCCCTTCTCGGTCAGGATGATGAACACGATCTCGCTCACCTTGGCGCCGGCCTGCAGGCCGATGCTGCCGGAGCCCATGCCGTAGAAGGCAGGGTAGCTCCATTTGTTGGGCGAGGAGCGCGAGAGCAGTACCCCGCGGCCGCCAGCCGCGCCGATGATGAAGCCTCCCTGCACCAGTTCGGGCACGATGATCACCCCACGGGCCTTGCCCATGTTGCGCAGCGCATCGGGATAATCCTTGCCGCTCAAGACCTTGCGGGCGGACAACAGCGACTGGTCGACGAGCGATTGGCGCTTGGCGTCGGCCAGGGCGGGCAGCGCCGTCAGAAAGGGTGAAGCCAGGACGGCCGCAGTCCCGGCCAGGACGGTCCGGCGATTCATGTTCTGCTCCTTGGTTGGTGGCCGACGCGGGGGAGCGCCTTGATGGCCACAACCTGGGGATAATATCACGGTTCGGGGCAGAAATGCGGCGTCAAAGCCGTGGCCTCAGTCCCGGGGCGCCGGCCGGTCCTTCATGACCAAGGGCAAGCCGGCGGCCATCAGGATCACCCGGTCGGCCCGCCCGGCAATGCGCATGTTGAGCCGGCCCTGGGCGTCGCGGAAGGCGCGGCCGAGCGGCGTGTCGGGCACGATCCCCAGGCCGACCTCGTTGCTCACGAAAACCACCGGCCGGGCGTAGCCCTCGAGCGCCTGCACGAGTTCGTCGGCCGCCTCGTCGAGGTCGGCACCGGCCCCCATCAGGTTGGACAGCCACAGCGTGAGGCAATCGACCAGCACCGGCCGGCCGTGGACCGCCGCGGCCTCCAGCGCCTCGCCGAGCTTCAGCGGCTCCTCGATCGTGGTCCAGCCCGCCCCGCGGCGTGCGCGATGGGCCATGATGCGCGTCGCCATCTCGACGTCGCCTGCCTGGGCGGTGGCGATATAGACCGCAGGCTGCGGCGGCGCGCCGTGCAGGCTGCCAGTCACCAGCTTCTCGGCGTGCGTGCTCTTGCCTGATCGCGCACCACCCAGCACCAGGCTGACGGGCGGCAGCGCGGAGGCCCGGGGATGCTCCATCAATGCTGGGCCGCGCTCACCAGCCAGCAGGCTCCGGCGAGATGCACGCCGTCGGGCCCGGCGTGCGGCTTCAGCGCTTCGGCAATCGCGGCCTTGGCCTTGGCAACCTGCTCGGGCGCAGCCTCGGCGAAGCGCCGCGCGAGCGGGCCGAACTTGCCGAGGTTCTCGAGCGTATCGGGGATGTCCTTGCCCATCAGGAGCTGCAGGTCGAGCGTGCGGAACGTCGGCTTGCCGAATCCCGCCTCGCTCAGGATGCGCTCCACGCGCGCCCGGTCGCCAAAGGCATACTGGCCGGGATCCTCCGGCCCCGGCCGCTCCATCGGCGGCAGATGCGGGTCGGCCGCGCGCATCGGCACCAGGCCCCAGGGATTCTCCAGCGGCGTGCGCCAGCACACGAACACCAGCCGGCCCAGGGGCCGCAGCGCCCGGCGCAGGTTCGCGAAGGCTTTGACGGGGTCGGCAAAGAACATCACGCCGAAGCGCGAGAAGACGAGATCGAACGCCGCCGTCTCGAACGGATGGGTCGTGACGTCGCCGACCTCGAACTTGAGATTGTCGAGCTGGTGCAGGCGCGCGGTGCCGACCAGCGCCTCGGAAATGTCGACTCCCAGCACCCGGCCGTCCGGTGCCACCTCGCGCGCGAGTTCGGCGGTCGTCGAGCCGGTGCCGCAGCCGACGTCGAGCACCTTCTCGCCGGGCTTTGCGGCTGCAGCGGCGAGCGCCGCTTCGCTGAAGCCCGCGATGCTGCGCTGGATCCGCTCGTAGGAAGCCAGCCACATCTTGCCGCCCGGGCCGTTCCAGAAGGCCGCCTGTTCGGCTGCAAGTTCGCCTTGGCTCTTCATGCTTTGCTCCCGGCATGCGCGATCACGATGTCGCGTGGCATGTAGTTGGTGAAGGCCACGCGCCAGGCGTGGGCCGGATCGGCCTGTTCGAAATGCTCGATCAGCGTGATCGACACATTGTCGATCTCGAAGCGCACGGCCGCTTCCGGATGCATGTTGAAGGCGTGCGCCAAGGCGGCGCGGATGGTGCCGCCATGCGCCGTCGCCACGATGTCGCGGCCGCGATACTTTTCAGTCAGCCGATCGATCGATCGCACGGTGCGCTCGCGCAGGTCGCTGAAGCTCTCGCCGCCGGGCGGCCGCTTCTCCGGCGGCCCCAGCCAGAACAGATGGTTTTCGCCGTGGTTCTCGGCGATCTCGGTGTAGGTGAGGCCCTGCCAGGAGCCGAAGTGCTGCTCGGCCAGATCGGGATCGATCAGGATCTCGCCGAACTCCGCGCCGGCACGTCCGAGATGCTCGGCGGTCTTGCGCGCGCGCAGCAGGTTCGACGAATACCAGACCGCGCCCCTGGGGAGGAGCCTGGCCTGGTGCTTGAACAGCGCCTCGTTGCTGACGTCGCAATCCTTGTCGGTCTGGCCATAGCACCGGCCCTCCGGGTTGGGCACTGGCGCATGCCGGACCCACCACCAACGCGTGATCGATCCCGTGATCCTGGCCGCCGTCGCCATCTGTCTGTGCTCCTTTTCCGTCTGTCGTCCTGCGCGAAGCGAAGGATGACGAAGGCTCAATGCGCAATCATGAAGGTCGCGACGACCAGAAAGGCGATCTCCGCCTTCTGCTGAACCGCGCCCAGGGTGTCGCCGGTATAGCCGCCGATGCGCTCGGCAATCCAGCGCGAGGCAAACCATGCCGCCGCGATCGAGAGGATCGGCGCGAGCAGCGCCACGAAGAAGCCCTTGCCCAGCAGCAGCAGGAAGGCAAGCGCAGCCCCAATGCCGATCGTCAGCCAGACGTCGTTGTCGGTCGGCTTGCCGACCTGGGCGCCCAGCCCGTCCTGCTGGACCGGCGAGAAGGCGAGCAGCGGCCAGGCCAGCACCGCGCGTGACAGCGCATGGGCAGCGATCAGCACGACCAGGCCGGTCGCGCCGGAGAACTGCGCCAGGCACGCCACCTTGATCAGCACCGAGAGCGCCAACGCCAGCACTCCGAAGGTGCCGTTGCGGCTGTCGCGCATGATCTCGAGCCGCCGCGCCGGCTCGAGCGCGTGCGGCCCGAGCCCGTCGGCGGTATCGGCCAGGCCATCTTCGTGCAGGGCACGCGTGATCAGCACCGCGGTACCGACGGCCAGCACGCCCGCCAGCCAACCGGGCCCGGTAACGCCGCGCACGATGGCGAACACCAGCCCGGCCGCGAGGCCGACCGCGGCGCCGACGAACGGCAGCACGGGCAGCACGTCGGCCAACGGCCAGCGCGGGAGGCCGACATTGAGCTTCAGGCCGGTGAAGAAGGAAGCCTGCTCATTGAAGGCCAGCAGCCATTCGTCGAAGGAGGAAGGCCGGCCGACGGGAGGGTCATAGGGACTGGTCATGCTGGCCCGAATATAGGATGGTCCGCGCCCGCTATGAACGCCCCACCTGCCTCCCCGGCGCCCGCCACTTTCGAGGAAATGCGCCGCATCCTCCGGGAACTGCCGGGACCCGACCTCGAGGCCCAGTCCGACGTTGTCCGCCGCCAGGCCGAGCTGACCAAGCCGGCGGGCTCGCTCGGACGGCTGGAGGAGATCGCCGAGTGGCTCGCCGCCTGGCAGGGGCGGGCCCGGCCGAGGGTCGAGCGGCCGCGCGTGGCGGTGTTCGCCGGTAGCCATGGCGTGGCCCGCCGCGGCGTCTCGGCCTATCCGCCCGAAGTCACCCATCAGATGGTCAAGAACTTCCTGAACGGCGGTGCCGCCATCAACCAGCTGTCGGCCGCGATCGACGCCGACCTGCGCATCTACGAGCTCGACCTCGAGCATCCCACCGAGGATTTCACCCAGGCGCCGGCCATGAGCGAGGCACGGACGGCCAACGCCATGGCCTACGGCATGATGGCGGCCGAGACCGGCATCGACGTGCTGTGCCTGGGCGAAATGGGCATTGCCAACACCACGACTGCAGCCGCGCTGTGCGCGGCGCTGTTCGGCGGCAGCGGCGCCGACTGGGCGGGCCCGGGCACCGGCGTCAGCGGCCCCGCGCTCGCCCGCAAGATCGCCGTGATCGACGAGGCGCTCGGCCGCCACAAGGATGCGATTGCGGCGCGCGACCCGCTGGCCTTGCTGGCCGCGGTGGGCGGCGAGGAA
Source organism: uncultured Reyranella sp. (assembly GCA_964533955.1). GTDB lineage: Bacteria > Pseudomonadota > Alphaproteobacteria > Reyranellales > Reyranellaceae > Reyranella. The sequence continues at coordinate 1,680 of CAZHQA010000179.1, read as the reverse complement.
TTCGCCGCGATCGCCGGCGCCGTCGTGGCCGCCCGCGTCGGTCGCATTCCCGTGCTGCTCGACGGCTACGCCTGCACCGCGGCGGCCGCCGTGCTCTACGTGGCGGACCGTCATGCGCTGGATCATTGCCGGGTGGCACATCGCTCGGCCGAACCCGGTCATACGCGACTGCTGCAGGCGATCGGCCAGCGGCCCTTGCTCGACATGGACATGCGCCTGGGCGAGGCGTCGGCCGCCGCCCTGGCCGTGCCGATCCTCAAGGCGGCCGCCGCCTGCCACAACGGCATGGCGACCTTCGCCGATGCCGGCGTCAGCGGAAAGGCATGAGCGCGCTCGGCGAGCCGAAGATAGATTGCCACTGTCACGTCCTCGACCCTGGCAGGCATCCCTATCGCATCGACGTCAAATACAGGCCGGCAGGTCAGGAAGTCGGCACGGCGGTCCAGTTCAACGCGCTCTGCGACGCCTACCGGGTCGAGCATGCGTTGCTCGTCGGACCGAACTCGGGCTACGGCGAGGACAACAGCTGCCTTCTGGACGTGATCGCGCGCAGCGGCGGTCGCTTCAAGGGCATCGCCGTCGTCCCGAATGAGGCCTCCGAGGACGATCTCTCCGACCTGAAGCGCCAGGGCATCGTCGGTGTTGCGTTCAACGCCACGTTTCACGGCGTCGACTACTATCGGGACACAGAGCCGCTGATCCGGCGCCTGGCCGGGCTCGACCTGTTCCTCCAGCTCCAGGGCGAAGGAAACCAGCTGGCATCGCTCGTCCGGCTCGTCGAGGGCTGCGACGTGAAGATCCTCATCGATCACTGCGGCCGGCCGGACCTTGAGCTCGGGCCCTCGCAACCCGGCTTCGCCGCGCTGCTCGAGTTGGGAAGAAGCGCCCGCGCCGTCGTCAAGTTGTCGGGTCTGGCCAAGTACTCGCGCGCGGCGTTCCCCTACGAGGACACTTGGCCCTATGTCCGTGCCCTGGTCGACTCGTTCGGCCTCGATCGTTGCCTGTGGGGCTCGGACTGGCCGTTCCTGCGCGCACCGGAGCGACTGGACTACGGGCCGCTGCTGTCCATCGTCGACCGGCTGTTTCCCGAGCCGCAGGACCGCCGGAAGCTGTTGTGGGAGACGCCGCGGCACCTGTTCGGATTCGGCGTTGCCGCGACATAGCATCCCGCGCTAGCCATGTTGGACCGATGAGAGCGACGCAGGAAGGCCGCAGCGGAAGGCGCCACCGGATCAACGATCCGCAGGGCACGCGGCGCAACATCGTCGAGGTGGCGACACGGGAGTTCGCCCAGAAGGGCTATAGCGGCGCAAGAGTCGACGCCATCGCGGCCCGCACGCGCACCAGCAAGCGCATGATCTACTATTACTTCGGCGGCAAGGAAGGCCTCTATCTGGCGGTACTCGAAGAAGCCTACTCCGGCATCCGCCGCGCCGAGGCGACGCTCGATCTCGATGCGCTGCCGCCAGTGGAAGCGCTCAGCACCATCGTCGGGTTCACCTTCGACTACTACCACGAGCATCCCGAATTCGTGCGCCTGGTCATGAACGAGAACATCATGAACGGCGCGCACATGGCGCGCTCCAGGGCGATCGGCAAGCTCAACGTCACGGTGATCGACGCGCTGCGCCGGATCGTCGCCCGCGGCCAGAAACAGCGGATCTTCCGGCGCAACGTCGA
>CAZHQA010000178.1:0-11173 GCA_964533955.1 uncultured Reyranella sp. | reverse complement strand
CGACCCCGAGGTGATGCAGGACCTCGGCGGACCGATCGACCGCGTCGCCAGCGACGCCAAGCTCGACCGCTACATCGCCGCCCTTCGCACCCATGGCTTCGCCCGGCTGGCCATCGAGGATGGGCGCGGCGCCCTGGCCGGATACGCCGGGATCATGCGGCGCGATCAGGGGCCTCCCCTGGGCGCTCACGTCGAGGTCGGCTGGCGGCTCGCGCGCGCGGCCTGGGGCAAAGGCTATGCGACCGAAGCCGCGACCGCGGCGCTGCGCGACGTCTTCGACCGGACCGGCCTGACCGAGGTCATCTCCTACACGTCGCCGGACAATCGGCGATCGCAGGCCGTGATGGCGCGTCTCGGGCTGCAGCGCGATCCGGCGCGCGATTTCACTCTGCCCGGCGGCTGGCACGGCCTCGTGTGGGTGGCCCGCCTCAGTTCTCCGCAAGCCTGGCAAGCGCCTCGCCGCTGAGGTGATGGGGAACCCAGTGGAAAGTCAGCTCAGTGCAATTTGAGCCACGGTCTTCCTTTCACATCGGCATTCACGCCACCGATATGCTCCACAATCAGACGATTTACCTCCTGAAGAGCCTGCTCGATAGCCGGCGGAACTGCACAGAGCCGCGGGGCAAAGATACCAATGAAAGCCATCGCGCGAGCAAGTTCGTTGAGACACAACAAGAAACCGGCGACTTCAAAAGTGGGAGCGATCGACCCAGCCGCTTGGGCATTATGAGCTTGCGGAATATTATTTGGACTCGCGTGGATCGAATAGGAAGACAAGAAGCGATATCGCTCTTCGTCGACCACCATGATGCCATCGTGCTTCTCAAGCCAAAGCCGGATCTTCACAGGCGCGAAGGCGCTGCGGCGCTGCCTTTCATTGATGGATTTCCATCGTCGAAACTCGTTCTTGTCCGCCGCAAAAACGGACATGAGGTTTGCCAGCTCGCCGAGACTACGAATGATCGAAAGTGCTTCATCGTAGTAGCCGTTTTCCATCAGCAGCATCGCGGAGGTGCACGACGAGACGGCGCGGCCAGTTAGGTACTCAGCGCAATGATCGCCGCCCCTACAGCCTCCAAAACAGGAGGCCATACGGTCGAGACCGGAAAGCAATGTATCAAGTCCTTGGACAAGAATTGGCGCTTTGTCGCCAAGCGGATGCTTCCAAGTATTTTTATAGCAGCGCGCTTGTAGGCGCCGCATGAGTTTGAAGTATCCATCGGCGTCAGCGGACTCAGCCATATCGACGCTCCAAAGACATCCTGAACCTAGAAGTTGGCATGCGCAGGCGCAGCCCAAATAAGTTCACTGGCCCTTAGTTTAACCTGCAGCCAGCTTCCCCAGCGCATCGCCGCTGAGCCGGTAAGGCAGCCAGTTCTTGATCCAGCGGAAGCCCATCCTCTCGTAGAAACCTCGCGCCGGATTCCAGTCGAGGACGTTGAGATCGATGCGCCTGTAGCCGCGGGCGATGCATTCCCGGGCGAGTGCGACCATCAGCGCGCGGGCGACCCCGCCGCGGCGCTGCTCGGGCACCACCCAGATATCCTCGATGAAGATGCCGCGTGCGCCGGTCCACACCGAGTAGTTGAAGGTGTAGAGGGCGAACCCCACGGGCCTGCCGCCCTGCTCGGCGATCAGCGCGGCGAATTTCGGATCCTTGCCGAAGCCGTCGCGCGCCAGAGTCTGGGGCGTCGAGGTGACGGCGTGCGGTTCGTCCTCGTAGGTCGCGAGGTCGATCGAGAATTTGTGCAGCAGCTCGACGTCGTCGACCGTCGCGGCGCGTGTCGTGATCTCAGACCCCAAGGAATCCCCCATCGACCGGCAGGATGGCGCCGGTGACATAGCTCGCGGCGTCCGAACAGAGGAACACGACCGGCCCGGCCAGTTCCTCCGGCTCGCCGACCCTCTTCATCGGTACATGGGCCAGGAAGGCCTCGAGCCGCCGGGGATCGGCGCGCGTCGGCTCGGTCATGGCGGTGGAAATGAGGCCGGGCGCCAGCGCGTTGACCCGCACGCCGTCGGGCGCCAGCTCGGAGGCCAGTGCGCGCGTGAACTGGGCGAGCGCGCCCTTGGACACCGGATAGGCGCCGCTGCCGGCCTGGGCGACGTAGGAATTGATCGAGGCGATGTTCACGATCGTGCCCCTGGTGAGCTTGAGCTGGTCGACGAAGGCCATGGTGACGTTGAACGGGCCTTGCACGTTCACCGCCATGGTCTTGTCCCAACGCTCGCGGCCGTCCGGCGCCGCGAGATTGCCGCGCAGGAAGATTCCGGCATTGTTGACCAGGATGCGGATCGGCCCGACCAGCAGCGCCACGTCCTCGGCCAGCCGGGCGCAGCCCTCGGCATCGGTGACGTCGAGCGCGAAGCCGCGCGCCTTGCCGCCCTGCCGGACGATCGACTCGGCGATGGTGTGGGCGGCATCCTTGTCGATGTCGGTGACGATCACCTCGGCGCCCGCCGCCGCCAGGCCGCGGGCGATGGCGGCGCCGTTGCCGCGGCCCGCGCCGGTGACCAGCGCCAGGCGGCCGTGCAGCACATCGCTCATGGCCGCGCCTCCTTGAGCGCCTCGAGGATCACCGCCTCGTCGCCGATATGGTTGACCAGCAGCAGGATCAGCCGCGCATCGAAGGCGCGGCACTGCTCGTCGCTCAGGTCCTTGTGGGCGTCGACGATGGCGTTGTAGACGTCGTCGGGGTGCACCAGGTTGAGGGTGCGACGCAGGGCGCCCGATGTCGCTTGCATCCGGTTCTCCTTCCTCCTCCTCTCCCCCTAGCGGGGGAGAGGAACATGATTTCTATCGTCCGGTCGCGCGCGCCAGCGCCGCCTTCACCGCCGCCTCGTCGGGCCTGCGCCAGCGCGCCGCGACGTAGCGGTCGGGCCGGATCAGATAGGCCGTGCCGGGCCGGGCATCGTAGCGCTGGCGCACCAATCCTGCCTCCTCGATCCTGACCATGTTGACGCCGGCCGGCCCGTTCATCGCATCGTCGAACACCAGGAGGGTGAATCCGAGCCCGAGCCGGTCGACCAGCCATCCGTTGCCGAGTGGCGCGTCGACCATGGCGCGGCCCGGCCCGGGACCATGCTGCCAGTCGGCGTCGGCATCGGGCGTGTCGATCGGCGAGCCCGCCTGCACGGTCGGCACCGACAGCCGGCCGCTGTTGATCAACGCGCGAGCGAAGGGAAAGTCCCGGGCGAGCGACAGCGTGGCATCGCGAAAGAGGCGCGAGGCCGCGAACTTGGGGGTGATGAAATCGGTGCTGCGGGTCGAGTTCAGGATATTCTCCCGCGCCGCGGCGCGGCGCTCGCTGTCGTAGGTCTCGATCAGGCGTTCCGGCGCCGCGCCGTTCAGCACCAGGGCGAGCTTCCAGGCGAGATTGTCGGCGTCGGCCACCGCGGCGTTGCCGCCGCGCGCGCCGAACGGCGAGACGACGTGGGCGGCGTCGCCCGCGAACACCACGCGGCCGTGCACGAAGCGCTCCATCATCCGGCAGGTGAAAGTGTAGACGCTGGTCCATTCGTGCTGCCAGCGCGCCTCGGGTCCGAACATCTGGCGCAGCCGCCGGTCGACATTCTCCGGTTTCTTCTCCTCCTCGGGGTCGGCATCGCGGCCGAGCTGGAAATCGGCGCGCAGGATGTTGTCGGCCTGGCGGTGCAGCAGGACGGAATTGGTCGGATGGAACGGCGGGTAGAACCAGAACCGCCGCTCGCGGGGCAGCTCGCTCATCAGCTTGATGTCGGCGATCAGGAACTGGTCGTGGAAGACCTCGCCGGGAAACGGCAGGCCGAGCAGATGCCGGATGGGACTGCGCACGCCATCGCAGGCGACCAGCCACTCGGCGGCGAGCTCGTAGCGCCCGTCCGGCGTCTCGACGTCGACCGTCACGCCGTCGTGGCGCGGCGTGACGCCGACCACCTTGTTGCGCGGCCGGAGCTCGATCAGCTTCTCGGCGAGGCAGGCCTCGTACAGGTATTCCTCGACGTAGTATTGCTGGAGGTTGACGAAGGCCGGGAACTTGTGGCCGGGCTCGGGCGCCAGGTTGAAGCGGTAGATCGGCTGGTCGCCGAGATAGACCTCGCCCTCCTCCCAGGTGATGCCCTTCTCGACCATGCGCCGGGAAATGCCGAAGCGATCCCACACTTCGAGGCTATGCTGGGCCTGGCAGATCGAGCGGCTGCCGAAGCTCACGGTGTCGTCGTCGTCGAGCAGCACCGACAGCACGCCGCGCACGGCGAGCGACAGGGCGAGCGTCGGCCCCGCCATGCCTGCCCCGACGATCACGACCGGCCGGCGCGAGCCCTTGCCGTCCAGCTCAGCCGGGCGACGATAGGGGTAGCGGCGATAAGTGTAGGAACTCACGAGGTGTCATCCCGAGCGAAGCGAGGGACCTTTCCCGGCGCCTTAGAGGTCCCTCGGCCTGCGGCCCCGGGATGACAATCTTCGCATCAGTCCGCCTTCTCCAGCGCCGACCACATCTCGACGTCGCGCTCGGCGGTCCAGATGCGCGGATGATCGAGTCCCTTGGCCTCGTCGTAGGCGCGGCTGACGTTGAACGGCATGCAGTGCTCGAAGATCACCCAGTTGCCGTAGCGCGGCTGCAGGGCCGCCATCGCCTTGTCGTAGGCCTGCTTGAGGGATTCGCCGCCCTGCGCGTGCTGCGACACCGCCTTGTAGAGGTCGCTCAGGAACTGCTGCGTGCCGGCGATGCCCTCCTCGACCGCCTGCTCGCCGGCCAGTGCGTCGCCCCGGCCGGGCACCAGCGCCCCGGCCTTGAGGTCCCGCAGCTTCTGCAAGGTCTCGGGCCAGTCCTTGTAGTGGGCATCGCCGCAATAGGGCGTGGCGCCGTACTCGACGAGATCGCCCGAGAAGAGCGTGCGCTCCTCGGGCAGCCAGACGATCGTATCGCCCTTGGTGTGGCCGCGCCCGGCATGGATGATGTCGACCTGCAACTTGCCCAGCCAGATCGACATGCGATCGCCGAACGTCAGGGTGGGCCATGTCAGGCCGGGAATGGTCTCCGCCGCCTGGAACAGGCGCGGAAAGCGCTGCAGCTCGGACTTGTAGTCCTGCGCGCCGCGCTCGACGATCAGGTCGCGGGTCGCCTCGCTGCAGATGACATGCTCGGCGCCGTAACCCGAGGCGCCGAGCACGCGCACGGCGTGATAGTGCGTCAGGACGACATACTTGATCGGCTTGTCGGTGACGGTGCGGATGCGCTCGATGACGGTCTGCGCCATGGCCGGCGTGGCCTGGGCGTCGATCACCATGACGGCGTCGTCGCCGACCACGATGCCGGTGTTGGGATCACCCTCGGCGGTGAAGGCGTATGCGTGCTCGCTGAGGCGGCTGAAGGTGATCTTCTTGTCCGCCATGTCCGCCTGTGAGGCGAAGGCCCGTGCCATGTTCTTCCCCTGGTCTTGTTCTTGCCCTGGTCTCGCTCTTTCGCCGGTCGTTCCCTCAGTCGGCGCCGTGCCTGTAGTATTTCGCCCGATCGCCGGTGCGCACCGTGACCTCGAAGGCGTCGTTGTCGCGCTCCATGCGCAGCGTGACCGCGGTCCCGGCCGGCCCGGTGGTCCAGAGCCGGCGGTAGAACTCGGCGATGTCGTCCAGTACTTCGCCGTTCAGCGCCTGCAGGACGTCGCCGCGCTTCAGTCCGGCGCGATCGGCCGGGCCGCCCTCGGAGATGCCGCCGACCACGAGCTGGCCCATGTGCTCGAGGGTGATGAGTCCGAGCCACGGCCGGGGCGGCGTCGACAGCTGGCCGTTCTCGACGAGCTCGCTGAAGATCGGCTTCAGCCGGTTGATCGGCACGTACATGTTGCCGGGAAAGGCCGGCGAGCCCGGGCCGAGCGCTTCCTGCACCAGGAGCGAGCCCACGCCGAGCAAGGTGCCGTCCCTGCCGATCAGGGCCGAGCCGCCCCACAGTCCATAGGCGGGCACGGTGAAGATCGCGTTGTCGAGCAGGTACTCCCAGTAGCCCGCGAACTCGCGGCGGCCGGCGACCTTGACCTTGAGCACCGCCTTCTCGCCGCCCACGCCCGCGACATAGGCCTCGCTGCGCAGCATCAGGCTGTCGGAATCGCCGAAGGCCATCGGCCGCACCGGCGGCGGCACCACGGTGCGCACCAGGCCGAAGCCGCTCTCATAGTCGTAGCCGACCAGCCGGGCATCGAGCTTGCGGCCGTCGCCGTCGGTCACGGTGATGGTCGCGGCTTCCGTGATCAGGTAGCCGATGGTGACGACCAGGCCTTCATCGTCGATCACGATGCCGTGGCCCTCGCGCTCGGCGCCCAGCGTCTTGGCGGAGCGGCGGTTTTCGGGAATCTCGGTTTGCACGCCGACCACGGCCGGCAGGGCGTCGATCACCTCGGGCGGCAGATTGCTCTCGCCGCCGGGCCGCCGCGCCTCGACACCGCCCTCCGTACCCAACCAGCGGCCGGAGCCGTTCGCCGATCCGTTCAACCCTCGGGCCATTCGGTCACCTCAACGCCATATTCGGCCGGTCCCCGGTGGAAAGATAGGCGGCACTGGCGGCGATTGCTATATGGTGGTGCATGGCGCCCCCCGCCGACCCGTTCGAAATCACGGACGATCCAGTTCCGCTGCCGCAAACGCCGGCACGGCGCGCGCTCGCGCCCGGCGCCCATCTCGAGGGGCTGAACGAGGAGCAACGCAAGGCCGTCGTCCACGACGGCGGCCCGCTGCTCGTGCTGGCCGGCGCCGGCACGGGCAAGACGCGCGTGCTGACCACGCGCATTGCCCATTTGCTGATCACCGGCCGCACACGGCCGTCGCAGATCCTGGCTGTCACTTTCACCAACAAGGCGGCACGCGAAATGCTCGACCGCGTCGCCAGCCTGATCGGCGGCGCGGCCGACGGCATGTGGCTGGGCACGTTCCATGCCATCGGCGTGCGCGTGCTGCGCCGCCACGCCGAGCTGGTCGGCCTCAAGAGCAACTTCACCATCCTCGATACCGACGATCAGACCCGCCTGCTCAAGCAGCTGCTGCAGGCCGAGGGCGTGGACGACAAGAAATGGCCGGCCCGGGTGCTGAGCCACATCATCCAGCGCTGGAAGGACCGCGCGCTGACGCCCGAAAAGGTCAACGCCGACGATGCCGGCGAGTTCGCCAACGGCAGGGCGGCGGACATCTATCGCCAGTACCAGGCGCGGCTGGCCGAGGTGAACGCCGTCGACTTCGGCGACCTGGTGATGCACTGCGTCACCCTGTGGCAGCAGCATCCCGACGTGCTGGCCCAGTACCACCGCCGCTTCCGCCATATCCTCGTCGACGAGTACCAGGACACCAACGTGGCGCAGTACCTGTGGCTGCGCCTGCTCGCCCAGGGCACCGAGGACGTGTGCTGCGTGGGCGACGACGACCAGTCGATCTACGGCTGGCGCGGCGCCGAGGTCGGCAACATCCTGCGCTTCGAGAAGGATTTCCCCGGCGCCACTATCGTGCGGCTGGAGCGCAACTACCGCTCGACGCCGCACATCCTGGCCGCCGCCTCGCACCTGATCTCGCACAACGAGGGCCGGCTGGGGAAAACCCTGTGGACCGAGCTCAGGGACGGCGAGCGCATCTCGCTGCGCGGCGTGTGGGACGGCGACGAGGAGGCGCGCCAGGTCGGCGAGGAGATCGAGGCGCTGCAGCGCGACAAGCATCCGCTCAGCCAGATGGCCATCCTGGTGCGGGCCGGCTTCCAGACCCGCGAGTTCGAGGAGCGCTTCATCACCATGGGCCTGCCCTACCGCGTGATCGGCGGCCCGCGCTTCTACGAGCGCCAGGAAATCCGCGACGCGCTGGCCTATTGCCGCGTCACCGTGCAGCCCGACGACGACCTCGCCTTCGAGCGCATCTACAACACGCCGCGCCGCGGCCTCGGCGAATCGGCGCTGCGCACGCTGCGTGTCATCCAGCGGGCCGGCAAGGTGTCGCTGTTCGAGGCGACGCGGCGGGCGCTCGAGACCGACGAGTTCAAGGGCCGCGCGCGCAAGTCGCTGGGCGACCTGATCAGGAGCTTCGAGCGCTGGCGCGCCATGCTCGAGGGCATCGGCCACGTCGAGGTGGTGGAAACCATGCTCGACGAGTCGGGCTATACCGACATGCTGCGGGCCGACCGCTCGCCCGAGGCCGAAGGCCGGCTGGAGAACCTCAAGGAGCTGACCAACGCGCTGCAGGAATTCGACACCCTGCCGGCCTTCCTCGAGCACGTGGCGCTGCTGACCGACACTGCCGAAAAATCCGGCAGCGACATGGTGAGCGTCATGACCTTGCACGCCGCCAAGGGACTGGAGTTCGACACCGTGTTCCTGCCCGGCTGGGAGGAAGGCCTGTTCCCCAACCAGCGCGCGCTCGACGAGAAGGGCGTGCCCGGGCTGGAGGAGGAGCGCCGGCTGGCCTATGTCGGGCTGACGCGGGCGCGCAAGCGGGCCTACGTCTCCTTCGCCGCCAACCGCCGTGTCTTCAACCAGTGGCAGGCCGCCATTCCGTCGCGCTTCCTGCGCGAGCTGCCGGCCGACCGGCTGGCGGAGTCGAGCGACGCCGGGCTCTACGCCACCTACTCCGCGGGCCACCACGGCGGGCTGCGCGACCAGGCGTCGGGCTTCGACTACGAGAGCCTCGGCGTCACCAGCCATTCAGGATTGGGGGGCGGGCGCGCCCGCACCCGCTGGCGCGACGAGACCTACGACGACCGCCGCGCCGTCGAAGGCGACAAGCCCGACCTCGCCGTCGGCCAGCGCGTGTTCCACCAGAAGTTCGGCTATGGCCGCGTCGTGGCGATCGATGGCAACAAGCTGGACATCGAATTCGAGAAGGCCGGGCCGAAGAAGGTGCTCGACAGCTTCATCGAGGCCGCCTGATCGCGATGACCGGCTGGAAGACGTGGCGCGTGGTTCCGGCCAGCCAGCGGCTGGCGCGGGAACGGGAGTTGGAGCCGCTCGCCGAGTTCGGCTTCATCGTCACCAGCCACGAAGTGTCGCGCGACGGCCCGTGGCGCATCGAGATCTTCGGCCAGGGCGAGCGGGCCCGGGTGTCGGCCGCGGTCGACGGCAGCTGGCAATGGGAGGAGCTGCCCGACATCGACTGGGTGGCCGAGAACCAGCGCTCGTTCAGGCCTTTCCAGGTCGGGCCGTTCTGGGTCCATCCCGGCCACGCCCGCGACGGCATTCCCGCCGGGCTGCTGCCGATCGAGATCGATGCCGGCATGGCCTTCGGCACCGGCACGCACGCCACCACGCGCGGCTGCCTCGAGATGCTGGCCACGCTCGAGCCGGCCGAGACGGCAACGGCCGTCGACGTCGGCTGCGGCAGCGGCATCCTGGCCATCGCCATGGCCAAGCTGTGGCGGCGGCCGGTGGTGGGCGGCGACAACGATCCGCAAGCCGTCGAGGTGGCGATCGCCAATGCCGCGCTGAATGGCGTGGCGCCGCTCTGCCGGTTCGTGACCTCGATCGGCCTGCACGCGCCCGAGCTCGCCGCGCGAGCGCCCTACGACCTGATCGTCGCCAATATCCTGGCCGGCCCGTTGATCGAACTGTCGGAGTCCTTCGCCGCGGCAACCCGCCCCGGCGGCCGCGTGCTGCTGAGCGGCCTGCTGCTCGAGCAGGCCGACATGATCCTCTCGACCTACCGCCGCCGCGGCTTCTCCGAGGAACGCCACGTCGATCGCGAAACCGGCGGCGCCGACTGGCGCACGCTTCTCCTGCGCCGCGCATGACGCCCTTCCCCGTCACGGTGCAGCCTTCCCCCTCCGTCGCGGATTACCGCGCCCCCTCCCCCGAAGACGGGGGAGGCACATCGGCGACTCACCCCCTCCCCCGTCTTCGGGGGAGGTGGCGGCGTCTTACGCCGACGGAGGGGGTCATGGATCGACAGCCGTGCCGCCTTCCCCTGCCGTCGCAGATTACCGCGCCCCCGCCCCGGTTGACGGGGGAGAGCAGCATTGCCGACTCACCTCCTCCCCCGTCTTCGGGGGAGGTGGCGGCGTCTTACGCCGACGGAGGGGGTCATGGATCGACAGCCGTGCCGCCTTCCCCTGCCGTCGCGTATATTGCCGACTTCATTCCACACCATCACGCCAAGCGACCGTCGATCTCGGGATGACTCATGGCCTGCACGATGGTTTCAAGCACGACCTCCGTGTTCGACAGCACGTCGGCATTCCAAAATCGCAGAACCCGAAAGCCATACGATCTGAAGAACGCATCGCGACGCTCGTCATAACTGATCTGCTCGGCGTGCTGGCCGCCATCCAGTTCGACGACGACCGAAGCCTCGAGGCAGATGAAGTCGCAGACGAAAGGTCCGAACGGGCGTTGCCGACGAAATCTGAAGCCATTCAACCGTCGCGCCCGCAGATGATTCCACAAGTGTCTTTCGGCATCGGTGGGATTCTTCCGAAGGGCGCGCGCGAAACGGTTCATCGCCGCATCACACGAGCGCAATCGGGCGATTATGTGACGAACATACAACCAATGGGTGTAAAGCGCATGACCCCCCTCCGTCGCGGTGTGACCGCGCCACCTCCCCCGAAGACGGGGGAGGGGAATGAAGTCGGCAATCTTGCCCTCCCCCGTCCGCGGGAGGTGGCGCAGTAACCCGCGACGGACGGGGATCGCCAGCGACACAAAATAAAAGGGCCAGCTTTCGCTGGCCCTTTCTACGCTTACGCTACGCCACTAGGCTGGTAATTCGCTCAGGCGCGGCCCGCCCAGAAGATGGCGGGGCGCTCGTTGCGGTTGGCCGCAGCAACGGCGGCGGCATGCGCGGCGTCGAACTGCGGCTCGAGACCTTCGACATGCGCCTCGCGCACGGCGAACGGGATCTCGGCCCGGCTGAGGCCGAGGTCGCTGAGCTCGCGGTCGCTCATGCGGAACAGCTGGGCCTCGGCGGCGCGCAGCCGGTAGTCGGCCTTGACGGCCTGCCAGGCGCGCCCGGCCTGCCGGCCGACCCAAAGCAGGGCCTCGGTCAGTCCGTCCGCGAGCAGGGCGGCGCGCGCATAGCGGGCGCGACGCTCGATCAGGCGCCGGTCGTCGAACGCAAAGCCGAGCTTGGTGACAACGTTTCCCCCCGCCGAGACTTCACTGGTCAGCTTTTGAAACTTTTCGATCGGCTGGGTCATCATGGTACGCTCCTTTACTTGTGCACCGCCAAACGGCGAAT
>CAZHQA010000177.1:7859-11216 GCA_964533955.1 uncultured Reyranella sp. | reverse complement strand
GAGCATATTCCGTCCAGCTGGAATCAGCTGGACGGAATATGCCTTTGGTCGAAGCTGCGCTAACCGTTTGTTGATTGGCCGGTCCCACCCCCGACACCCATGTTGGCGGCATGTCGAAGATTTCACTGCCTGCCCGCCGCTCCGTGCTGATCGGCGGCGCCGCCGCCCTCGCCGGTGCCGCCGCGACGCCGATCCTGGCACGCGAACCCGCCGGCGGCTCCTCCATCGGCGGGCCGTCCGGCGGCCCGTGGGCCATCGAGCTCTTCACCTCGCAGGGCTGCAGCTCCTGCCCGCCGGCCGACCTGCAGCTCGGCACGCTCAGCCGGCGCAGCGATATCGTCGCGCTGTCCTATCATGTCGATTATTGGGACTACATCGGCTGGAAGGACCGCTTCGCCAGCCGCGAGACGACGGAACGCCAGCGCGCCTATGCCCGCACGATGAAGCAGCGCTACGTCTACACGCCGGAGATGGTCGTCGACGGCATCGGCCACGATCCCGGCCTCTCCATCGAACCGATCTCGACCCTGCTGGCCGAGGCGCATCGCCGCTCGCCGCAACGCGCCACGCCCGAGCTCGCGCGTTCGCCGGACGGCGTCCTCTCGGTCAAGCTCGCCGCCTTCAGGCTCGACGGGCCGGCCGACGTCGTGCTCGCGGTCTACGACCGGCGGCACTCGACGGCGATCGGCCGGGGCGAGAATGGCGGCCGCACCCTCGAGAACTTCAACGTCGTGCGACTCCTCGAGACGCTCGCGCGCTGGGACGGCGCCGCGGCGAGCTGGACGGTTTCCCCCGATCGCTTCAAGCCCGAGCAGGGCATGGCCGTGCTGGTGCAGCGCGCCGACCTCGGGCCGATGCTGGGTTGCAACAAGCTCGAGCCCCCGGCGACCGGTTGACGGCCGCGGGCTGACGCCTTGCTTCCGCCACCGCCGCGCGCGAAGGTGGCGCAATGTCGCTTACTGGCGCCGCCGGCCGGCTGACGGCCGTCCTCGGACCCACCAACACCGGCAAGACCTATCTCGCGATCGAACGCATGCTCGGCCACGAATCGGGCATGATCGGTTTTCCGCTGCGCCTGCTGGCGCGCGAGAACTACGACCGTGTGGTGCGACTGAAGGGCGTCTCTCAGGTCGCGCTGATCACCGGCGAGGAGAAGATCGCGCCACCCGGCGCGCGTTACTTCATCTGCACCGTCGAATCCATGCCGCTCGACCGGCCGGTCTCCTTCCTCGCGGTCGACGAGGTGCAGATGGCGGCCGATCCCGAGCGCGGCCACTTCTTCACTGACCGCATCCTGCACGCACGCGGCACGGACGAGACCATGCTGCTGGGCGCCGACACGATCCGGCCGATCCTCAACCGCCTGCTGCCCGACATCGACGTCGTGGCGCGGCCGCGCTTCTCCAAGCTGTCCTATGTCGGGCCGAAGAAGGCGACGCGCCTGCCGCGCCGCTCGGCCGTCGTCGGCTTCTCCGCCAACGAAGTCTACGAGATGGCCGAGCTGATCCGCCGCCAGCGCGGCGGCACGGCGATCGTCATGGGCGCGCTCAGCCCGCGCACGCGCAACGCCCAGGTCGAGATGTTCGAGGCCGGCGAGGTCGACTATCTCGTCGCCACCGACGCGATCGGCATGGGCCTCAATCTCGACGTCAACCACGTCTGGTTCGCGTCGTTGCGGAAATATGACGGCCGCAGCACGCGTCCGTTGCGCGCCGTCGAGCTGGCGCAGATCGCCGGCCGGGCCGGGCGCCACATGAATGACGGCACCTTCGGCACCACCACCAACGTGGACGGTCTCGACGCCGAGACCGTCGAGGCGATCGAGAACCATCGCTTCGATCCGTTGCGCGAGGTGCAGTGGCGCAACCGCGACCTCGATTTCCGCTCGGTGCCGGGCCTGATTGCCTCGCTCAACGCCTTGCCGCCGCACGCCGCGCTGCAGCGCGTGCGTGAGCAGGACGACCAGCTGGCGCTGCAGACCCTGTCGGCGCACTCTGATTTCCTGCCCCGTTTGCACGCCCCGGGCAGGGTCAAGCTCCTGTGGGAGGTCTGTCAGGTACCGGACTTCCGCAAGACCATGACCGAGGAACATACCGCCCTGCTCGGCCAGCTGTTCCAGCATCTCACCCAGGGCGGCGAGCGCCTGCCCGAGGACTGGATCGACAGTCACGTCAAGAAACTGGAGCGCTTCGACGGCGACATCGACACGTTGATGACGCGCATCGCCCATGTGCGAACCTGGACATATATTTCGCACCGCGCCGACTGGATCCAGCGGGCCGCGCACTGGCAGGAGCGGGCGCGCGCGATCGAGGACAGGCTGTCCGACGTGTTGCACCAGCGCCTGACGCAAAGGTTTGTCGATAGACGGGCGGCACTGCTTGTACGAAGATTGCAGGATGAGGGTGAAATGACGTCGTCGGTCGCTTCCGCGGGCGAGGTCACGGTCGAGGGCGAGCATCTCGGACGCGTCGAGGGCTTCCGCTTCGTTCCCGATACGACCGAGGGCCATGCCGACCAGAAGGCCGTGCTGAGTGCCGCGCTGCGCGCGCTGCGCCAGGATCTGCCGGCTCGCCTGCAGGCCTTCACGTCGTCGGCCGACGGCGGGCTGGTGTTCGACTCCCAGCTGCGCGTGTGCTGGGGCGGCGGGCCGGTGGCGCGGCTGCTGCCGAGCGGCGACATCCTGGCGCCCAAGGTCGAGGCGCTGGCATCCGACCTGCTCGACGGGCCGGCGCGCGAAGACGTGCGCAAGCGTGCCGCCGCCTGGGTCGAAACCCGCGTGCGGCTCGGCCTCAGCGAATTGATGGACGCACGCGCCACCGAAGAGTTGCCGGCCGGCGCGCGCGGCATCGTGTTCCAGCTGTGCGAGGGCCTCGGCGTGCTGCCGCGTCGGCCGATCGAGCAGCAGCTCGCCCAGCTTGGCGAGGAGGATCGCAAGGCCCTGGCGCGCCTCGGCGTGCGTGTCGGCGTTTACTCGCTCTATTTCCCGAGCATGCTGAAGCCGGTGCCGATCCGCCTGCGCGCCGGTCTCTGGATGGTGTCCAAGGCGCGCGAGACGATCCCGCCGCTGCCGGCCGAAGGGCGCACCTCGATCGACCTGCCGCGCGATGCCGAGCGCGACTTCTACGCCGCCATCGGCTACCTGCCGCTGGGCGACCACGCCATCCGCGCCGACATGGTCGAGCGCCTCGCGGCAATGGCGCGCCAGGCCGTGCGCGACAGCCGCGAGGCGGCGCGCCGCGCCCAGCAGCAGAGGCAGGACAAGAAGCCCGAGCCAGCCACGCCGGCTGCCGCGACCTCGCCGCCGCCGGGCGCGGCGAGCGATGGCGAGATCAGCGAATGGGCGATCGTCGCCGC
>CAZHQA010000177.1:0-7759 GCA_964533955.1 uncultured Reyranella sp. | reverse complement strand
GCGGCAGCTGGAGAGGAGATCCTCAAGACCCTCCCGCCCGGTCATTTCCGGGCCACGCCGCAGATGATGTCGCTGGTCGGCTGCTCGGAGCCGGAGATGGCCAACGTGCTGCGTGCGCTCGGCTATCGCGTCCATCCGCCGTCGGAGGAAACCGGCACGCTTCACAGCTTCTCGGTCAAGCCGCGCTTCGTGCGCGAGCGCGAGGAGCAGCGCGCCCGCCAGCGCCAGGAGGAGCGCGAACGCCGCGACCAGCGCCGGCGCGAGCGGCCCGAGCGGCCCAACGAACGACAGTTCTTTGCCGACGGCCCGCAACGTGGCGAGCCGCGCCGCGATGGCGCGAATGGACCGCGGCGCGATGGACCGCGGCCTGATCAGGCGAGGGACGGTGCCCGCGCCGGCGGTTCCGGTCCGGCCAATGCCGGGGCAGCCAAATCGGGGCCGGCCAACTCCGGTGCGGATCGCCCGCGCGAGGACCGCCGTGGCCCTCGTGCGCCGCGGCGCGACCCGGGCGGGCCGGCACTGCGCCTTTACGCCACGACCGAAAAGAAGGGCGATGCCGCCGCCGATTCGCCCTTCGCCAAGCTGCTCGAGCTCAAGCTCGGCGGGAAGAAGTAGCCCGCCGATGCACTCCTAGGCGCGATGCGGCTCGACAAATGGCTGTGGCATGCGCGCTTTTTCAAGACCCGAACCCTTGCCACGCGTTATGTCGAGAAGGCCCGCTGCCGCGTCGATGGCCGCGTCACCGACAAGCCGCACGCCAGCGTGACGCCGGGCATGGTGCTGACGTTCGCTCTTGGGCCACGTGTCCGGGTGGTGCGAATCCTGGCCCTGGGAGAGCGCCGCGGGCCGGCAATAGAGGCACGCGCGTTGTATGACGAAATCGACTCTGCGTGATTTGGAAGTCTTGCGCCGACCCGGCTTGCACGTTAAGGAGCCGCCCGCCGTCAGGAGCCGTTGATGACCTATGTCGTTACCGAGGCTTGCATCAAGTGCAAGTACATGGACTGCGTTGAAGTCTGCCCCGTGGATTGCTTCTACGAGGGCGAGAACATGCTGGTCATCAATCCTGACGAGTGTATCGATTGCGGTGTTTGCGAGCCCGAATGCCCGCCCAAGGCGATCGTGCCCGACACGGAAAAGGGCATGGAGAGGTGGCTCGAGGTCAATCGCGAGCTGGCCGCCGAATGGCCCAACATCACCCGCAAGGGCGAAGCGCCGGCCGACGCCGACACGTTCAAGGACGAAAAAGACAAGTACGAAAAGTATTTCAGCCGCAACCCGGGCAAGCGGTAGAATCGAGCGCTTTTCGGTCCTTTTGCGCATCTGTTGCCAGAGCCATGCAGCCTTGGCATGCCCCCACCGTTGCTCAAATGCAACATGGGACGCGACTCTGACCTGAAATTCTGTTATAAGGATGCTGCTGGAAGCGGTCCGGGGTCCGGTCTGCCGCTGGCTCGGTGTCCGTGTTGGTCTCCGAAAGCAACTGACCGATACGGCGTCCGAGCGAGCACGCAGGGGAGCGTGCGCGGCGGGTCGCGGTGTCGCTGACGAGCGGGGCGAAGAGTGAAGGGACTAGATATGGCCAAGCCGAAGAAGGCAGTCGCCAAGGCGAAGGAATTCGCTTTTGAGAAGGGTGATTTCGTCGTTTATCCGACCCACGGCGTGGGCAAGGTGATCGACATCGAGGCGAAGGAAATCGCCGGTCACAAGCTCGACCTGTTCGTCATTTCGTTCGAGCAGGAGCGCATGATGCTGCGCGTGCCGGTGGCGAAGGCCAAGCTGTCGGGCCTGCGCAAGCTGTCCTCGCGCAAGATCATGGAAAACGCGCTGGTGACCCTGAAGGGCCGCAGCCGCGTCAGCCGCGCCATGTGGAACCGGCGCGCCCAGGAATACGAAGCCAAGATCAACTCCGGCGACCCGGTGTCGATTGCCGAGGTCGTGCGCGACCTGCATCGCAATGCCGGCCAGCCCGACCAGTCCTACAGCGAGCGCCAGATCTACGAGGCGGCTCTGGACCGGCTGGCGCGTGAGCTCGCGGCGGTCGAGCGCATCGACAAGGAACTGGCGACGCAGAAGCTGAACAGCGTGCTGCAGAAGGTCGCCTAGGCGGTATGCGAATTCGGAACAAGGCGGCCGGCGCAAGCCGAGCCGCCTTTTTCTATGCCTGGATCAGGGCTGGACGATCTTGGCTTCGGGGCGGCCCATCAGCGCCGCGCCATCGCCGACGCCGTTCAGGGTGAGAAGGCGATCCATCCGGAAGTCGCCGTAGGGCAGGCGGGCGGCCAGCGCCGCGGGCGACGTGCCGGCCGTCGGCACGACCTGCAGCCGATAGGGCCGGAGGCTCGCCGCCTCGGCCGGCGACAGCCGACGGAAGCTCCGCGTGGCATTGACCAGCGCCTCGATGCGGCGGTCCCTGTCGGGACCATCGGCCACCAGGCTGAAGTAGCAGATGCCCTCGTCGTGTCGAATGACGACGTAGCGGATCTGGCCAAGCCCGGTGTCCGACCCGCGCGGCCGCGCGCCGATCGCCGCCTCCGCCCCGCCGATCGCGGTCTCCTCTATGTCGGTCGGCGTCGGCTTGAGCTGGTTGCGCATCCAGTCGTCGAGCCGGCCCGCGACGGGCTCGCCTCGGCAGGAGAAGTACATCATCGAATGGTCCTGCCCGATGCCGATCACGCCGTCGTGGTCGTTGAACAGCCTGAAATCCCGCGGCAGCTCGAAGGCCAGCAGCATGGTCGGATGCATGAAGCTCGAGCCGCGCACGAAGCCCTCTTCCGGCGCGTCGTCCACCGACATGCCGTCGATGGCCTTGAGATATTCCGCCCGGTTCGATTCTCCCGGTGTCGGCGGTCGCGCCATCGCGCGCAGTGCGGCCAGCCGGTCATCGGGAGCGGGATGGGTCGAGAGCGCGCTGCGATCGCCGGCCTCGCCGCTGCCGGCGCCCTCGCCCATCAGCTCGTCTTCGAGCCGCGATTGACGCCGCAACTTGTCGATCAAGGTGGCCATCGCATCGCCGCGGTAGCCCGCGCGCGTGATGTATCCCACTCCGACCTGGTCGGCTTCCAGCTCCTGATCGCGCGAATAGCGGCGCAGCTGCAGCATCCCCTCGCGTGCGACCGTGCGGCCGACCGTCATCGACCCGCTCTTGAGCGCCGCGTCGACGGCGGAGTCGAGCACGCCCTTGCGGGCCTGCTCGCGCCGGGCGGCGTGCTTCTGCACGATATGGCCGAGCTCGTGGCCCATGGCGGCGGCGAGCTCGGCCTCGTCGTCCATCAGCGCGAGCAGGCCGCGGGTCACGAAGACGTAGCCCGAAGACATGGCATGCGCGTTGGCGAGCGGCTGGTCGAGCACATAGAAGTGGTAGCTGCCGGGAAGTCCCGAACTCGTGACCAGCTTCTGGCCCACCCGATCGACCATGGCTTGCAGGGCGGGCGAGGCATAGGCGGGGCCCACTTCCTTTTCGACCGCCCGTGGCAAGGCGGCACCGCCGGCCTGGCCTGCCGCCGCGGTCTGCGGCGGATTGGTCTCGAGCGTACAGGCGCCGGTCAGGAGAAGGGCGACGAGGAGCGGCAAAATACGCTGAAAAACCACGGTTCCTCCGATATCGCCCGATGAAGCTTAGACATGGCCGCCTTGCAGCCGCAATCGCCGCAACGCTGGAACGGCGCAGGCCTCTGTGGCACTCATGCCTTCAGAGAGTCGCATGCCGCGTTCCGAGACCCCCCTTCGCTCCGACCTGTTCCCGGAAATCTCGCCCTATGCCAGCGGAATGCTGGCGGTCGATGGCCGGCACACGATCTATTGGGAGCAAAGTGGCAATCCTGAGGGCGTGCCGGTGCTGTTCCTGCACGGCGGGCCGGGTGCCGGCTCGGCGCCCGTGCATCGTCGATTCTTCGATCCGCAATTCTTCCGCGTCATCGTCTTCGACCAGCGCGGTTGCGGCCGCTCCATGCCGCTCGGTGATCTACAGGACAACACGACGGACCATCTCGTCGCCGACATGGAAAAGCTGCGCGTTCATCTCGGCATCCCGCGCTGGCTGCTGTTCGGCGGGTCGTGGGGCAGCACGCTGGCACTGGCCTACGGGCTGAAGCACCCCGAGCGCACCACGGGCTTCGTCCTGCGCGGCATCTTCCTCGGCTCGCGGCCGGAGATCGACTGGTTCCTCCACGGGATGCGCACGGTTTTCCCCGAGGCATGGCGCGATTTCGTCGAGCAGCTGCCGGAAAGCGAGCGCGCCGACCTGCTGGCCAACTACTATCGCCGCCTGATCGACCGCGACCCCGACGTCCATCGCCCGGCAGCGCGCGCCTGGAGCCGCTACGAGGCGGCCTGCTCGACGCTGTACCCGACGGCGCGCGCGCCTTTCGAATCGGACCACGGCGGCTTCGCGCTCGCCCTGTCGCGCATAGAGGCACACTACTTCGCGCACGGCACCTTCGTGCCCGAGGGCTGGCCGTGGACCGAACTCGGCCGCATCCGCCACTTGCCCTGCACCATCGTGCAAGGTCGCTACGACGTCGTCTGCCCGCCGGTCACCGCCGACGCCCTGGCCCGCGCCTGGCCCGAGGCACGCTTCGTGATCGTGCCCGATGCCGGCCACAGCGCGCTCGAGCCGGGCATTCGCGCAGCCCTGGTCAACGCCACCGAGAGCTTCCGCATGTCGATGACGGACGACGATCTGTTCGCGCCGCGCTTTCCCTGGGAATCGGCCTGACGTGATGTCCTTCGAGCTGCCGCCCGAACAGACCGGTCCCGCCGCCTGGTACGGACCCGAGATTGCCAAGCGCGACGATTGGTCGATGCCGCTGTCGGCCCCTGAAATCGCCGAGATCGAAGCGGCCAGCAACGCGCTGATCGCGCGCCAGGCCGATATCGCCGCCATCACCGCCCGGGACTTCCCGTTGCCGACGCTGGCCGCCAAGCTCACGGCCCGGGTCGACAGCGAAGTGCTGAACGGCCGCGGCTTCATCCTGCTGCGCGGCCTGCCGGTCGAGCGCTGGACGATGCAGCAGGCGGCCACGGCGTTTTTCGGACTGGGCGCGCACCTCGGCAGTGCGCGCTCGCAGAACGGCAAGGGCCACGTGCTGGGGCATGTGCGCGATCTCGGGCTCGCGTCGAACGACCCCAATGTGCGCATCTACCAGACCCACGAACGGCAGACCTTTCACACCGACTCCTGCGACATCGTCGGCCTGCTCTGCCTCAAGACCGCCAGGAGCGGCGGTTTGTCGGCGCTGGTCAGCTCGACGACGATCTTCAACGAGATGCGCCGCCGGCGCCCGGACCTGCTGAAGTTCCTGTTCCAGCCGGTCGCCACCGATCGGCGCGGCGAGGTGCCGGAGGGGCAGAAACCCTATTTCGAGATCCCGACGTTCAGCTGGCACAAGGGCTTCCTGACCGCGATCTACCAGCGCCAGTACATCGATTCGGCGCAGCGCTTCCCCGATGCGCCGCGGCTCGACCCGGCCCACGTCGAGGCGCTCGACATGTTCGACGAGCTGACCAACGACGCCCGGCTGCACATGTTCATGGAGTTCAGGCCGGGCGACGTGCAGTTCGTGCACAACCACACGATCCTGCACGACCGGACGTCTTTCGTGGATTGGCCCGAGCCGGAGCGCCGGCGCCATCTGCTGCGTCTTTGGCTGGCGGCGGCGCACGCCCGCCCGCTGCCCGAAGTCTTCGCCCAGCGCTATGGCAGCGTCACGATCGGCGATCGCGGCGGCATCGTCGTGCGGGGCACCCGCTTGCATGCGCCGCTCGCGGCGGCCTGAGGGTTGACCCGGCGCCCCCCGCTCCCTAAGTGAAGGCCGCCGAAAGAGACCACTTTCTATAGGGATAACGTATGGCCAGCGATTCAACCGCGGGCGGCGCCCCGGCTGACAGGCCGGTCGACCGCGACACACCCCTCGAGGACGACGCCATCGACCTCGTGCGGCTGGTCGAGCAGCTGCAGGCCGAGAAGGCCGAGCTGAAGGACCGGTACCTGCGTGCCGAGGCGGAAACGCAGAACGTGCGCCGGCGCGGCCAGCAGGACGTCGAGCGCGAGCGAAAATACGGCGTCGAACGGTTCGCCCGCGACGTGCTGTCGGTAGCCGACAATATCGGCCGGGCCCTGTCGGCGCTGCCTTCCGACGCCGAGTCGATCGATCCCGCCTTGCGCAATGTCATCACCGGCGTGCAGGCGACCGAGCGCGAGCTGCAGTCGGTGCTCGAGCGCCACGGCGTCACGCGCGTCGATTCGCTCGGCAAGCCGTTCAATGCCGATTTCCA
Source organism: uncultured Reyranella sp. (assembly GCA_964533955.1). Classification (GTDB taxonomy): domain Bacteria; phylum Pseudomonadota; class Alphaproteobacteria; order Reyranellales; family Reyranellaceae; genus Reyranella. Next base: position 1,483 of record CAZHQA010000177.1, on the reverse strand, counting down.
CCAGGCCATGATGGAAGTCGAGGATGCCTCGGTGCCGGCCGGCACCGTCGTGCAGGAGCTGATCCCGGGCTATCTGCTGGCCGGTCGCCTGCTGCGTGCCGCCATGGTCGCCGTCTCCAAGGGCGGCCCGCCGCGTGTGCTCGAGGCGAGCAACGAGAACGGCAGCAACGCCCGCTAGGGCGGCGTCACGCGCCGCAGGGTGAGGTTGATCCGGCCTCCTTCCGCCAACAGCTGACTGGTGCCGGGCAGGATGCGATCGACGCCATGGAACCAGTGGCGTGACGCATCCGACAGCACGAGCAGATCGCCGCTGCCAAGACGCATCGAGCGGGTCGGGCTGCGCCGCTCCGGGCCGCCCAGGCGGAAGATCGCGGTATCTCCCAGCGAGATCGAGAGGATGGGGGCGTCCCGTGCTTCCTCGTCCTGGTCGCGATGCAGCCCGAGCTTCGACGAGGCACCGTAGTAGTTGATCAAGCAGGCCTGCGGATCATAGGAAAGGCGGGTCGCTTCGCGCCAAAGCTCGAGCACGGAACCGGGGATTGCCGGCCAGGGAGCCCCGGTCAGCGGATGGACCGGGCTGTAGCGGTAGCCGGCTTGGTCCGATAGCCAGCCATGCGATCCGCAGTTCGACATGCGGACCGAGTAGGGACTGCCCGACCGGGGCATGGACGGGCTGTAGAGCGGCGCCTGTGCGAGGACGGAGCGAACCTGGGCCAGGAGGCCGCGTTGTCGATCACTGCTCAGATAGCCCGGAAAGAGATGCATGGTGGCCGCCGGACGAGGCTCGAGGAGAGGGCGAAAACACGATTCTAGGCCGCTCGGGAGCCATCTGATATCCGCAAGGCCGAATTTCGCTCCCCCAATGCGACGGTACCATTGCAGGCTGGCCCTTAGGACCTATATAGCCCCTGTCCTGACCCGGTTTTTCCGGCAGGTAACTTAGTCATACGGGGGTCCAGCCGGCGCCTTTGGGGCCGCACGGACCTGCTGGAAAGAGAGAGTAAAATCATGGCGAAAGTCATTGGCATCGATCTCGGCACCACCAACTCCTGCGTCGCAGTGATGGAGGGTGGTGACACCAAGGTCATCGAGAATTCCGAGGGCGCACGGACGACCCCGTCCATGGTCGCCTTCACCGATTCCGGCGAGCGCCTGGTCGGCCAGTCGGCCAAGCGTCAGGCCGTCACCAATCCCCTGAAGACCCTGTATTCGGTCAAGCGCCTGATCGGCCGCCGCTTCGACGATCCGATGGTCGCCAAGGAAATGTCCCTGGTACCGTTCAAGATCAGCAAGAACGGCACGGGCGACGCCTGGGTCGAGGTTGCCGGCCAGCAGTACAGCCCGAGCCAGATCTCGGCGTTCGTGCTGGGCAAGATGAAGGAAACCGCCGAGGCCTATCTCGGCGAGAAGGTCGAGCAGGCGGTCATCACCGTGCCGGCCTACTTCAACGACGCCCAGCGCCAGGCGACCAAGGACGCCGGCC
>CAZHQA010000176.1:8173-11360 GCA_964533955.1 uncultured Reyranella sp. | reverse complement strand
CGCTCGCCAGGTAGGCCATCGCGAGGCGGACCAGCTCGTCCTCGAACGCCGGATCGCGCAGGAACGGCTGCTCCTCCAGCACGGCGGCACGGATCGCGCCCATCAGCGCCCGCGACAGCACGAAAAGCTGCGGGGGTGTCAGGGCGGCAAACACTCGCTCGGGTTCGTGTTCGAGCTTGGATTCGGTTTCGGCCAGGAAGGCCGCCACTGGCGCCAGTAGTTCGATGCCGCCACCCTGCGCCAACAGCGCCTGCAGCACGGCCTTGCGGGCGCGCTGGCGGCCGCGGAAGGCGGTGATGATGGCGCGCACCATGGCGCGCACACGGCCCTCGGGCGACGCATCGAGCTCGCCGCGCAACGCCTGGCGTACGCGGGCCAGCGCGGCCTGCAATTCGCGGTCGGCGATCGCCCGCAGGATCGCCTGCTTGTCGGCGAAGTACTGGTAGAGCGTGCCGATGCTCACCCCGGCCCGTTCGGCCACCGCGTTGGTCGTGAAGGCTGCGAGCCCGCCTCGCTCTAGAATCTGAGCCGCCCCCTCGAGGATCGCCGCCACGGTGTCTTCGGCGCGCGCTTGGCGCGGGGTTCTGCGTTCTGTTTCAACGGGTTGGCGCTTTTTCGCCATGCTCCACCGGCCGCTCCGAAGGCGAGTATATAACCTGAGGATCGCTCATATATTGGAATGCGTCGCAAGCCAAGGAGCAAGCCATGGCCACGCTTTACAATCTTTACCTGATCCTCATTCCGTTGGTCCTGCTGACCGCCGTGATCGAGGGCCTCTGGCTCTCGCGGACGCGCGCCGAAGGCTATGATTGGAAGGCCTGGGGCACCTCCCTGGCGGACCTCGCGGTCCGTCGTGCACTGATGTTCCTGCCCTACACCTTGACCGCGCCGGTCTTCGCCTGGGCCTACGAGCACCGCCTGTTCAACCAGAGCCTCGACAGCCTGTGGTCGGCACTGCTGCTCTTCGTCAGCCTCGAGTTCTTCTACTACTGGTTCCATCGCACCAGCCACACCGTGCGCTGGTTCTGGAATTCGCACTCCGTCCACCACTCGCCCAACCAGCTCGCCTTGGCGGCGGCCTACCGGCTGGGCTGGCTGGGCAGGTTCACCGGCGCGCAGATCTTCTTCACGCCGATGGCGCTGCTCGGGTTCGAGCCGACCGTCATCCTGACCGCGCTGTTCCTGAACCTGCTCTACCAGTTCTGGCTGCATGCCGACTGGATCCCCAGGCTGGGCTGGCTGGAATACGTGCTGAACACGCCATCGGCCCATCGCGTCCATCATGCGCGCAATCCGGAATATCTCGACGCCAACTATGGCGGCGTGCTGATCGTGTTCGACCGGCTGTTCGGCACCTATGTCGAGGAGCGCGCCGACCTGCCCTGCGACTACGGCCTGGTCTCGCCCGTCACCACCTACAATCCGATCCGCATCAATTTCGATCCCTGGATCGGATTGGCCAGGGACCTCGCCTCGGCGCGCTCGCCCGGCGAGGCCTGGATGTTCCTGTTCGGCCCGCCGGGCTGGCGGCCGGATGGCAAGGGCCTGACCACGGCGGAGCTGCGGCGCGCCCACAGCGCGCCCGCTCAGGTGGCGATGACTTGATCGCCGTTGAGTGCTCTTCTTGCCGTCGACAGAGTGGCGGCGAGGAGAGCGCGAATGGCCAAGGACAAAGTCTGCGTCGTGATCGGTGCGGGGGATGCGACGGGCGGCGCGATCGCCCGCCGCTTCGCGCGTGAGGGCTACACCGCCGTGGTCACCCGCCGCCAGGCCGACAAGCTGAAGCATCTGGTGGCGGAGATCACCAGCGCGGGCGGCAAGGTCCACCCGTTCGGTTCGGACGCCCGCAGCGAAGAGCAGGTCGTCGAACTGTTCCGCCAGGTCGAGACCGAGATCGGCGAGGTCGAGGTCTTCGTCTTCAATATTGGCGGCAACGTGCGCTTCGACATCCGCGACACCACCTCGCGCGTCTACCGCAAGGTGTGGGAGATGACAGCCTTCGCGGGCTTCCTGACGGCGCGCGAGGCCGCGAAGGTCATGGTGCCGCGCGGGCGGGGGACCATGCTGTTCACCGGCGCCACCGCCTCGGTGCGGGGCGGCCGCGGCTTCTCGGCCTTTGCCGGCGGCAAGCATGCGGTGCGCGCGCTTGCCCAGTCGACGGCGCGCGAGCTCGATCCGCAGAATATTCACGTCGCCCACGTCGTGATCGACGGCGCGATCGACACCGAATGGATCAAGAGCAATTTCCCCGAGCGCTACAATTCCGGCCCCGACGGCATCCTCAATCCCGACCACATCGCCGAGGCCTACTGGCAGCTCCATCGCCAGCCGCGCAGCGCCTGGACCTTCGAGATGGATCTCCGGCCCTGGAAGGAGAGCTGGTAGCCCTCGACCTGCCTCGACCGCTGCGATCCTTGTCGCTATATATCATTGAGCATAGCGAGGAGGTCACCGTGAAAATCAGCGCCAGAAACCGTCTCAAGGGCAAGATCGCAGAAGTCAAGAAAGGCGCCACCACCGCGCATGTGCGGCTGGACGTGGGCGGCGCCATCGTCACCGCCTCGATCACCAACGAAGCGGTCGACGAGTTGAAGCTCAAGGTCGGCGACACGGCCTATGCCGTGGTCAAGGCGTCCGACGTCATGATCGGTGTCGACTGACCATCATGGTCCGGCTGAACGAGGTCCGCTCCGGCGAGTTGCAGATCGAGCTGCCGGCGCGCACCGACGCCGAGCTCTACTTCATCGGCCGCATCCGCACGCCGTGGACGAATCGCCTCGAATGTCCGCGCCAGGGCCGGCCCGACGGGCCGACCTGCCGCATCGAGGTGTTTGCCCCTGGGACAAGGGGCTGGACAGCATCGCCGAGTTCGAGCGGCTGGAAGTGCTCTACTGGCTCCATGAGTCGCGACGCGATCTGGTGCTGCAGGCTCCCAAAAGCGACGGCAACGGGCGCGGCGTGTTCTCGCTGCGCACGCCGGTGCGACCCAACCCGATCGCCACCTCGATCGTGCAGCTCGTGAAGGTCGAAGGCCCCGTGCTGCTGGTGCGCGGCATGGATTGCCTCGATGGCACGCCGCTGATCGACCTCAAGCCCGACCGCACGCTGTTCAAGCCGCTGGCACCGGCCCAGGCCGGCGACTACCAGGTGGGCGACAGATGAAGCGCCGCACGGCGCTTGCTCTGCT
>CAZHQA010000176.1:1700-8073 GCA_964533955.1 uncultured Reyranella sp. | reverse complement strand
AGCCGCCTGTTCGTCGCCGGCCCGCCGGCGTCGGTGCTGGCCTACGTGCTCGATCGCGGGGCCATGGTCGGGTGGGTTCGTACCCCGTCGCTGGCCGAGAAGGAATTCCTGGCGCCGCCGGCGCGCGACTTGCCGGAGACCGGCCGACTCACCGGCCGCGGCGACACGATGAGCCTGGAACGGCTGGTCGCTGCCCAGCCCGACCTCGTGCTCGACTTCGGCTCGGTGACGGAGACCTACGTGTCGCTGGCCGACCGCGTGCAGACGCAGACCGGCATTCCCTACGTGCTGATCGACGGCAAGTTCTTCTCGACGCTCGCCTCGCTGAAGCTCGCTTCGGAAATCCTCGGTCGCGAACAGCGCGGCCTGGAAATCTCCAGCTATACCGCAGCGGCTTTCGCCACGGTCGATGCGGTCCTTGCCAAGGTGCCGGCCGACAGGCGGCCGCGCGTTTATCTCGCGCGCGGAGCGGAGGGGCTGGAGACCGGAGGCCGGGGTTCGCTCAATACCGAGATCATCGAGCGGGTGGGGGCGGTCAACGTCGCCGAGGGGCTGGGCGGGCGCGGCAACATCGCCAACGCCTCGCTCGAGCAGATCATCGCCTGGCAACCCGACGTCATCATCACCATGGATCGCGGCTTCTACGACGGCGTGAAAGCCAAGCCGGGGTGGAACCAGGTGCGTGCGGTGACGGAGAACAAGGTCTACCTGGCGCCGAATTTGCCCTGGGGTTGGATCGACGCGCCGCCCTCGCTCAACCGGCTGATCGGACTCACCTGGCTGCTCGCGACCTTCTATCCGGCCGAGGCCGGCGTCGATCTGCGCGCCGAGACGCGTCGTTTCTACGATCTCTTCTATGGCGTGACGCCGAGCGACGCCCAGCTCGACCGGCTGTTGAGTGGTGCCGCCAATCGCTGACGGTGGGCCCAGGACCGCAGTCGTCCTGGTCGTGCTTGCCGGGGCGCTGCTCGTCTCGCTGACGATCGCCAGCGTTGTCTGTCCCTATCCGGTGCCGCCGCTGGAAGTCTTGTCGAAAATCGCCGGCCGCCTCTTCGGCAATGTCGCGCCCGGCCCGGTCGACACCATCCTGTTCCAGATCCGCCAGCCCCGCGTGCTGGCGGCGCTCCTGATCGGTGCGGCGCTGGCGGCGGGCGGCGCCAGCTACCAGACGCTGTTCCGCAATCCGCTGGTGTCGCCTGACATCCTCGGCGTCTCGGCGGGTGCCGGCTTCGGCGCGGTGCTGGGCATCCTGCTGTCGCTGCCGGTGCTCGCCATCCAGGCGCTGGGCTTCGCAAGGGGCCTCGCCACGGTCGGCATCGTTTATACGCTGGCCCGCGCGCTGCGCAGCCAGAACGAGATCCTGGTGCTGGTGCTGGCCGGCATCGTCGTCGGCGCGCTGGCGGGGGCGGGCATCTCACTGGTGAAGGTGCTGGCCGATCCCTACAACCAGCTGCCCGCGATCACCTTCTGGCTGCTTGGTAGTCTGTCCGGCGTCAAGGTGGGCGACGTGCAGATCGTGCTGGCGCTGGTGATTGTCGGGCTGATACCGCTGGTGCTGCTGCGCTGGCGCATCGGGGTCTTGTCGCTGGGCGACGACGAGGCAAAGGCATTGGGCGTCGACGTGCGGCTGGTGCGTGGCGTCGTGATCGTGGCTGCCACGCTGATCACCGCCACCTCCGTGTCGGTTTCCGGCGTTATCGGCTGGATCGGCCTGGTGATTCCGCACATGGCGCGGCTGCTTGTCGGGCCGCGTTACGACCGCGTGCTGCCGGCCTCGGCCCTCATGGGCGCGGCGTTCCTGGTGCTGATCGATACGATCGCCCGCTCTGCGGCCCGTATGAGATCCCTCTTGGTCTCCTGACGGCGCTGCTGGGCGCGCCGATCTTCGTCTGGCTGCTGGCGCGCGGCCGGCGGATGTGGAGCTGACCGTGCTCGAAGCGCGCACTCTCTCCATTGGCTACGGTCGGCACACGGTCGCCGCGCACATCGACCTCGCCGTCGGGCGTGGCGAGGTGTTGTGCCTGCTCGGCCCCAACGGCGCCGGCAAGACAACGCTGTTCAAGACCCTGCTCGGCCTGATCCCCGCGCTCTCCGGCGAGGTCGCGGTCGCCGGACGCCCGCTCCCCGCGCTGTCGCGCACCGAACTCGCACGGGCCATGGCCTACGTGCCCCAGGCCCAGGTCATGGAGTTCGCGTACACCGTACTCGATCTCGTGCTGATGGGCCGCACCGCGCATCTCGGTCCGTTCGCCGCGCCGGGTATGCATGACCATGAGCGGGCGCGTGCGGCGCTTGCCGATCTCGGCATCCTCGATCTGCAGCATGCCGAGGCCAACCGCATCTCCGGCGGCCAGCGCCAGCTTTGCCTGGTGGCGCGCGCGCTCGCCCAGGATGCGCCGCTCCTGGTGATGGACGAGCCGACCGCCAGCCTCGACCTCGGCAATCGCCTGCTGGTGCTCGACCGGGTCCGCCGCCTCAGCGGGCAAGGTTTCGGCGTCGTGTTCTCGACGCACGATCCCGACCAGGCACGCGAGCTCGCCACGCGCGTCGCCGTGATTGCGGACGGCCGGCTGGCGGCCTACGGCACCCCGGCGGAGACGCTGACCGGCGAAAGGCTCTCGGCGGTCTATGGCGTCGACGTCACGGTCGAGCGCACCGAGAGCGGCCGCCATGTGGTGGCGCCACGGTCGCGGGGGCCGTGACCGAGGCTATCGCGCAAATTTCGGCATGACGTCGGCGGCCAGCAGCTCGAGCGTCTCGGGGTCGTTCCTCCAGGCGCTGGCAATCAGGAGCTGGCTGCCGGCGTCCTTGTACTTGCCGACGAGGTCGGTGACCTGCGCGACGGTGCCGGCGAACCCCATGAACTGGGCCGGCACTTCCAGCCGCCGACGCTTGGCGGCCAACGCCGCCTCGTCACGGGCAAGTACGAAGCCGATCACGTTGGTGCGCTCTATGTCGTCGTAGTTGCGCTGCAACGTCTCGCAGTGCCGGCGCAGCACCTCGAACTTGTGGCGCACCTGCTCGGGCGAGCCGCCGACATTGCAGGCATTGGCATGGCGGGCGACTGCGCGCAGCGTCAGTTGCTCGCCGCCGCCGCCGATCATCAGGGGCGGATGCGGCTTCTGCACGGGCTTGGGCTCGAGGATAGCGTTTTCGGCCTGGAAGTACCTGCCCTTGAAGGTGGTGCGCTCCTCGCGCCACAGCGCGAGGATCAGCCGCACGGCTTCTTCCATCTGCGCGATGCGCGTCGCGGGCTTGGGCGGGAACTCCCAGCCGTACTGGCGATACTCCGTCTCGAACCAGCCGGCGCCGATGCCGAAGGTGAGGCGGCCTCGGCTGATCTGGTCGACTCCGGCCGCGATCTTCGCGAGATGGGCGGGATTGCGGTAGTGGACCGAGGAGACGAGCGTCGCGAGGCGAATCCGGCGGGTCACCGCTGCCAGCGCAGTGAGGATGGTCCAGCCCTCCATGAACGGCTCCTCCGGCGGGCCGGCCATGGCGATCTGGATCACATGATCCATCACCGAGAACCAGGTGAAGCCATGGTCCTCCGCCCACAGGGCCTTGGCCTTCACGGCGTCGAAAATGCCGGCGGGATCGGTGCCGAACCGCCACGACGGATTGTGGATTCCGAACTTCATATGCGTCTCCTCCGGGTTCTGTCGTCAGCGGGCCGGCCGCTCGGGTCCGCGGGGAAACGAGCCGCCGTGCTCCGGCCATTCCCATTCGCCGCGATCGGCGGCGTCGATATCGACTCCCCGGGCACGCAGCACCTCGCGGTGGTCCTCGGCATTGTCGCGCGGGCTGTAGCCCAGGGCCGCCCAGTTGGGGTCGAAGGTCTTCAGCCGCGTATTGTTCGAATAGCCGTTGACTACCATGCAGCCAGGGTCGGGATGGCCGAGCGAGACGTCGACCAGGTGCGCAGCGTCGCCCGGGCTGAGCCAGGTCGCGAGCGAACGCTGGTCGATCGGCGTCGAACGGAAGGTTCCGATGCGCAGCGATACCGAGCGGATGCCATGGCGGTCGTAGTAGTACTGCAGCAGCGTCTCGCCCCAGACCTTGAACGCGCCATAATGGGTGTCGGGCCTGGGCGGCAGGGCGGGCGAGACCTTCTCGCTGATCGGATAGAAGCCGAAGGCATGGTTGCTGCTGGCGAACACGATCCGCTCGACGCCGGCAAGCCGCGCCGCCTCGAGCACGTCGAACAGGCCGCGGGCGTTGACGCGAAACAGGTCTTCCAGCGTGTAGGTGCCGACGATGCCGGCAAGATGGACGACCGCCTTCACGTCGCGCATCAGGGATTCGACTGCGGGACGGTCGGTGATGTCGGCCGCGACGAATTCCTCGTTGCCGGAGAGATCCGCCACCGGCCGCCTGTCGGTCAGGCGCAGCCTGCGCCAGCGCTGGCGCAAGCCGCTGCGCAGCGCGCTGCCGACGGCGCCTGCCGCGCCGGTGATCAGCACGCGATCGGTCTCGGGGTTGATCATGTTGCCTCGTGTGTCATACAGCGGCGCTGTAGGGCGGCGAATATAGCGGCGCAGCGTCTCGCGTCCACCGCGCCGAGTGCCGAGGTGCAGGACTCTTCCGCTCATTCGCCGGTGCTGGCGGTCGTCGTCGCGGCTCGCCGGCGTGCTTGCCGAGGATCGCGGCCTGCTGGCCGCGCCTGCAGGGCGGCTTACCTCCGCAGTCTGGTCGACGGCGCCCATTATGCGATTTTCGAGAACCTGGGAGCGGGTGCCAAGGGCCGCCATCTGTCGGCCGACGGCGCTGTCGAGGCCGCCGCGGTGTGCCGCGACAATCGCGACGGGCCGCGTCGAGAAGAGATCTATGAGGAGTTCGCCCCACAAGGTGGCGGCCTTTTCCAAGACCCCTGAAGGTGGCCGCCAGGAAGGCGCACAGGGCCGGTCGAACGGCCAGCAACTGGCTTCGTGCCGCCGACCGTGTTCGCCAACGTGCGCGACGGCATGCGGCCCAAGCCCGGGCGATCCGCGCCGGCGGTCTGGATCAAGACCCCCTGGGTGGTGACTTCGCTCAGTACCGCGGCGTCGTCGCCGCGCCGATACCGGCGCCGGCGGCGCCGCCGACCAGCGCGCCGACCAGCGGATTGAAACCCGCGACGACGCCCAGGAGGGCGCCCGAGCCTGCGCCGATGCCGCCACCCGTCACCGCGCGCTGGCCCCAGGTGTCGCCGCAGGCGGCTGCGCCGAACAGGATGGCGAGGAGAGCGACGGACTTGGCGATGGTCGACATGTTGCGGACTCCCGATGGTGGGTGGGTGTTCGAGCTTAGTAGCGGTGCGGCGTGGTCGCGGCGCCGATGCCGGCCCCGGCTGCACCGCCGACCACTGCGCCCAGCAGCGGGTTGAAGCCGGTTGCCGCGCCCAGGACCGCGCCCGAGCCGGCGCCGATTGCACCACCGGTCACGGCGCGCTGGCCCCAGGTATCGCCGCACGCAGCGGCGCTGAACAGGATGGCGGAGAGGGTGAGGTACTTGGCGATGGTCGACATGACACGGACTCCGCAAGGATGGGACGAGGGAGGGGGAATGCTCTCTGGCACCTGATACGATCCGGATTGCGGCGGAAACCCGGCAATTCCGACGGGCGAATCGGATGGCCGTGTCAAACCTGTGACACGCGGCGGCGCACCTTCTCGAGGAAGGCCTCGCGCTGCCCGGCCGTCGAGCCGTCCATGCCGTACTTTGCGAGATAGAAGGAGCGTACGCCGTTGGCACAAAGCGGTTTCATGCCCCGCATCAGCACCTTGTAGCCTGCGTTGCCGGCGAAGAAGCGGACGATCCACCAAGGCGAGCCGTAGCTCGTCACCACCCCGAACAGCCTGATGTTGTGCAGCGCCGGCTCCAGATGATTGTCCCTCGGATCGTAGGTGAAGGCCACGCCCGGGCCCCATACGCGATCGACCCAGCCCTTCAGCACCGCCGGCATGGTGAACCACCAGTGCGGAAAGCACAGGATCAAGCCGTCGACCTCCTTGAGTGTCCTGGCATATTGCGCGACCGCGCTGAGATCGTAGTCGTTGCCCATGTAGCTCCGGCGCTCGGCCTCGGTCATCGCCGGCTGGAAGTCCTCGCGATAGAGGTCGGTAGCGACGACCTCATGGCCGTTCTTGCGCAGCGTCTCGACGATGGCGAGAAACAGCGCGTGGTCGAAGCTCTCGGTGAGAGGGTGGCAATGGACGACCTGGATCCGCATCGCTATGCAACGCGAGGTGAGGAGGGCCGTTCCACGGAATGCTGAAGCATTTCGACCATGTCACGATCGCCGTGACGGACGTTCCTGCCGCCGTGCGCTTCTTCGGATTGTTGGGCTTCGAACTCGACAAGGATGTGGTGATCAGCGGCCCGGTGATGGACC
>CAZHQA010000176.1:0-1600 GCA_964533955.1 uncultured Reyranella sp. | reverse complement strand
CTGCACTTCAACCGGCCGGTCGTGAAGCCTGCGGCCGACGTCGCGCGCCTCGACCGCGTCGGCTTCAATCACATCTGCTTTGCCGTGGAGGACATCGACGCGGTGATCGCCAAGGTCACTGCCGCGGGCGTGCGCCTGCGCAACGAGATGATGATATTTCACGAACGCAAGCTGGTGTCCCTCGAGGGACCCGAGGGCATCATCGTCGAACTGGCGGAATGGACCTCGACTCTCAGATGATCCGCTGCGTGCGCGAGAACGCCATGTACAGCTCGTGCGCCTGCCGGGCGATCGGGCCGGGCTGCAGGTCACGACTTTCGTAGCGGCTGACCGGCTGTACCTTGCCGGCATTGCCGGTGGTGAACATCTCGTCGGCATCGTCGAGATCGGCCGTCGTCACCGTGCGCTCGTCGACTCGCACGCCGGCATTGCGCAGCAGCTTGACCGTGCGATTGCGCGTGATGCCGGCGAGGAAGCAGCCGTTGGGTACCGGGGTGGCGACCACGCCATCCTTGGCCAGGAAGATGTTCGAGCTGCAGGTTTCGGCGACGTTGCCCGCAGCATCGAGCACCACGCCGTTCTGAAAGCCGCGCTCCTGCATCTCGGCGACGCCGCGGGAGGAATTGGGATAGAGGCAGGAGGCCTTGGCCATGGTCGGTGCGCTCTCCGGCGTCGGGCGGCGGATGGTGCGGCAGAGCCCCAGCGTCAGCGGTGTGCCGGCGCGCATCGGCGAATGATAGATGCAGAGCAGGAACTGCGTGGACTCGGGATCGACGGAGATCGGCCCTGACCCGCCCTTGGTCGCCCAGAACATCGGCCGCACATAGAGCTCGGCCTTGGGGCCGAAGCGGCGCACGCCCTCGTGCATGAGCTCGAGGATTTCCCCGACGGTCTTGGTCGGCCTGAGCCCGAGCGCTCGGGCCGAGCGCACCACCCGTTCCGCATGCAGGTCCAGATCCGGCCCGCACCCCTCGAACGCCCTGGCGCCGTCGAACACGATCGAGCCCAGCCAGAATGCGTGATCGCGCGGGCCCAGGATGGCGGGGTTGCCCTCGTGCCACGTGCCGTTCCAGTAGGTGAGAGTATCCATGTCGTCCTCAGGCTTCGGAAGCCGGCGGAAATAGCAGTTTCGACGCTTCCGGGACAGCCGCAGTCTCTCTCAAGGCGAACCCTATTTCTGCTGGGGTCGCAATGCGGCGTCGTCGTCGCGCGAATGCCTTGATTGTGCCGGGCACGCCCGACACCCGGGCTGCGTAGCTCCAATGAGACGCGATCAAATGACGACTCACTGGAGACAGATCATGATGAAACGCGCACTCCTCTCTCTGTTCGCCGCCGGCGCCCTGGCAGCACCGTTGATGCTGGCGCCCGCGCTCGCCACTCCTGCGGCTGCACAGGCATCCCTCAACGTCGGGCTCTCGTTGCCAGGTCCCGCGGTGCCGGCGCCCATGTTCGGCGTCGCTGCTCCGGCCTACGCCTCGGGCTATGGCTATTCGCGCTGGGAGCATCGCGAGTGGGAGCGTCACCGCTGGCACGAGTGGGAGCGCCACCACCACTTCGACCATCATCATTACTGGCGTTAGCGGACGAGCCGTTCGAA
>CAZHQA010000175.1:5059-11396 GCA_964533955.1 uncultured Reyranella sp. | reverse complement strand
CACAGAACAGCAAGATCTGGGAAATACCCTACCTGCCGATCGATCCGGCCGACCTGGGGCGGAGCTACGAGGCGATCATCCGCATCAACAGCCAGTCGGGCAAAGGCGGCATCGCCTACATCCTGAAGACCGATTACGGCATCGACATGCCGCGTCTTCTTCAGGTCGAGTTTTCCAAGATGATCCAGCAGATCGCCGACGAGACCGGCAAGGAGATCCAGCCGACGCTGATCTGGGAGACTTTCCGCAGGGAGTATCTCGAGAACACCAGACCGGTCGATTTCGTCAGCCACACCACGGTGCCCGAGCCCGGCCATCCCGAGCTGCGTCTGATCGACGCCAAGGTCAAGGTCGACGGCAAGGAACGTACGATCACCGGCCGCGGCAACGGGCCGATCGCGGGCTACGTCGATGCGCTCGCCCAGAACTGCGGCATCGGCATCAAGGTGCGCGACTATCACCAGCACGCCACCGGTGCCGGCTCCGACGCCCAGGCGGTGAGTTACATAGAGGCTGAAACATCGGACGGCCGCGTGTTGTGGGGCGTCGGTGTCGACTCGAACATCGTCACCGCCTCCCTCAAGGCGGTGACCTGCGCGGCCAACAGGGCGGCCGGCAAATAGGGGTTATCCGGCGGCGGCGATCGAATGATAGGATCGCCGCGCCGGAAATCTGCCCGGGCGCTTCTGTCCTGAGAGGGAACCCATGAGCCGTGTCGTCCTGATCTCTTCCGTATCTTCGCTGATCGTCGGCGCTGTTGCCGGAGCAACCATTGCTTTCGCGGCGCAGCCCAACATGGTGAATGCGCTGGGATCACTGCAGGCGGCGCGCGCCGAGCTTCTCAAGGCGACGCCCAACAAGGGCGGGCACCGCGATCGCGCGATCTCCCTGGTCGATCAGGCGATCGAACAGGTTCGGGAAGGCATCGCCTACGCTGGCGGCTGAGCGTCCAACCGCGTAGAAACGGGCATGACCAAAGCGAAGAAGAAGTCGGTCCCGAAGAAGAAGCCCGCGCCCAAGCCGCGCGCCGCCCCCGGCGTCGACGCCAACCTCCTCGCCGACCTCATGAAGTGGGCGAAGGCTGCAGGTGCCGACGCCGCCGACGCGCTCTACGTCAACGGCGAGTCGGTGTCGGTCGCGCAGCGGCTCGGCAAGCGCGAGAAGCTCGAAAGCAGCGAAGGCCGCGACCTCGGCCTGCGCGTGTTCTTGGGCCAGCGCCAGGCCTTCGTGTCCTCGACCGACTTTTCGCCGGCGGCCCTGCGCACGCTCGCCGGCCGCGCCGTCGACATGGCGCGCGCAGTGCCGGAGGACCCGGTGTGCGGCATCGCGCCGGAGGAGCTCCTGGCCCGCTCGTGGCCCGACCTCGATCTCGACGACAAGCGCCGGCCGCCTTCGGCCAAGGCCCTGCTGGCGCTGTGCGCCGAAGCCGAGGACGCCGCCCGTTCGGTCAAGGGGGTCACCAACTCCGAGGGGGCGGAAGCCGCATGGGGCCGCACGACAGTGGCGCTCGCCGCCAGCAACGGCTTCTCCGGAAGCTACCGGCGCGGCGGCTATTCGCTGTCCTGCTCCGTGGTCGCGGGCGAAGGCACCGGCATGGAGCGCGACTACGAATGGTCAAGCAGCGTGCACTTCGACGACCTGATGGCCGCGGCGACGGTCGGCCGCAACGCCGGCCGCTTTGCCGTGCGGCGGCTGCACCCCAAGAAGGCGGCCAATGCCCGCCTGCCTGTGGTCTATGACCGCCGCATCTCGGGCGGATTGATCGGCCATCTGGCGGGCGCCATCAACGGCCGCGCCGTGGCGCGCGGCACGTCGTTCCTGAAGGACAGGATGGGCACGCAAGTCTTCGCCAAGGGCATCCGCATCCTCGACAACCCGCTGCGCAAGCGCGGCCTCGGCAGCCGGCCGTTCGATGCCGAGGGCCTGCCGACCAGGCGCTACGCCGTGATCGACGACGGCATGCTGACGACGTGGCTGCTCGATCTCGCCGCGGCCCGCCAGCTCAAGCTCAAGCCGACCGGCCAGGCCGCGCGTGGCACCTCGGGCCCGCCCGGCCCGACCACCTCGAACTTCTACCTGGAGAAGGGCGAGCTATCGCCCGACGAGCTGATGGCGGACATCAAGAGCGGCCTCTACATCACCGACCTGATCGGCTTCGGCGTGAATGGTGTGACCGGCGACTACAGCCGCGGCGCTTCGGGCTTCTGGATCGAGAACGGCAAGCGCGCCTGGCCGGTGAGCGGCATCACCGTGGCAGGCAACCTCAAGGACATGTTCCTCAACCTGACGCCGGCCAGCGACCTGCAGTTCAAGAGCTCGACCAACGCGCCGACGGTGCGAATCGAAGGGATGACCATCGCCGGCTCGTGATAGAATCGGGGTCATGACCCCTCTCAAGACAACGATCATCCTGGCCGCAACGACGGCCCTCACTGTCGCCCCGGCGGCCTCATACGCCCAAGGGACCGATTTCCAGGCCTGCCTGCAGAACATCCGGAGCGACGCCCTTCAACAGGGCGTGCCGGCGTCGGTCATCGACACCGCCTTTCGCGGCCTGACGCCCGACCAGAAGATCATCGACCTCGATTCGCGCCAGCCCGAATTCAGCCTGACCTACGGCAAGTATGTCGGCAGCGCTGTGAACGCCGACCGCATCGCCAAGGGCCAGCAGAAGATGGCGCAGTATCGCGGCCTGCTCGATGCGCTGGAGCGAGAGTACGGCGTCGCATCGCAGTATCTCGTGGCCTTCTGGGGCATGGAAACCAACTACGGCACCTTCATGGGCGACTTCCAGGCATTGCGCTCGGTAGCGACGCTCGCCTGCATGACAAAGCGTGTCGCCTTCTTCAGCGGCGAGACGATCGCGGCACTCAAGATCCTGGCCAACAACCACATGACGACCCAGCAGATGCGCGGCTCATGGGCCGGCGCCATGGGCAACATGCAGTTCATGCCCTCGACCTTCGTCAAATGGGCAGTCGACCGCGACGGCAACGGCAAGATCGACCTCTGGAACTCGATGCCCGACGCCTTCGCCTCAGCCGCGAATTACCTGCGCGGCGTCGGCTTCAAGCCGGGCCTGCCGGCCAGCGACGAGGTCGTGCTGCCGGCCAACTTCCCGCTCGAGCAGGCCGACATGTCGGTCGAGAAGCCGGTGCGCGCCTGGGCGGCGATGGGCGTCAAGCGCGCTGGCGGCGCAGCCCTGCCGGCCAGCGACGAGCCCGCCTCGATCATCCTGCCGGCCGGCTGGCGCGGCCCCGCTTTCATCCTCTACCCCAATTTCAAGGCGGTGATGAACTGGAACCGCTCGACGCTCTATGCCCTTTCGGTCGCCATCCTCGCCCAGCAGATCGCGGGGGGCCCTGCCGTGATGCAGCCGGCCCCGAGCGACGATGAGCCCCTGTCGCGCAGCACGGTGATCGACCTGCAGACGCGTTTGACACGGCTTGGCTTCTACACCGATGAAGCCGACGGGCTACTCGGGCCCAAGACGCGCTCGGCAGTACGCATGTTCCAGAAGCAGATCGGCATGCCCGCCGACGGCCACGCCACTCCGCAACTGGTGGCGCGCCTGCAACAGGCGGTGCGATAGCCCCGCCGGAGCCGTTCCTGCGCGCTCATGAAGCTTGAGCGAGCGAGACGCTCGCGGTCCGGAGGACATGAGCGCCACTGAAATGGTGCAGCCCAGCTCAGGCCGGCTGAAGCAGCCGCACCGAGCCCGCGGCGACGGCGATCGAGATCGGCAGGGTGAGCGCGTCGTCGCCGTCGATCTGCACCGGTTGCAGGCCGGATTCGCCGGCGTCGCTCAGCACCGAGACCTTGACCTCGCGGCCGGTGATCACGCGGTAGCCGCCGGTGCGCGGCAGGCGGCCCATCAGCAGGGCAAGGCCGAAACGCAGCGTGTGCGAGCGGCCCCAGCGCTCGAACAGGCAGACATGCAGTAGCGGCTCGCTGAGCGTGGCGAGCGGCGCCACGACGTATGGACCGGCATAGTGCCGGCCGCGGGTGACGATCACCGAGGCTGCCTCATAACGCACGCCGTCGACCTCGACGGCGTAGCGCACCGGCCGGTAGCGCCTGGTCTCGATCATCGAGCGCCAGACATAGGCGCCCCGGCCGAAGCGGCGCTTCAGGGGCGCGCTCACGCCGGCCACCACCTTGGCGTCGAAGCCGGCGCCCGCCATCAGCGAGAAGCAGCGCGGCGCGCCGCCATTGCAGACCTCGCCCGGCTGCATCGAGACGGTGCGGCCGCCGACCATGGCGCGCGCGATCGCCGCCGCCTTGAAGCTGAGCCCGAGCTCGTGCGCCAGCACGTTGGCGGTGCCGAGCGGCACGATGGCCAGCGCCGGCGCATGGGCGGCGCCGCGATGCGCCAGGCCGTTCACCACCTCGTTGATGGTGCCGTCGCCGCCCGCCACGGCGATCACCGCGTAGCGGCCGGCGTCGCAGGTCCCGGCGAGACGCCGCGCATCGCCCACTGCTTCGGTGTCGACAAGGTCGACCGTCCAGCCCGCGGCGCGCACTTCGTGCATCACCGCATCGACCAACCCGCGACGGCGGCGGCCCGCGATCGGATTGCGGATCAGCAAAATGGCTTTTGACTGTGTGAATGTCATTGAACCGTCACATCCGATTCACCGGCGCGCAACGGCCGACATACACAATCCGCTGAGGTTCGTGCAATCGCGCACGACAGATTTTGTGCCGGTCGAGTTGTTATCCACATGACAGTGATCGAGCGTCATAAGCCCGCCCGTCACCGCGCGATCTTCCTGTCCGACGTTCATCTCGGCACCCGCGGCTGTCAGGCCGAACTGCTGCTCGACTTCCTGCGCGACAACGAGAGCGACTATCTCTATCTCGTGGGTGACATCGTCGACGGCTGGCGCCTCAAGCGCTGGTGGTACTGGCCACAGGCGCACAACGACGTGGTTCAAAAGATCCTGCGCAAGGCGCGCAAGGGCACCAACGTCGTCTATGTCCCGGGCAACCACGACGAGGCGGCGCGACAGTACTGCAAGCTCACCTTCGGCGACGTACGGGTCGAGGAAGAGGCGATCCACACCCAGCCCGACGGCAAGAAGCTGCTGGTGATCCACGGCGATCAGTTCGACGGTATCGTGCGCTACGCACGCTGGCTCGCCATCCTGGGCGACTGGGCCTACAACTCGGCGCTCCGCCTCAACACCGGCTTCAACTGGGCCCGTCGGCGACTCGGCCTGCCCTACTGGTCGCTGTCGGCCTACCTCAAGCACAAGGTCAATAACGCCGTGCAATTCATCGGCGACTACGAGCGCGCCGTCGCGAGCGAGGCGCGTCGCCGCGGCGTCGACGGCGTGGTGTGCGGCCACATCCACCATGCCGAGATCCGCACCATCGAGGGCGTGCTCTACTGCAACGACGGGGACTGGGTTGAGAGTTGCACCGCCCTGGTCGAGGATTTCGACGGCAGGCTGCGCATCCTGCGCTGGGCCGAAGAGCATGCCCGGCAACAGGCGCTGCTGCCGCGATATTCGCCCACCGCCCAGCTGGCGGCAGAGTAACGCACGTTGCGCATCGCCATCGTCTCCGACGCCTGGCGGCCCCAGATCAACGGCGTGGTGCGCACGATCGAGACCATCATGAAGCTCCTGCAGGCCGAAGGACACGAGGTCGAGGTGTTCGGGCCAGACCGATTCCGCACCCTGCCCTGCCCGACCTACCCAGAGATCCGCCTGTCGCTCTTTCCCGCGGCGCGTCTCGACCACATGTTGAAACTGTTCGCGCCCGACGCCATCCATCTTGTCACCGAGGGGCCGCTCGGCTGGGCGGCGCGCGCCTTCTGCCGCAAGCGCGACATACCCTTCACCACCGCCTATCACACGCGCTTCCCCGAGTACGTGCGCGTCCGCTGCTGGATCCCGCTCGCCTGGAGCTACGCGCTGGTGCGGCGCTTCCATGCGCCCTCGTCCGCGGTCCTGGTCGTGGCACAGTCGATCCGCGACGAGCTAGGCCGTCGCGGCTTCACGAACCTGGTGCCGTGGTCGCGCGGTGTCGACATTGCCGCCTTCAAGCCCGAGCCGCGCCAGGAAGTGGGCGGCCTGCGGCCGATCTGGCTCTACGCAGGACGGCTGGCGATCGAGAAGAACGTCAAGGCGTTCCTCGATCTCGATCTGCCGGGGACCAAATGGGTGGTGGGCGGCGGCCCGCAGCTCCGCGAGCTCAGGCGCCGCTACAAGGACGCACACTTCTTCGGCTCGGTCGACTCCCAGGAGCTGGTCCATCGCTATGCCCAGGCCGACTGCTTCGTCTTCCCCAGTCGCACCGACACTTTCGGCCTGGTCATGGTCGAGGCGCT
>CAZHQA010000175.1:0-4959 GCA_964533955.1 uncultured Reyranella sp. | reverse complement strand
GCGCCCGTCTTGCGGACTCGCCTCGTTGACCGAGCAGGCGCGCTGGCCCGGGACCATCTGGATATCGAAGAAGCGGATCTCGCCCGGCGCGACGTAGACCGAGAGAGCGCTCGAGGCGTCGCCGCCGATGCAGCGCACGGCGTGCTCACCCGGCGAGAACTCGGCGCGCATCCAGGTCTGCGTTCCCAGCCGGCCGATCTCGCGGCCGTCGACCACGACGTCGAGCACGGGGCTGGCGGTTGTCGGGTTGAAGAAGTAGAGCGCCGCCTGGCCGTAAGGCGGCGCGCCAAACTGCTTGCCACTGGCGTCCTGCCCGGCCGGAGCCATAGCCACGAAGGACGGCGCAGCGACACCGTAAGGCCCGCGCGGCGCCGGCGTGCATGCAGCGAGCAACAGCACCCCCGGAAGAAGGATTGCGCGCATCGAGCGCGGTCATTTCACGGGATTGGTCAGGCGGCCGATGCCGTCCACTTCCATGGCGACGGTGTCGCCCTGCTGAAGGAACCTCGGCGGCTTGAAGCCGATGCCGACGCCCGCCGGCGTGCCGGTGGCGATGATGTCGCCCGGCAGCAGCGTGATTCCGGCCGAGATGGTCTCGATGAGAGTCGGGATGTCGAAGATGAGATCGGCGATCTTCGCGTCCTGGCGCAGCTCGCCATTGACCCAGCAGCGAATGCCGGCCGACCCGAGGTCGACCTCGTCGGCGGTGACGCACCACGGCCCCATCGGCGCGAAGCTGTCCATCGACTTGCCGAGGAACCATTGCTTGTGCCGGGCCTGCAGGTCGCGCGCCGTCACGTCGTTGACGATCGTATAGCCCCAGACGTGCTTCATGGCGTCGGCTTTGGCGATGCCGCGACCGCCCTTGCTCCCATTCTGGCCGATAATGACGGCAAGCTCGGCCTCGTAGTCGAGCTGCTCGCTGACGCCCAGCGGATAGCGGATCGGCTCGCCCGGACCGATCACCGACTGCGGCACCTTGGTGAAGATGATCGGCGCCGTCGGGATGGCGTCGGCCGCCCCGGTCGAGCTGCTGTCGAAGCCGGAAGCGCTGAACTCCTTGGCATGCTCATGATAATTCTTGCCAACGCACATGATGTTGCGCAGCGGCAGCGGGATGGGCGCCTTGAGCTTCACCGATGAGAGCGGGATCGGCGCCCCTTTGGCCTCGTACCGCTCGCCGCGAAACACCGCGTTGATGTCGCCGACCGAGACCGGCGTCACGCTCTCTCCTGTCCCGTCGACCGTGCCGACGAAGGTCTTGCCCTGATACTCCATAGTCGCGAAACGCATCGTGTCCTCGATTATTTGGGCCAGTCCGCGGGCTCGCCCGCCTTGACCCAGGCCGCATAGTCTGCCTTGGTCTGGTCGTTGGGCGGATAGACGCCGGGAATCTCGCGGCCCTGGCCGATGCGAATGGCGACGAACTTCTCCAGCCGCTCCTGCTCGAAGGAATCACGCGCTACCTCGTCGGCAAGATGGCGCGGCACGACGATGGCACCGTCCTCGTCGGCCACGATCACGTCGCCGGGATAGACCGGAACGCCGCAGATGCCGACCGGCACCTGAACCTCGGCCGGATGCAGGTTGGCCATGCTGGGCGGCGCAGCGGCCGCGCTGCAATAGACCGGCCAGTCGAACTTGCCGATCACCGGCGTGTCGCGCATCGCGCCGTCGCTCAGCACGCCCGCCACTCCGCGTACCTTGAGGCGCAGCGCGAGGATGTCGCCCAGGGTGCCCGAGCGGGTGTTGCCCTCGGTGCCGATCACCAGCACGTGGCCGGCCGGCGTCTCCTCGATCGCCTTGCGCTGGGCGCTCGGCGGATCGGCTGGCATCGGCGGCTTGTCGAGATCCTCGCGGCCGGGAATGTAGCGCAGCGTATAGGCCGGCCCGACCAGCCGCGTCGCCCTGGGGTTCAACGGCTTCACCCCGCCGATCGCGCAATTGCGGAACCCGCGCTTCAGCATCTGCATCGAGATGGTCGCCGTGCTGGAATACAGGAAATTCTTCATCGTCTCGGCTGACAATGGCGCAGCGTCGCTCACAGTGTTTCCTCCAGTCCTGGTGTCATCCCGAGGCGCAGCCGAGGGACCTTTGAAGCGATGAGCAAAGGTCCCTCGCTAGGCTGGGGATGACAACTCTTACCTCATTGGCATCTAGAGCAATGAGCCTTGATTGCCGCCGCCGCTCCCGGGCTTGCGCGGCGCCGGTGCCGGGCGCGCGCCCGTCGTGCCGTCAGTGACCCTGGCGCGCACCTCGCCGTCGCCGAACTCGATGCCGATCATGTCGCCGGCCTGCACGTCGGCTGCCGACAGCACCGGATGGCCGTCCTGGTCGCGCACCAAGGCGAAACCGCGGTTCAGCACAGAGTGAAACGAATAGCTCTCGAGCAGCTTGCCCAGCTGCTCGACCTGGCGCCGGGCGTGCGCCGTCAGCTCGTCCGAATGCCGCTTCAGCCGCTCGCCGAACTGATCGAGCCGGTCGAAGGCACGGGCGTATTTCTGCAGGGCGTCAGTCTTGAAATGGCGCATGGCGCCGTCGAGCGCCCGTCCTTCGCTCGACAGGAGCTGCTCCTTGGCGTTGATCACCGCAAGCGGGCTCGTGAGCCGCGCCCGTTCGAGCTCGTGGCGACGCCGCTCGACCAGCGCGCGGGTGGCGAGGCCCAGCCGCTCGCCGCTGACATCGAGCTGCTGCTGCCGCTCGTCGATCAGCCGGCGCGGATCACCGAGGCCGCGCGCCAGCCCCGCCAGCTCCGTCGTCGCTTCGCGCAGGTTCCGATGGAGGCAGGCGATGGTGCGCTTGCCGTAGTCCAGCACCTCGGCGAGCAGGTCGACCCGCACCGGCACGGCGATCTCGGCCGCCGCGGTCGGCGTCGGCGCGCGACGGTCGGAGGCGAAATCGATCAGCGTGGTATCGGTCTCGTGCCCCACCGCCGAGATCAGCGGGATGATCGAAGCGGCCGCCGCGCGCACTACGACCTCCTCGTTGAAGGCCCACAGGTCCTCCAGGCTGCCGCCGCCGCGCGCCACGATCAGCACGTCGGGCCGCGGCACCGGCCCTTCGACCGGCAGCTTGTTGAACCCGGCGATGGCCGCCGCAACTTCGCCCGCCGCCCTGTCGCCCTGCACCGCGACCGGCCAGATCAGCACGCGGCGCGGGAAGCGGTCGGCCAGGCGATGCAGGATGTCGCGGATCACCGCGCCCGACGGCGAGGTCACCACGCCGATCACCTCGGGGAGGAACGGCAGGGCGCGCTTGCGCTCGGCGGCGAACAGGCCCTCGGCGGCGAGCTTCCTGCGCCGGTCCTCGAGCAGCTTCAGCAGCGCGCCTTCTCCGGCGAGCTCGATGCGGTCGATGATGATCTGGTAGCGCGAGGAGCCGGCATAGGTCGTGATCTTGCCGGTAGCGATCACCTCCATGCCTTCCTCGATCTTGATGCCGAGCCTGGGCAGCGTGGTCTTCCAGCACACGCCGTCGAGCACGGCGTTCTCGTCCTTCAGCCGGAAGTAGCAGTTGCCCGAGCGCGGGAAGGACGGCTGGCTGATCTCGCCGCGCACGCGCACGCGCGGAAATGCGCCTTCGAGCTGGCGCTTGAGCGCAAAGGAAAGCTCGGAAACGGAGAATTCCGGGACGTTGCCGACCGGGGCAGCGGGTTCGAGGTTATCCATTGTTGGAAGCAGCCTAGCGGCTTGTCTCACCTCGGCAAACTGTGGTCAAAGCCTCGCGATGCGAATCCTGGTGGTAGGCGGCGGTGGTCGCGAACATGCGCTGTGCTGGGCGATTTCGGCCTCGCCGCTCTGCACGAGGCTGTTCTGCGCCCCCGGCAACGCCGGCATCGCCCAAGTCGCCGAATGCCATGATGTCGGGGCCGAGGACATCCCGGGTCAGGTGGCACTGGCGCGGAAGCTCAGG
Source organism: uncultured Reyranella sp. (assembly GCA_964533955.1). Lineage (GTDB taxonomy): Bacteria > Pseudomonadota > Alphaproteobacteria > Reyranellales > Reyranellaceae > Reyranella. Next base: position 1,047 of record CAZHQA010000175.1, on the reverse strand, counting down.
GTCGATTTCGTGGTCATCGGACCGGACGCGCCGCTGGTCGCGGGCATGGCTGACGGCTTCAGCGAGGCTGGCTTCAAGGTGTTCGGCCCGTCGAAGAAGGCAGCCCAGCTCGAAGGCTCGAAGACCTTCACCAAGGAACTCTGCAAGCGTCACGATATCCCGACCGCCGCCTATGAACGGTTCACCGACTTCGCCAAGGCCGAGGCCTATATCAAGGCGCAGGGTGCGCCGATCGTCGTCAAGGCGGACGGGCTTGCTGCTGGCAAGGGCGTGATCGTCGCCGAGACCGTCGGGCAGGCGATCGAGGCGGCGCGCGACATGCTTTCCGGCAACAAATTCGGCGCGTCGGGCGCTTCGATCGTCGTCGAGGAGTTCATGGAAGGCGAGGAGGTCAGCCTGTTCGCCCTGTGCGATGGCGAGCACGTGCTGCCGCTGGCCGGCGCGCAGGACCACAAGCGAGCCTTCGACGGCGACACCGGACCGAACACCGGCGGCATGGGCGCCTACTCGCCCGTTCCCATCCTCGACCCGGCGACTTTCGACCGCGCGATGCGCGAGATCGTCCTGCCGACGGCGAAGGCGATGAAGGAGGCCGGCACTCCGTTCAAGGGCGTGCTCTATGCCGGCCTGATGATCGGCAAGGACGGCCGGCCGCGCCTGGTCGAGTACAACTGCCGCTTCGGCGATCCCGAATGCCAGGTGCTGATGATGCGGCTCAAGTCCGACATCGTGCCCGCTCTGATGGCTTGCGCCGACGGCGGACTGAAGCATTTCGACTTGCGCTGGTCCGACGAGACGGCGCTCACCGTCATCCTGGCGACCCGGGGCTATCCCGATTCCTACTCCAGGGGCAGCGAGATCCGCGGGCTCGACGCGGCCGCCAAGGTCGAGGGCGTGCAGATCTTCCACGCCGGCACCAAAGCCGACGGCAAGCGCCTAGTAGCCAACGGCGGCCGCGTGCTGAACGTGACGGCGATGGCACCCACCGTGCAGGAAGCGCGCGAGCGGGCGTACCGCGCCGTCGACCTGATCGACTGGCCCGAAGGC
>CAZHQA010000174.1:0-11398 GCA_964533955.1 uncultured Reyranella sp. | reverse complement strand
GAGGCGAAGTCGCGGGTCGCAAGTTGCCTGGTGCGATCGTAGGTCTGCTCCGCCAGCCGCGCATTGGCCTCGGCCGCCGCCACCGCCACGACGATCGCTGGCATGCGGGACGGCGCCGGGGGTGCCTTGGGAGCGCTGCTCTCCGTCGTCTCGCTCGGTGCTTCGGTCATGGCCCTCTCTCCCGACGTCGGCGGATAATAGCGCGGCGTTACCTCGATATCGAGGCGACGGCAGGCCAAGTTGCGTGGCGCGTGAAGTTGCTTGAGCGCGGCGATTGCCCGTGTGGCAATGCCGGCGGCAATCGGAGATCTCGGCGACAATATCTGCGTCGACGCCTGATCTACATCTTGGTCGGCGACACCGCGGTCTCAGGAATCGTCTTCAGGAGAACCTGCGGCCAGTGCCATCGACGCTGTGGTCGCTGGCGCGGCAAGGGAGGCAGCCCTTGGCCTTACTGCCAGTCCAGCCAGCGGTAGCCGACGACCGCAGTCTTGCTGACGGGATCCTTGGAAACGGCGTCTCCCTGATTTCCAGCGAGCAAGGTGATCGTGGTGCCGTTGTCGCCGACCACGAATCCCATGTGGCCCGGCGTGCCGTCCTCGCGCGGACCGGTCAGGGCGACGGCGCCCACCGCCGGCCGGCCAACGGAGAATCCCCAATTGAGCCAGCTCGGCGCCCACGCCGTCCGCAGGTTGGCCTTTTCGGCCTTCTGGTTGCCGCAGTTCGCCATGCACCAGCTCACGAAGGCCGCGCACCACGCCACCTGATCGCTGGTCTGGGCGCCGAGGCTGGTGGCCAGGAAATACTTGAGGATCTCCGGGTTGTTGCCGGTCTCGTGGATGTGCTTGGCAAACTCAGCTTCTGCCGTCGCGAGCCATGGTGGATTCGCCTGGCCGCCCGGCACGTCCGTCACCGGTGGTCCGAGCTGCCCCGCCATGGACGCGGCCTTCTGGAAGCCGGCCTCGAGGCGCTTGCCAACCTCCTCGAGCACCTGGGTCGTGGTCCGGACGACCGCACCATTCTTCAGCAGCGAGGCGTTGGCCGACAAGATCTTGTCGACAAAGCCCGCGCCTGCTGGCGTCCCGCTGTAGAAGACCCGGAGCGCGACATCGATCGGCTGGTTTACCTCGGCGGACAGTACAGAGATGGCCGCCGCCGGTCCGAGCAGGTGTGCCAGGTAAAGCTCGCTGTTGACCGGCGTTCGCTTGATCGCCGTGGCGATGGCGTCCGTCGCCTCCTTGGCATAGATGGCGCCAAAGGTCGCCTGCGCGCCGGGCAGCACGATGTCTGCTTCGCTGATTCTCGTTCGGTCCCCGAATTTCGCCACCATGCCGTTCCAGGTCGTCGGCAGGAACTGGAACGGCCCGAAAGCGTCGGACGACCCACTCTTGATGTTGCGCAACCCACTCTCAATGAAAGCGAGGGCATAGAGGTAGTCTCGGCTGGTTTCGAAGGTGCGCGCTGCGCTGGTCACGGCCTTGAAGAAGAGGGTCTCGTCGATCTCGACCGGCGGCGCGCTCGACTCGGCCTCGACCAGGTGCTCCGCCAGCATGAAACCCTGGATGGGGTTGACGCCGGGAGTAGCGATCCGCATCTCCGCCCAGCCGGCGACGGCTGCATCGGCGATCTTCTGCAGGACGTCGCTGCCGATGGCGTTCCCCTTAATGTCGGCGTCCGGCCTGGGCTCGGCTCGCAACGGTTCGGACAATCCTGTGATCTTGAACATCATGGTCGGCCTCGTCGGTTGGCACGATTACTGCGCGAATATGTCTCCGTTCAGCTTGCCGTCCGCCGTCATGTTCCTTGCTTGCTGGCGCTGCTTGATAGCGTCGCGTGTCTGAGCATCGAAAATTCCGGTTGCGCTTACCGAAAGCTTCCTCTGGAAATCGGAAATGCTTGCCGGTGTTTGGTAGGCGAAGCGTTCGTACGCGGTCTGGTAGCCGCGCGTTCCGTCGCAGGCTCCAGCGGTCATCAGTTTGCCGATTTCTCCGGACGTCAGGCCGCCGTTGTCCAGCTGCCGTGTAAATGCGCGATACGACCGGATCGCGTTCCGAGTCTCGTCGTCCATGTTGCCGGTGAGCTTGTCCGCGGGCAGGCAGAGGGCCTTCTGGATATCGACGGCGTCCTTCCTGGTCAGCACGACTTCATCGCCCAAGCGGCCACCGGCGAGGTCGACGGCCGCCGCCGCCGGCGTCGGGCGAACGGGATCGCTCGGGCGCACGATCGTGATCGTCGACGGTGCGGCTGGCGCCATGTCGATCATCGGCGGAGCGCTGCGCAGCCCGCTGGTCGTCGTCGTGCCCTGCGGCCTTGCCACGCGGATGGCCGCCGTCACATTGGCTTCGATGACGGTTGGCAGGCAGAGCGCGACGTAGCCGCGGATCGTGCGGAACGAGCTTGGCCGGTCGGCCCAGTTGTCCGCCTTGAGTTCCTGCTCGTAGGCGATGCGTGTTCGCCTCACGAGGTCGCGCACTTCGGCGGGTTTCAATTCGTAAAGCAGGCTGTTGGCCACGTTGTCGATGGTCGCCGTGGCAAGCCCGAACGCCACCGCGGTAATGGCGATCGCGGCGCCGGCCGCGCCGGCGATGCCGAGGATGCCCGCGGTGGCACCGCCGAACAGCCCGAGCTGCTGGGTACTGCGCTTGCGGGCAATCTCCAGGCGCCGCAGCGCCTCCATGTAATCCTCGCATTGCGAATCGGCATACTCGAAGCCGGCGACGACGAAGGCCTTCCACTGATCCGGCCCATTCGGCTCGCTCGCGCCGAAGCCGGCGTTCTGGCTGATCGCTTTCAGCACCGCATTCTGGTCGGTGGCATACTTGCCAAGTGCGGCAGGATCGAATTGCTGACTGGGTCCTTGGACCAGCAAATCCACGTCGCTCTTCTGCAGCCCGCACGCGGACACCATCAGAGCGGCAGCCGCAAGCACGGCCGCAGTAATGCCTTTGGCCTTGGCCATGGTCTCCCCCACTCCTCGGGCCTCGCCGCCGAAGCCAAATGCTCCAACGTCGCCGATGAGGCCCTTTCCGACCCTGCGCGCCCCCAACGCGTTCGAAAAAGGGTCGCAACGATCGGTTGCGGGAGTCAAAGCCCGTCTACGCATATCTCGGCAACCCGTGAAGCCCGGTCGGTGCGGCTGCCGGCGAGTTCCACGCTACGACCGGCGATTTCCCGGCTATAGTTCCAAGGCTGTGAGGAGCGGGGGAACATGATCTTCATCACCATCATCGAACCCAGGAATCGCGAAATCTACGTCAACGGCGTGTACGACGAGCCGCGTGGTCCGTCGCCGACGGTCATCACCCTGAACCCCGGTTCGCACATCTTCCAGACGCTGACGCCGGGATCGGAACTCGTCGACTACGAGGGATCGGTCGACGGCGTCGCCGACTGGGAGAGCGAGACGATTAGCCTCTTGCCGGTCGTTCCGCCGAAGCCACAGGACAGCTGAGGGGTCCGCATCGATGTCCCCTGTGACACGACCGCCGGCGTGGTTCCTCGTCCTGTCGATGCTGTGGGCCCTGGCGGCCTGCGCCTACCCCATCCGCAACGAGGCGATCACCGAAGCCCACCGGCCGACCTACCAATGGAAGGACCTGCCGCCGGGCGAGCTGCAGGACACGCTGGTGATCGTCACGGCCTCCGGCGGGGGCACGCGCGCGACGGCGCTCACCATGTCGGTGCTGCGCGCCATGGACAAGATCAGGCTCGCCTCGGGCAAGAGCCTCGCGGACGAGATCGACATCCTCTCCTCGGTGTCGGGCGGCAGCGTCACCGCAGGCTACTTCGCCCTTTATGGTCCTGCCGGCCTCGCGACCCTGGACAGCGACTTCGTCCGCCAGAACGGCATGTCGGCGATGATTTTCCGCGGCCTCAATCCGGTCGGCCTCGCCCAGCTGGCGACACCGTCGAAGGAGCGCATCGACCTGCTGGTCGACTATCTCGACCGCCAGCTTTTCCACGACGTGACGTTCCAGAAGCTCGTCGAGCGGAAGCGGCGCCCCTACCTGATCCTCAACGCCGCGGACATGGTCGAGGGAACGCCGTTTCCCTTCACGCAATACACCATGGACCTGCTGTGCAGCGACCTCACGACGATGAAGATGTCGACGGCGGTTGCCGCATCGGCGGCATTCCCCGTCGCCCTGTCGCCGATCACGCTCAAGAACTATCGCCCCTGCAAGAGCATCGGCAAGCCGACCTGGCTCAGGGCCGTCCGACCGGGGGATTGGTATTTCGATCCGGCGCGGGTGACCTGGCAGCGGACCGCTGCGGCCTACGCCGACGGCGACAAGAAGTACGTCCATCTGCTCGACGGTGGAATCGCCGACAATCTCGGGGTCAGCGAGCCCTATCGCCTGCTCACTGGCGACGACGTCTCGCCGAACTTCAAGGCGAACATCGAGGATGGAAAAATCAGGAAGATCGTCTTCATCATGATCAATGCGCGTTCGTTTGCGCCTTCCGATCTCGACCAGAGCCAGGCCACGCCGGGCGCGTTGTCGATGCTGTCGGCGTCGATCGGCTCGTCAATCGACCGGGCCACGTTCGGCACGTCCGAGCGGATCCGCTCGCTGCTGACGAACGGCTTTCGCGGCATCGCCGACGGCATCGAACGCAAAGCCGACAGACCGGGCCGCCCGATGCGCGACGTCCTGCTGCGGCAGGCCGCGAATTTCCGGACGGTCGCGCGGAACACCGAGTTCATCACCATCGACTTCGACGCCATCGACGATCCGGGATGCCGCAGGGCCTATCACAGCATAACGACCAGTTGGTCCCTGCCGGGCAACCAGCTCGATGCCATCGCCGCCATGGGCGAAGCACTGTTGCAGCAGGATCGCTCTTTCCCGGCGGTGCTACGAGCGGTGAACGCCCGGCCGCTCGACCAGCCCCTCACCACGGTCGCCCAGGCCTGCACCCTCCTTCAGCCCGCCGACTGAACCGGCCTCACGGGTAGCGCCCACAGACCGACGGACGCTGGTGTCACACCGAGAAGGACAATAGCTTGCGAGCCACCTCGGTGAGATCGAACTGACCGCGTATCTGTGTGTGCTCCCCGTTCTGGGGATCGCCGCTCACCTTCGCGCCTTCGTTCTGCGCCAGGACCTTGTACAGGCCTGCTGCAAGCTGCTCCGGGGTTGGCAGTCCAAGCCGCCCCTTCTTCTGCTTGGGTTGCTTTTCCCCTTCGCCGCCGCGCAGGCTTTTCTTGATGGTCTTCGCCGCCTTGCGGATCGCCGTGGCAACGATCTTCTTTTCTTCGTCGGATGCGCCCTTTTGATAGTATTCCAGCGCCTGCTTGGTGATCTTGGGAAATCCCGCTGCGTCGAATCGCGTCTGCTGCTCGGCCATGGGCTTGCCTCCGATCGTCATTGCCTACATCGGCGCCTGCAGAGTGGCGGCCCAGACTTGATAAAGACAAGCTGGAATCCTGATCCGAGGAATTGAATGACCGATCACGCCAATCCCTGGAATGTCCTCCAGGAGGAAATCGCGTTTTCCTGCTCCTACTTCGACGTTCGGCAGGATCTGGTGAGCCACACCGGGCGGCCGACGCGGCCTTACCACAGCATCAGGATGAAGCAGGCCGGAGTCTGCGTGCTGCCCGTGGATCGGGATGGGCTGGTGACCCTGGTCGGCCAGTATCGATATGTCGTCGGGCGCTACACGTGGGAATTGCCGGCAGGCGGCGCTCCCCTGGGCATCGACCCGCTCGACGCGGCGCGCCGGGAGCTGAAGGAGGAATGCGGCTATCGCGCCGGCCAATGGCTCCAGCTGATCGGCGGCGATGTGTCCCCCGGGACATTGGACTCGCGCGGCTTCGGCTACGTCGCCTGGGACCTGGAACAAGGCGAACCGGAGCCGGAACCCGAGGAGAGTCTGTCACTGCGACGCCTGCCGTTCGCAACCGCCGTCGAACTGGCCCTGCGCGGCGACATCGGCAACCTGATCAGCATTGCCCTGCTGCTGGCAGCCCGGGTCCGGGCGACCCAGGGCTCGTTGCCCGACGTGCTTGCCAGGCGGCTTCGCTAGCAAGGGTTCAGGCTACTCCGCTGCCCGGGCGAGCGGCTTGTCGCGGCGCAGCTCGGCCACCCGCGCCTGGGTGTAGACATCGGTCCAATTCACCAACGCCGCGTCGGTCACCTGGCGCGGGTCGTAGTCGCGCTCGGGCAGCGCCATGCGCTTGCCACCGAGATACACCGCCAGGATGCGGCGCTTGTCGAGCAGGAGCGATATGTTCTCGAGAGGCGAGCCGTCGAGCGCGATGAAGTCGGCGCAGCGGCCGGGCTCGAGCCTGCCGACCCGCTCGCTATCGGCGAGAAAGCGGGCGTTGGTCCGGGTCGCCGCGCACAGCGCCTCGGCCGGGGTCAAGCCGACATCGTTTACCAGGATCTCGAGCTCGCGCGCATGCCATTCGCCATACGGCGTGACGGCAAAGCCCGAATCGGTGCCGGCCATCATCGGGATGCCGGCCTTGTGGGCCTTGGCGAGGCTGCGGCAGGCACGCTCATACTGGCGCCGCACATGGTCGACGCGGCCCTTGGCCGTCGCCGGGTCCTGCGCCTGGGTGAAGTCGATGATGTTGCGCTGGAAGGTGAGCGTCGGCGCGATCGCCGAGCCGCCCTTAAGGACCGCGTCGATGCACTCGTCGTCGAGGTCGAAGGCATGGAAGATCAGGTCGACGCCGGCGCGCGCTGCGTAGAGCACGGCCTCTCGGCCGATCGCGTGGACCACCGCCTTGAGGCCGAGGCGCTGGATCTCGCGCACCATGATGTCGGTCTCATCCGACGTAAACGCCGCGATCAGGGAACCGTCGGGACGGCGCTGGATGCCGTCGAGCGCGATCTTGACGCAGTCGACGCCGTTCTTGGCCTGGACGCGAATCTCCTCGATGGCTTCGTCTCGACTGGCCACCAGGCGGCCGATCGAAGTCGACGGCGCGCCGATCCAGCTCGGGTACCAATCGGTCAGGCTCTGGCGCGACGTGATGTAGGGTCCGGCGGCGCTGACGCGCGGCCCGTCGAACAGGCCGGCGCGGATCGCGTTGCGAATCGACAGGCTGACCTGGCCGGCATCACCTGGCGAGCAGAGCGCGGTGTAGCCGGCCGCCAGCAGCTTCTGGGCGAAGAACAGTCCGCGCAGCGCACGGAACTCGAGTGGACTGTAAAGGTCGATATCCTCTTCGCTCTTGGCATTGCCGTAGGCGAGATGGACATGGACATCGATCAGCCCCGGCATGACGAATTGCCGGGAATGGTCCACCACCTGATCGCCGGCCGCCGTCGTGGGCGCCTGTTCCGTCGGACCGACGAACTCCAGGATGCCGCGCGCATCGTACACCAGGGTCTGAGCGGGCTTCGCCTCCTGGTCGCAGGCGCTGAACAGGGTGCCGCAACGCACGTGTGTTTTCATGGTCGTTCCCCTCGGGCTGAAGCAACTCTAGTCAGCCCAGCGGCACCCGAACAGCCCCTGCACCGCCGCGCGGGCCGTCGAATCGCCGGTGATGCCGGTTTACCCGCCGTGGGGGACTGTGAGCGCCATTGCGGGCGGCGGCGTGTAGGTCACGAACGTGCCGCCGGGGGCGCCGTCCGACGCGGCCTGGAAACCCGACGCCGCAAATTGCCCCATCAAAGTGATCTTCACCTGCAAGGCCCCGTCGGTGACCGTCAGCTTGCCGGACGTCATGGCGCCATTCTCGGCGAAGGCGAGCGTCGTCGTCGCCGGATCGAACTCGCGAAGGTCGATCCGGTCCGCGGCGCCGAAATCCTGCAACTTGCCGGCGAACTCCAGGGCATCGGTCAGGATCAGCCGGTCGTGCCCGCCGCCAAAGTCGACCGTCTGCCCGGTCACGGCGCCATCGGCCTGCAGGGCCTTGCCCGCATCGATCCGCAGGATCCCGCCGTTGCCCTGCACGTCCTGCTGAAGATCGAGCACGCCGTTGGCCGTCTCGATGGTTCCCACGTTCGTGATGGCGATGCCGATCGCGCTGGTGCCGTTGGACGTCTTGGTCAGGAGCCCGTGGTTCCTGAAGATCGACGCGCCGGTTCCCTTGACGATGTTGCCGATGAGGCTGAAGGCGCCGGCCGTCTGATTGTCGAAAGTCGCGACGTTCCCGCCGGCATCACCTATCACCAGGGAACCGCCGGTCTGGTTCAGGATGCCGGCGTTGAGCCATTGTGCCGTCCCCCCCAACGTCAGCTGGTTGAATGTCGTCGTTCCCGAAGTCGTCAGCACGCCGGCACCGTCGACCGTAGCGTTAGTAAAAGCCGCCGGTCCGGTCAGCTTCAGCGTATTGCCGGACGAAATGCTCAACTCCGTGCTCGTGCCCGCCGAGAAGGCCCCGGCGTAGGTGAGATTCTTGTCTATCACCAGATCGGCCCCCGTACCGACCAGCGACAGCCCCGCCATGCCGAGGGCGGCCGCACCGCCGACGGTGGTCGTGCCCGTCCCCAGTTCGAGCATGCCGGCACCCTTCACGTTTCCGGTAATACTGACCGTCGAACCCATGAGCTCGAGCGTGCCGATCTGGATATTGGTCGTGCCGCCTATGGCGAGCGGGCTCGCCCCTGTCCGGATGAGGCTGGTGCCGGCGCCGGAGATCTTCTCGAGCAGGCCCGCGTTGCTGAACGCGCCGGTGGCGCCGAGGCCGAAGTCGCCGGCGATGTCGAGAGTCGCGCCGGCAAGGTTGTTGACCTGGCCCTTGTTGCTGAGGGCTCCCGGCAGGCTGAGCATGCCCGAATTGTTCAGTACAGCCGTCGCCGCGATCGAGGGCGTGCCCGACAGGCTCCATTTCGCGCCGGCATCCACCTGTACGACGTTGAAATTCTTGAAGCCGGTACCGAGACCGCCGAGCGTGCCGACACCGCCTTGCGCCCCGAGCTCGAGCGTTCCGCCACCGCCCGAGACAGAACCATTGACGATGCCCGTACCCTGCTCGATCAGCCTGTTGGGCTGACCGTCGACGAACTGAATGGCCGTGCCGCCGGTGCCGGTGAGCGTGCCGAAATTGGTGACCGTTCCGACGGCCTGGAAGACGATGGCCTTGTTTCCGGAGATCGATGCCGCCGGGTTGTTCTTGCCGCCGTTGGTGACCGAGCCGCCGCCTGCCAGGGTCATCCCGGCAGGACTGCCGGTGACGGAACCGAAGTTGAGGATATCGACCGGATGATCGGGCGCCGTATTCACGCCGGTGCCGCCGATCACGACGGCACTGCCAATGGTCAGCTGCTGGACCCCGTCCTGCAGCGTGTAGCCCGCAGGCAGACTGCTGTTGATCGTGACGGCCGGCAGCAGGGTTGTTTCGAGGAGATTGCCGAAGGCGAACAGATTGTTCGAGTTGTAGGGGCCGCCCGTGAAGTCGAGGACGTAGGACTGGCCGTTCGCCGCGTTGAACGTCACCGTGTTGGTGCCAATCACGACCGAATTGACCGCACCGCTGTAGGAGATCAGGTCGCCGGCATAGAAGTTCGAGATCTGGCCGCCGAACTGGGTCGAGAACTGGAACGTGTCGTTGGCGCTCTTGCCGAGGTCGACAGTCTGCGTCGCGCCGCTGCCGTTCCACTGGTAGGTGCCGCCGTGAGTGATATGGACCGTGCCGGAGGCCTCGGTCACGAACTGGCCCGCGATCAGGCCGCCGCCGTCGACCGTCAGCGAACCGGCCGTCACGTCGATGCTGTTGGGTACCCCGTTGAGGTGCGCACCGCCGATCGTCAGCGTGCCCTCGATGTCGACGGCTGCCGTCGCGGCGGAGAGCAACAGGCTCGCGATGTTCTCGAACTCGACGTTGGTCAGCGTCGCGTGGGCCGTAGTGTTGAACACCGCGCCATCCAGCGCGCCAGGCTTGGCATTCGCCGACCAATTCGTCGGTGTATCCCAATCGCCGGTACCGCCGATCCAGGTATCACTCACATCGCTCTCCCCAGAGTCCAAGGCTGCAGCCCACGTGCGCTTGAGGCCAAACTATGCGCCCTCCGCGCGGGAGGCCGGGCCCGATCGGCTGTGATCATGCTGTGGCGCGCCGGAGGGAGCCGGCGCTCACAGTTCGTCGTCTTCGAGGAGAGGCGAAACCTGACTGGCGTGACCCGCGGCGGCGACGGCTTGTCGCCGCGCCGTCACCGGTTCAGGAGGTCGCGGTCCAGAATTTTTGGAGCGCGGTCGCGTCACCGTTGAACAGGTTGCGATCGCAGTGGCTGACGCCCTGCACGATGCTCGTCTGACCGTAGGCGGGACGGTTTGCCGTCTCGTCGCCGGCGTACTGCCAGAGCCGCCAGCCCGTCGCCTCCCAGGCGAGCGGAATCTCGGGCGAGTCGTGATAGTCGGCGACCCACAAGCCGCAGCGCGCGAGGATCGACTGCGGCGTGATCCGTGCGCCGAGGCTGAGACCCGACACGGGCAACGGATCGCCATTGGCCCAGGTTGGATGGACGTAGACGACCGGCAACCGGCCCGTCGCCTCGGCCACCGCCTGCACGAATGCCTCGGCCTGGTCGACCGTCATGGAGTTCGACGGATTGTTTTCGTTGGCCTCGAGGTCAAGGGCGAGCAGGGTCCGGGGGCCGGGCCGCGCCACCGAAAGAAAGAATGCCGCTTGCCGGGCGCCCGGTGTTTGCCGGGTGCCGAAATGATAGGCACCCCACAGCAATCCCGCCGCCTCGGCCTGCGGGCGCCTGGCGGCGCATGCCGTATCGACATAGTCGCTGCCTTCGGTCGCTTTATGGATGACGCCGAGGATGTTGCTCTGGCGCACCCGCCGGAAGTCGGAGACGCTCACGCTCCGGCTGATGTCGATCACCGCGTCCAATCCCTGCGACGCGCGATCCGGCGGCGGCGGCGCCTTGGGATACTGATAGGACGACGGTGACGGCTGGCCCGCACCGCATCCCGTCAACGCCGACGCCGCCAAGCCAGAAAGAGCGTTCCTGCGAGAGATCATGCAGCCATCGTACGGCGACTTGCTGCGCGCGCGCCACTGCAGTGGCACGATCTCTCGACGCTCATCGGGACGCTGGGCTCCAGGCCCGCTCGCGAGCGGGCTAGGACTCTGCGGTCCCGAAGACCTGATGCCTGATCCGAGTGGTGCCCTGAACGGATAGCGCTCGCTTCAGGCCGTCTTTGCCTTGAGCTCGTCGAGCTGCGCCCGCGCGCCGGCGACCATGCAGGCAAGGTCGCCCGTCAGCATCACCATGTCGAAGCCGCGCTTGACGGCGCCGGCAGCGAACGCCGCGCTGGCGCAGTGCATGACGCACTTGATGCCGGCCTTGTGGGCGGCGGCCAGGATCTTGTCGCAGGTAGCCATGTGGAGCGGATCGGGGTTGTCGCCGCGTGGCGCCAGCCCGAGGGCGAACGACAGGTCGGCCGGCCCGATGTAGACGGCGTCGAGGCCGGGCGTGGCGCAGAT
>CAZHQA010000173.1:0-11420 GCA_964533955.1 uncultured Reyranella sp. | reverse complement strand
TGATCCGCGCTACGGCAGTTTGAACTAGACTGAGGCCATTCCAGCGATCCACTCTGCAGCCGAGGGGATTGGACAATGTTCGGCAGATGGCTCTTGAGCATGCTGGTTGCGCTGGCGCTGACGGCCACGCTGGGCGCCTGCGCCAGCAATGGCGTGCAGCCCGGCCTCGTCAGCACCTCGTCGGGCAAGACGGCGGCCTCGGGCACCTACGGCAGCGCCGCTTCCGGTGATGCCGGGCGCGTCGTCGCGATCAACGAGGTCGAGCTGGCCGGCGCGAGCGGCGGCGGTGGTTCGGGCCGCGGGCCATTGCTCGGTGGCATCCTCGGCGCCGGCAGCGGCGCCGCGATCGGCGCCGCCACGTCCAGAAGCGTCGTCGGCGGCGTGGTCGGCGGCATCCTGGGAGCGGTGGGCGGCGCCATCCTCGGCACGATCATCGATACCCAGGGCGGCGCCACGAGCGGCGGTCGTGGCATTGAGGTCACGGTGCAAAAGGACGACGGGCAGACCGTTCGCATCGCCCAGCACGACGACGGCGACATCCAGCTCGGCGATCGGGTGCAGGTCGTCCAGAGCAGGAGCGGGGTTGCCAAGGTGGTGCGAAACAATGCGCGCACCTATGACCCCAACATCCAAGGCGGCGCGCCGCCGCAGGACTACAACAATCCGCCGGCCGATTATCGCCAGTCGCGCTACTCTTCGCAGGGACCACAGGGAAATGTACCGCAGGGCTATGGGCAACAGAGCTATGGCTCCGGCCGATCGCCCGGCAACTACCCGCAGAACTACGGATCTGGTTCAGGCTCCAGCGCACCGGCGCAGAACTATGGTCAGTCGCCATACAGCCCGCAGCCTCAGGACGATCCGCGCTACGGCGATTTGAACTAGCGAGCGCGGCTTCAGGCGCCGGGATCAAAAGCATAAACTGGGAGCGTTGTTGGCAACGCCCACCAGGAGAATGACGATGTTCGGTCGATGGATTCTCGCCCTGCTGGCGCCGCTGGCGCTTGTTGCCACACTTGGCGCGTGCAACGACGGCCTGCAGCCGGGCGTGGTGCAGTCTACGCAAGGCGGCTATCGCGGCGAAACCGGGCGCGTGGTTGCGATCCGCGAAGTACCACTGCGCGGTGGCGGCTCGGGCGTAAATGACGGAACGGTGGTCGGCGGCGGAGTAGGCGCGGCGGGCGGCGCCATCGCCGGTGCCGCGATCGGCGGCACGGCGGGCAGCGCCATCCTGGGCGGCGTTCTGGGCGCGGTCGGCGGCGCCATTGCCGGCACGGCGATCGACCAGAATGCGACCCGCCGTGGCATAGAGGTCACGGTGCGCAAGGATGATGGCTCTACGGTCAACATCGCCCAGCCCGACGACGGCGACGTGCAGATGGGCGACCGCGTCGTCATTACCTACAACGACAGAGGCGTCGCCCGCGCCGTGCGCGACACGGGTTACAGGCGCGACTAGCTCGTTAGCCCCCTCCCCATCCGATGCGGAGGTGTCACGTAGTCCGCGACGGAGGTCTCAGGAGTCGCTTTAATTTGGGCCTATAGCCCCTCTATCGGCGTGGGACGTCGACACTTTCCATCAGAAAGGGGGAGGGGGCGTGCGAGTGGCGCACCCAAGTCACGCAGCCTATATAGGCCCCGCCATGAGCCGCAATTCCCTCGATATCGACAAGGCACCGGGCGACACCCGTGTGGTGGTCGCCATGTCGGGCGGCGTCGATTCGTCGGTCACGGCGGCGCTGCTGAAGGAGCAGGGCTACGACGTCGTGGGCGTCACTCTGCAGCTTTATGACCATGGCGCGGCGGTCGGCAAGGCGGGCGCCTGCTGCGCCGGCCAGGACATCCAGGACGCGCGTGAGGTGGCCGAGCGACTCGGCATGCCGCACTACGTGCTCGACTACGAAAGCCGCTTCCGCAGCGAGGTGATGGAGAGCTTCGCCGACAGCTACCTGCACGGCGAGACGCCGGTCCCCTGCATCGCCTGCAATCGCACGGTGAAGTTCCGCGATCTGCTCCGTACCGCGCGCGAGCTGGGAGCCGACGCGCTGGCCACCGGTCACTACGTGCAGCGCCTGAGGGGCGAGACCGGGCCGGAGCTGCATCGCGCGGCCGATCCGGCGCGCGACCAGAGCTACTTCCTGTTCGGCACGACGCAAGACCAGCTCGACTTCCTGCGCTTCCCGCTCGGCCACATGCCCAAGACCGAGACTCGCGCGCTCGCCGAGCGCTTCGGCCTGACGGTCGCCGACAAGCCCGACAGCCAGGACATCTGCTTCGTGCCCAACGGCGACTACGCGTCGGTGGTGCGCAAGCTCAGGCCGGAGGCGAACGACCCGGGCGACATCGTCGATCTGACCGGCGCCGTGGTGGGCCGGCACGACGGCATCGTGCGCTTCACGGTCGGCCAGCGCCGTGGCCTGGCATTGGGCGAACGCGCCGGCACCGACAACGATCCGCTCTATGTCGTGCGGCTGGAGCCCGAGGCGCGTCGCGTCGTCGTCGGCCCGAAGAGCGCGCTCGGCAGGAGCGAAATCGCGCTCCATGACGTGAACTGGATCGGGCCGGCCTTTGACGGCGCGCTGCCGGTGCAGGTGAGGGTGCGCTCCAGTCAGGCGCTGCGGCCCGCCGAGGTCGAGCGCGCCGGCCACTCCGTAGTCGTTCGCTTCGCCGAACCCGAGGTCGGCGTCTCGCCGGGCCAGGCCTGTGTGATGTACGATGCCGCGGGCGGCAGCCGCGTCCTGGGAGGCGGTTTCATCCGCCGTTTCTAGTTTCCACTGGGAGGCGAGCGATGATGAAGTTTGATCATCTCAACCTTCCAGTCAGCAACCTCGAACGCTCGCGCGACTGGTATGTCGACGCGCTCGGACTCAAGGTCGAGTTCGAGGTCCCGGACAGCCGCACGGTGGCGCTGAACGACGGCGAAGGCTTCGCCATTTTCCTGCAGGAGAGACCGGATGTGACGCCGAACGGCATCGCATTGTGGTTCCAGGTCGACGACGTCGACGCGGCCCACGCGCAGTGGACGGCACGCGGCGTGGCCTTCGCGCACGAACCCGGAAAGAATTTCTGGGGCTATGGGCCAGAGCTCAGCGATCCCGACGGTTATCTCGTGCGCCTGTGGGACGAGCGGTCGATGAAGGAAAAGTGAGCTGATTGACAGCCCGCGTGCCGCCCGCATAAAAGCCCCCACCCATGGCTGGGTAGCTCAGCTGGTTAGAGCACGGCACTCATAATGCCGGGGTCGGCGGTTCAAGTCCGCCCCCAGCTACCAATATTCGGCCCCCGGACTTCGCCCACGTGCGGAGATCGGGGGCCTTTATTTTGGAGGCTTTCTTCGCCACCTTGGGAGCCATGGCTGACGCACATGGACACACCCGCCAGACCGACGTTGTGATCGTGGGAGCGGGTCCGGTCGGCCTGTTCACCGTCTTCGAATGCGGCATGGTGCGGCTCGGCTGCCACGTCGTCGACGTGCTCGACGATGCCGGTGGGCAGTGCACCGCGCTCTATCCCGAAAAGCCGATCTACGACATCCCGGGCTTCCCGAAGGTCGACGCCGCCGAACTGATCGTGCGTCTCAAGGCCCAGGCGGCGCCGTTCCGCCCGGTCTATCATCTCGGCGAGCAGGTGCAGGGGCTGGCGAAGGCGAGCGGTGGCTTCTGGCGGCTCACCACCTCGAAGGGCACGGTGCTGCAGGCGAGGGCGGTGATCGTCGCGGCCGGCGTCGGCGCCTTCGGGCCCAACCGGCCGCCGCTCGAAGGAATCGAATCGTTCGAAGGCAAGAGCGTCTTCTATTACGTCACCCAGCGCGAGGCCTTCCGGGGCAAGCGCGTGGTCATAGCCGGCGGCGGCGACAGTGCCGTCGATTGGGCACTTTCGCTGGCCGAGGTCGCAGCCCGCGTGTCCGTGGTCCATCGCCGCGACAGATTCCGCGCCGCGCCCGACAGCGAGGGCAGGCTGAAGGCGCTGGCCAAGGCCGGCAAGATCGACATGGTCGTTCCCTATCAGCTCGCCGGTCTCGATGGCGCGAATGGGCAGCTCACCTCGATCACCGTCGCCACGCTCGACGGCGCGCCGAAGAAGATCGCAGCCGACGTGCTGCTGCCGTTCTTCGGGCTCTCGATGTCGCTCGGGCCGATCGCCGACTGGAGCCTGGCACTCGAGCGCAGTCAGATCGTCACCGATCCTGCGACGGCGGCGACCAGCCAGCCCGGCATCTTCGCCGTCGGCGATGTGGTGCACTATCCCGGCAAGCTCAAGCTCATCCTCACCGGCTTCGCCGAGGCCGCCATCGCCGCACGCTCGGCATATGCGCTGATCCACCCCGAGACGCCGCTGCACTTCGAATATTCGACGACGGCGGGCATTCCGACGGCATAGTTGCTGAAGGCGCGCCACGCCAGTGGCGCGCCGCCAGCTAGAGCCGGATCACGTCACCGGCCGGCTTTGCGGCAGGCGCTCCTTGGTGCCGTAGACCGGTGGGGCGAGCTGGTCGGCGGTGCGGCCGGCCCAGTCGCGCTGGCTGACGGTCGAGAGGCGCTTGCGCTGCGCCTCGACCAGTCCCGCGGTCGCGGCTTCGACATCGACCGTGAGCACCTTGCCGTCCTTCACCACCTGCTGGCCATCGACATAGACGTGGCGGATGGCGCGGTCGCCGGCCGAGTAGATCAGGCTGCGCACCGGCTCGTGGCTCGGCTGCATGTAGGGATGGTCCATGTCGACCAGCGAGAAGTCGGCTTTGGCACCCGGCGCCAGCCGGCCGAGATCGGGGCGACGCAGGATCTTGGCACCGCCGATCGTCGCCGCCTCGAAGGCGTGGCGCGTCGTGCCCATCTTGTAGTTCATGGTGAAGACACGGGCGAGGTAACAGACCAGCCGGATCTCATCGAGCATGTTGTGCGGGAAGGTGTCGGTGCCGATGCCGACGGTGATGCCGGCGTTCATGTAGCGGCCGATCGAGTTCATCACCATGCCGCGGCGGGCGAACACGGTGGGGCAGTGCGCCACCATGGCGCCCGAATCGCGCAGCAGCTCGAAGTCGTTGCTGTGCGGATAGTGGATCTGCGGATGGTCGTTGAGAAAGATGCCGTGGCCGATCACCAGGTCGGGGCCGAGCACACCGATCGCGTCGAGCCATTCGATCGGCGTCTTGCCGTGGCGCCGCACCATTTCGTGGAACTCCACGACGGCCTGGCAGGCATGGGTCTGCATCGGCAGGCCGCGCTTTTTTGCCTCCTGAAGCGCCTCCTTGAAGAAGCCTTCGCGGCAGGTGTCGATCTGCGCTGGTCCGACCATGCCGCCCAGCCGGCCGCTCGGATGCTTGAGCGCTGCATCGATCGTCTTCATCGACGCCTCGAAGGCTTTCTCGCCGGCCTTCTCGTCCCAGGCGTAGTCGACGACGTGGCCGTTCTTGGTGAACCACACGCCCTGGCGCATCATCGGGCAGAGCACGGCGCGCATGCCGGTCCTGGCGAGATCGTCGACCCAGCTGTCGCGGGCCATCGAGAGGTCCGTGATGGTGGTGACGCCGCTCTTCAGCAGCTCAGAAAGCGCGACCTGCGTCGACGGGCCGGCATCCTCGGGATTGAGGCCGAACACCGTCAGGTATTCGTAGAGCGAGCTTTGCCCCAGCTTGTCGCTGCCATACTCCTCGGTCAGGCCCTTGTTGGCGGGCTCGGAGAAGGGGTGGCTGTGCACGTTGATCAGGCCCGGGATGGCCATGAATCCGCGGCCCTCGATCGTCGCGTCGACCTCGCCCGTGAAGCCCGGTCCGACATGGACGATTTCGTTACCCTTGAACACCAGGTCGCCGCCGTCGAGATAGACGTGACGCTGCTCCGATTCGTCCCACGCCACGATGTGGTCGAGGCCGGCGATCTTGGTGGTTTTCATTCCATTTCCTCCAAAGTCTCTTCCTCCTCTCCCCCTATCGGGGGAGAGGAATATTCGACTACTTGAACGCGATTCCCAGCCCCTTGTAGAGCCCGCAGCCGTAATTGCCGTGTGCCTTGATCGGCTTCAGCTTGGCGCCGCTCACGACGAACAGCGGCTCATGGTAGAGCGGGATCCAGACCGCCGCATTTGTCACCTTTTCCTGGACGGCGGCGTAGGCCGCCGTGCGTGTCGCCTCGTCGGTGGCGGTCATGCCCTTGTCGAGCAGCTCGTCGGTTTCCTTGTCCTTCCAGTTCATCCGGTTGGGCGTCGGCGTGTTGGCAGAGCGGAAGTACAGGTTGAGCGCGTCACCTGCCGAGACGTAGGGGAAGCTCATGCCGAAGGCGTCGAACTCCTGGGTGGCGAGCTTGCCCCAGGCGACGGTCGAATCGAATAGCTGGATCTGCAGGTCGATGCCGACCTTGCGCAGGTCGCCCTGGACCGCCTCTGCGACCTCCTTGAACTGGCCGGAGATGCCGTAGACCAGCGGCGCCAGCTTCTTGCCGTCCTTGTAGCGGAAGCCGTCGGGACCCTTCTTCCAGCCGGCCTCGTCGAGCAGCTTCTCCGCTTCCTTCACGTTCTCGCCGTAGATCGTGCGGTCGACCTTCGGGTTGAAGTCGAGCACGCTGGGGATCAGCATCGTGTCGGCGGGCTGGGCGAAGCCGAAGGTGACGGCCTCGGTGATCGCCTTCTGGTCGACCGCGAGGTTGATCGCCTTGCGCACGCGCACGTCGCTCACCGCCTCCTTGTCGACCTTGAAGCCGATGAAATAGGTCCAAAAGTAGTTCTCGGCCTTGGTTACCGAGAGTTTCTTGTCGGCCATCAGGTCCTTGAGCGACCAGTAGGGCACGTACTGGCTGATGTCGGCCTGGCCAGCCTGCAGGGCGGTGACGCGGGTGTTCTCCTCGGGCACCACTTTCCAGATCACTTTCTCGACCTGCGCCTCGGTGGCGTCGTAGATCGGCGGGCCCCACTTGTAGCCGACGTGCTTGGTCAGCACCGTCGAATCGCGCGGCGTCCAGCTCTCGAGGCAGAACGGACCGGTGCCGTCGAACGCCTTGACGCCGAAGTCGGCGCCGAGCTGCTTGGCTTGCTCGGCGTTGACCACGGTGTGGAAGTACTGGGTCATCTGGTACAGCAATTCGGAGAACGGCTTCTTCAGCCTGTATTCCACGGTCGTGTCGTCGGGCGCGGTGATCTTGTCGACGTCGCCCATGCGCCACTTCACCAGGCCTTTGGTCTCGGGATCGAGCCAGCGCTCGTAGCTCGCGACCACGTCCCTGGCGGTCATCTTCCTGCCGCTGCAGAAGCTCACGTCGTCGCGCAGCTTGAAAAGGTAGGTCAGGCCGTCGGGCGAGACCGTCCAGCTCCTGGCGAGGCCCGGCTTCAGGGTCTTCATGTCGTAGTCGAGGTTCACCAGGGTGTCGCCGATCATGTACATGACCTCGGCCCCAGAGCGTGACGTCGACTTGTGCGGATCGTAGCGGTCGGTATCGATCTCGCGCACGACCGTGACGGTCTTCTGTGCCCAGGCCGGACTCGACAGGACCAGTGCGGCGAGCGCCGCCACGACGAAAGCCTTCTTCATACGCGCCTCCTATTGCCTGAGCTGCGGGTCGAGGACGTCGCGCAGCGCGTCGCCCAGGATGTTGAACGCGAGGACCACCAGGAAGATCAGGGCGCACGGCAAGGCGGAGACCTGCGGCGCGATGGTCAGGAACTTGCGGCCGTCGGCGGCCATGCTGCCAAGCTCGGCGGTTGGCGGCTGCGCGCCCAGGCCAAGGAAGGAGAGCGCGGAGCCGAGCAGGATCGCCTGGCCGAGCTGCAGGGTCATGTAGATCATGATCACCGGCCAGCAGTTGGCGGCGAGGTAGCGGCGGATCAGCGTGAAGTCGCCGAGTCCCGCGGCGCGCCCGGCCTCCATGTCCACCTGCTGCATGACCTGCTGGCCCGCGCCGCGCGCGATGCGGGCGATCGAGGGAATGGCGGTGATGCAGAGCGCCATCACCAGGCCGGGCAGGCCGGTACCGACCACGGCCGCGATGGCGAGGCCGAACAGGATGGCGGGGAACGAGAGCAGCACGTCGACCAGCCGCATCAGCGGCGTGTCGAGCCGGCGATAGAAGGCGGCGAGCAGGCCGATGGCGGCACCGATGCTGCCGCCGATCGCCACCGCGGTGAGCCCGATGCCAAGCGTGGCGCGCAAGCCGAACAGCAGGCGGCTTACCATGTCGCGACCTTGCTGGTCGGCGCCCAGCAGGAATTGCGCGCAGCGTTCGCTGCCGATCGGGCAGAGGCGCAGGCGCATGTTGCTGGCATAGGGATCGAACGGCGCGATCCAGGGCGCCAGCAGCGCGGCCAGCACGATCAGCAGCAGGCAGGTGCCCGCCAGCACCGCCGGCGGATCGCGCAGGATGCGCCGCCATGCCGACGGCTTGGGTTGGGCGACGACGTCGGCCCCGAGATCGATGGCGGCCTGGCTCATGCGTTGTTGCCGCCGATGCGCGGGTCGAGCCAGGCGTACAGCACGTCGACCACCAGGTTCACGACCATGAAGCCCACCGCCAGGATCAGGATCGCGCCCTGGGCGAGAGGGAGGTCGCTCGAGGTGATGGCGCCGACGGCCATGCGCCCGACGCCGGGCCAGGCGAACATGGTCTCGGTCACCACCGAGCCGCCGAGCAGGAAGCCGATCTGCAGGCCGATCAGCGTCACCACCGGGATCAGCGCATTGCGCAGCGCATGCTTCATCGTGATACGCCAGTCGGAGATCCCTTTCGCACGCGCCGTGCGCACGTAGTCGGTGTTCAGGGTCTCGAGCATGGAGGTGCGAGTCATGCGCGCGACCGGCCCGACGAACACCGAGCCCAGGGTGATCGCCGGCAGGATGATGCTTTCGAGGCCGCGCAGCGTCCAAAGCGGGCCGTCGCGGCCCTGGAAAGGCAGCAGACCCGCGCCACCGACATGCTGGATGAGCAGCAGGCCGATCCAGAACACCGGAACCGACACGCCCATCACCGAGATCGCCATGATCGCGCGGTCGAGCCATGAGCCGTGGCGGCGCGCCGCCAGCGTGCCCAGCAGGATGCCGAGCGGCGCCGCCCAGACCAGGCAGGCGATCAGCAGCTCGAGCGTCGGACCGAGGGTCAGCGCGATCTCTTCCGAGACGGGACGGTTCGAGATCATCGACCGGCCGAGATCGAACTGAAGGACGCGCATGAGGTAGCGGCCGAACTGGGTCCACAGCGGCTGGTCGAGCCCCATCGCCTGGCGGATCGCTTCGACGTCGGCCTTGGTTGCCGACGGGCCGGCAGAGACCGTCGCGGGATCGGTCGGCACGACCTGGAGCAGCAGGAAGCCGATCAGGAGAACGCCCAACAAAACCGGCAACGAAATGACCAATCGGTGGGCGATATGCCGCGCCATTATGCGAAGACCTGCTCCCCTTCCGGGATCGTACTGTGGCTGGCATGATCGCTGCAATAAACGCGCCGTTCAGCGGCGCAGGGGAGCGTTGTGATGTCTGCATCGAAGCTCGGCGAGAGTGCCAAAGGCGTCTACATCATCGCGGCGACGCCGTTCACCGATGACGGCGCGCTCGATCTGCAGAGCGTCGACACGCTGACCGATTTCTACCTGACCTGCGGCGTTCACGGCTTCACCTTGCTCGGCATGATGGGCGAGGCGCACAAGCTCACCGCCGAGGAGTCGATCGAGGTGGTGAAGCGCGTGATCGCGCGCGCCGGCGAGCGACAGGTGATCGTGGGCGTGAGCCACGCCGGCCTCGAGAACGTGCGCCGGCTGTCGCACGAGGTGATGCTCGCGGGCGCGGCGGGCGTGATGGTGGCGCCGCCGGCCGGCCTCAAGGGCGATGACGGCATCTACAACTACTATGCCCAGGTCTTTGCCGCGCTCGGTCCCGACATTCCTGTCGTCTATCAGGACTATCCGCAGGCCACCGGAGTCTTTCTGCCGCCGCCGGTGTTCGAGCGGCTGGTCGACGATTTCAGGCAGCTCGTGATGCTGAAGCACGAGGATGCGCCGGGCCTCGCCAAGCTGACGCGCATCCGCGAGGGCGAGAAGAAGCCCGGCCGCCGCCGGGTCTCGATCCTGGTCGGCAATGGCGGCCTCTACCTGCCGCAGGAGCTGCGCCGCGGCGCCGACGGCGCCATGACCGGCTTCGCCTGGCCGGAGATGCTGGTCGAGGTCTGCGAGCTGTTTGCCGCCGGGAGGCCCGAGGAGGCGGAGGACCTGTTCGATATCTACCTGCCTCTGGTGCGGCACGAGGTGCAGCCGGCGATCGGGCTGGCGCTCCGCAAGGAGGTGCTGTTCAAGCGGGGCGCGATCCGGAGTCCGAGGCAGCGCGCGCCCGGCTCGTCGCTGACGGCGACCGACCGCGCCGAGCTGGAGGCCATGATGGCCCGGCTCGAGCGGCGGCTGGCGGCGGCCGGCCGCGGCCGCAAAGTGGCGGCGGAGTAGGGCGATGGCCGACTATGACCTGATAGTTCGTTCGGCTCGAATCGTCACCGAAGACCGCCAGACCGAAGGAGACATCGGAGTAAAGGACGGCCGCATCGCCGCCATCGAGCCCGGTCTCAAGGGCACCGCGACTCGTGAGATTGACGCCGCGAGGAAATTCGTCCTGCCGGGCGGAGTCGACAGCCACGTCCATGTCGAGCAGCGCTCGGGCATGGGCGTGATGTGCGCCGACGACTTCTACACCGGCACGGTATCGGCGGCGTTCGGCGGCACCACGACTATCATTCCCTTCGCCGCCCAGCATCGCGGCACGTCGCTGCGCCAAGTGGTGAACGACTATCACGAGGCGGCGACGCCCAAGGCGGTGATCGACTACGCCTTCCACCTGATCATCACGGATCCAACGCCGCAGGCGCTGGGTCAGGACCTGCCGGCGCTGATCAAGGACGGCTACACCTCGTTCAAGATCTACATGACCTACGACGCCATGAAGGTCAGCGACTATCAGATCCTCGACATCCTCGCTTTGGCGCGGCGCGAGGGCGCGCTGGTCATGGTGCACGCCGAGAACCACGACATGATCCAGTGGCTCGCCCATCACCTGGTCGAGCAGGGCCATGGCGCGCCCAAGTTCCACGCCATCGCCCATGCCCGGGTGGCCGAAGCCGAGGCGACCAACCGGGCGATCTCGCTCGCCCGGCTGGTCGATGCGCCGATGCTGATCGTGCACATGTCGGAGATCGAGGCGATCGAGACCCTGCGCCAGGCGCAGAAGAAGGGCCTGAAGATCTTCGGCGAGACCTGCCCGCAATACATCGCGCTCACCGCCGACGACATGGACAAGCCCGGCGTCGAGGGCGCCATGTGGTGCTGCAGCCCGCCGCCGCGCGACAGCGCTGCGCAGGAGGCGGTGTGGGCGGCGTTGAAGGACGGCACATTCCAGACCTTCTCGTCCGATCACGCGCCCTACCAGTTCAACGCAGGCGGCAAGATCCCCAAGGGCGACAAGA
>CAZHQA010000172.1:0-11426 GCA_964533955.1 uncultured Reyranella sp. | reverse complement strand
GTCGGATCTTCTGGCGAACGGCTTCCGCCGAATGGCCCTCCGAGGACACGCTCGAAGCGATCGAGGTGGTGAAGAAATACTTCATCTCGAAAAGGCCGCGCGGCGTCTGGATATATTTATTCGACGTGGCGCGTGAAACCGTCGATTCGTGGACGCCGATCGCCTCGGCGACCATTTTGAGATTGAGCGGCCGGAGCGCCGATACGCCTTCGACAAGGAAGGCGTCCTGACGCCGCACGATTTCGGAGGCGACATTGAGAATGGTGCGCGC
The DNA here is from genome assembly GCA_964533955.1 of uncultured Reyranella sp. Taxonomy (GTDB): domain Bacteria; phylum Pseudomonadota; class Alphaproteobacteria; order Reyranellales; family Reyranellaceae; genus Reyranella. The sequence continues at coordinate 11,155 of CAZHQA010000172.1, read as the reverse complement.
CCGATGCTCGAGGCTCTTGGTCAGCCAGTTCGCCGACTGAAGGTGCGTCGAGATATAGACCTTGTCGGCCTCGCGCGCGGCGCCGGCGCGAATGCGGGCGGCGTAGACCTCGTTGACGAGGACGCGCGGCAGCGCCTCGCTATTGAGCTCGACCCGCCAGCTATGGTCCGGCGCGGCGGTGACGAAGACGTCGGGGATGGCGGGCGGCCCGATCGGCTCGCCGAAGGCGCGGCCGGGCTTGGGCTCGAGCCGGCGAATCTCGGCGATCATGTCGCGCAGATCTTCGTCGTCGACGCCGCAGGCGCGGCGCAGAGCGGCATAGTCGCGCTTGGCGCGTGCTACTGCGCCTTTGACCGCGGGTTCGCGTGCCAGCACGACGCGGAACAGGTGCTGCTCCTCGGCCGGCTGATGGATCCTCTGCGGATAGCGTTCGACGTAGCCGATCAGCCGCCGCATCTGCGCGAAGTCGGGCTTGCTGCCCGATCGCAGCGCCGCCCGCGCCATGGTGCGCACCGCGAGCAGGGTCGAGGACATGGCCCGCTGGCGCTCGTTCATCATCTCAATCGCGCGCGGCGGCATGCTCTCTCCCATGATCGCGTCGCGGTGAAACAGGCCATGGCCGCCGTCCGCCCGGCATTGACGCAGATCAAGGCAGGGGACGGTTCAGACCAGGGCCTTCCAGTCCTCGACCCAGCCCAGCGCCTCCTCGTCGGGCAGCGGCTGAGAGGAGGCGTCGACCTCGAGGCGGTCGCCGACCTTGCGCGCGCCGCACAGCTCGAACACCTGGTCGACCTTCTTGCCGCCGCCGCAGAAGGTGTCCTGGTAGGTCATGTCGCCCAGCGCGATCACACCGTAGCGGTGGCTCGACAGGTCCGGGCGGTCGCGCTCGAGGGTGCGGGCGAGCGGCTGGATGTTGGTCGGGATGTCGCCCGAGCCGTGCGTGGCGCACACCACCAGCAGCACGTCGTGCGATGCGAGATCGGTCGGGCCCGCCGCCTTGTCGGTGACGTCGACCTCGTGGCCCGCCGACACCAGGACGGGCTTCACGGCGTCGGCCACCATCTGGGCGTTGCCCGATTCGGTGCCGACCAGGATCAGGATGCTGGCCATCGAGCGGAAGATTAGCGGCCGCGAACCGCCCTGCGACGCGACAAGTCCGCGCTGGTTGGCACCTGCCATCGGCGCGTGTCAGTCTCTGTGTCATATGGATGAAATCCCCGTCCTGTCATCGCTCGAGCGCGGCGTCCTCAGCCTGACGCTCAACCGTCCGCAGCGGTTGAACGCCATGAACAATCCGCTGATCGAGGCGATGAACCGCGAACTGGCGCGCGCCCGCGACGACGAGAACATCCGGGCGGTTCTGCTGACCGGCACCGGGCGCGCCTTCTGCGCCGGAGCCGACCTGGTGGGCGGCGGCCCGATCGATTCGCGGGCGGCCACGCCGCCCGACCTCGGCGCCGACATGGACCGCATCTTCAATCCCATGATCCGCGCCATGCGCGAGCTGCCCAAGCCGATCGTCGGCGCGATCAACGGCGTGGCGGCGGGCGGCGGCGCGAACTTCGCCCTTGCCTGCGACATCGTCCTGGCGGCCCGCTCGGCGCGCTTCGACCAGGCCTTCGTGCGCATCTCGCTGATGCCCGATCTTGGCGGCAGCTGGTTCCTGCCGCACACGGTGGGCGATGCCCGCGCCCGCGCGCTCGCCATGCTCGGCACCTCGCTGTCGGCCGAGGAGGCCGAGCGCATGGGGATGGTCTGGCAGGTGGTCGACGACGCAGTCCTGCCTGAGGAAGCGGGCAAGCTCGCGCGCCGGCTCGCGGCCGGGCCGACGCTGTCCTATGCCGCGATCAAGCGGGCGATCGATGCCGCGGCGACCAACACGCTCGACCGGCAGCTCGACCTCGAACGCGACAGCCAGCGGGCGCTCAACGCCACGGCCGATTGCAGGGAAGGGGTCGCGGCGTTTCTCGCCAAGCGGCCGGCACAGTTCAGGGGACGATGAGGCAATGACCTACCAGACGATCACGCTCGCCAAGGCCGACGGCCTGGCCACACTCACGCTCAACGCGCCGGACAAGCTCAATGCCGTGTCGCGCCGCATGATCGCCGAGATCAAGCAGGCCTGGGAGGAGATCGGCGCCGACGGCTCGGTGCGCGCCGTCCTGCTGACCGGCGCCGGCCGGGGCTTCTGCGCCGGCGCCGACCTGTCCGACCCCGATCGCAAGAACGATGCGGACTCGGGCTCGGCCCTCGACAAGTTCTTCAATCCGGTGATCCGCACCATGCGCGCCCTGCCCAAGCCGATCGTGGCGGCGGTCAACGGGGTCGCGGCCGGCGTCGGCATGAGCTTCGCCATGGCGGCCGACATCGCCGTCGCGGCGAAGTCGGCTTCCTTCCTGCAGGCCTTCGCCCGCATCGGGCTGCTGCCCGACGGCGGCAGCACGTGGTTCCTGCCGCGCCTGGTCGGCGAGCAGCGGGCGCGCGCGCTCGCCATGCTGGCGCCGCAGATCTCCGCCGAGCAGGCCAGGCAATGGGGCTTGATCTGGGACGTCGTCGACGATGCCGAACTGATGCCGACCGCGACCGCGCTGGCGCGCCGGCTGGCGAGCGGGCCGACGCAGTCGCTGGCCCGCATCAAGGACGCGATGAACCAGGCGGCCGGCAACGATCTCGTCCGCCAGCTCGACATCGAGCGCGACTACCAGCGCGAGCTCGGCCGCACCGAGGATTTCCGGGAGGGCGTCGCGGCCTTCCTCGCCAAGCGCAAACCCGACTTCAAGGGCAAGTAGGAGAGGGGCCATGACGACGCCGCACAAGGAGATCACCACAGGCCTGCGGTTTCCCGAGGGCCCGGTCGCCATGCCCGACGGCTCGGTGATCCTGGTCGAGATCGCGCGCGAGACGCTGACCCGCGTCATGCCGGACGGCAAGCAGCACGTGATCGCCAAGCTGGGCGGCGGCCCGAACGGCGCGGCGATGGGACCGAACGGCAAGATCTACGTCTGCAACAACGGCGGCTTCAACTGGATCGAGCGGCCCGACGGGCGGCTGTTCCCGGGCACCCAGCCAGCGGGCTACAAGTCCGGTTCGATCCAGGTTGTCGATCCCGAGACCGGCAAGTTCGAGACGATGTACGACAGCTGCGAAGGCCGCAAGCTGAACGGCCCCAACGACCTGGTGTTCGACAGGGACGGCGGCTTCTGGTTCACCGATCTCGGCAAGACGCGCGAGCGCGACAACGACCGCGGCGTCGTCTACTACGCCAAGGCCGACGGCTCGAAGATCGAGGAGAAGGTCTTCCCGCTCGAGCGGCCCAACGGCTGCGGCCTCTCGCCCGACGAGAAGACGCTCTATGTCGTGGAGACGCCGACGGCGCGCTGCTGGGCGTTCGAGCTCTCGGCGCCGGGCGTGATCAAGGACGCCAACGGTCCCTATCGCGGCGAGAAGGGCCGCGTGATCGCCGGCCTCGGCGGCTACCAGATGTTCGATTCGCTGGCCGTCGACTCGGCCGGCCATATCTGCGTGGCCACGCTGATCACCGGCGCGGTGTCCGACATCTCGCCCGACGGCAAGGAAGTGACGCAGTACAAGCTGCCCGACCCGATGGTCACCAACGTCTGCTTCGGCGGCAAGGAACTGCGCACCGCCTTCGCCACGCTGTCGATGACCGGCAAGCTGGTCAGCTTCGACTGGCCGCGCCCGGGGCTGAAGCTCAACTACCTGAACAAGTGAGATTCGCCCTCGCCCGAAGAGGGGGAGGGGAACTATCCCTTCAACAGCGCCCGCATCTCGCGGCTCGCGACGATGCGGCCGTTGGCGTAGGCCTCATGGTTGGCGTCGACGTCGTCGAGCTTGTAGCGGTAGTTCACCATCATGGCGTAGGACTGGCGCAGGCCGTTGGCGGTGGTGTCGGCGAGCCAGTTCAGCCGCTCGACGACGGCGCCGTTGCCGAGATGGAAGTGCGCCACCCGGTCGAGCGCGCGGCCCTTCTCGTCGCTGCTGGTGAGGTAATGCGCGGCGAGGCGGCTCAGGATCGGCCGCAGCGCCTTGTCGATCGCCGGCACTTCCCACCAGCTCGGCCGCTCGAGCAGGTGGCGTACGGCTTCCGCGCCCTCGGCGGCGTTCGTGACCGGCCGCAGCGAGGCGATCTCCGCCGCGGTCAGCGCCGCGTCGCCTTCGCTCTTCAGGCGCTCGTCGATGTAGCGCCGCAGACCGGGGATCGGCGATAGCGTGGCAAAATCCTTGATGTTGGGCAGCTCGCGTGCCAGCTGCTCGGCGACGCGCTTGATCAGGTAATTGCCGAAGCTGATGCCGGCCAGGCCCTGCTGGCAGTTGGAGATCGAGTAGAAGATCGCCGTGTTGGCCTCGTGCGGATCGCGCGTCTCGGCCCTGGCATCGAGCAGCTGCCGCACGTCGCCGGCGAGGCCATGGACCAGCGCCACCTCGACGAAGATCAGCGGCTCTTCGGGCATGCGGGGATGGAAGAAGGCAAAGCAGCGGCGGTCCGAATCGAGCCGGTTCTTGAGGTCGCGCCACGAGCGGATGGCGTGCACGGCCTCGTAGGCCACGAGCTTTTCCAAGAGCGCCGCCGACGCCCGCCAGTCGATGCGCACCAGGTCGAGGAAGGCGACATCGAACCAGGCGCCGAGCAGCGGCCGCAGGTCCTCGCTCAGGGTGCGCGCCCTCTGGTCGCTCCTGCCGAGCGCCAGAAGCTCGGCCCGCAGGTCGACGACGAACTTCACGCCCTGCGGCACGCCGACGAACTCGCGCAACAGACGCACCGCTGGCGGCTGGAGCGCCTTGACCAGTGCCCGCGGCGGCTGCTTGCCGGCCCGCCAGTGGTCCACCGCGGCGATGGCGGCGTCGCGCGGCAGGCCGTAGTCGTGGGCCAGCGTCAGCAGGAACCGCTTGCGGCCTGCAGGCGACAGCGAGAGATAGGCCTGTCCCAGTTCGGCGGCGCGGGCGCGGCGGGCGATTTCGCCGCCCTTGCCCTCGAGGCAGGCGTCGATACGGCTCTTGAGCCTCGGCAGGTCGTCGTCGGGCAGGTCGGGACGGAGCGGCGCACCCGCCGCGCTGCGCGCGCCGCGCGCCGTCTCGACGAAGGCATTGCGCAGGCGCTCGAGGGTGCGGCCGGCGGTATTGGAAAAAGGAAGAGCCATGAGCCGATTATGTCATGGCCGATGTGTCACTCCAGAGGCAGCGATTTTTCGCGGCGGCGCCGGCCAAGGCTCCTGTAAAATCAGCGGCCGGCTGCGTTCGGCGAACTGGCCGTCATCTGCGTCCTGGTCGCACCTGCTCAAGGTAGTTGTTGATGTGGTCGGGCCGGTACCACTGCACGTCGGCGCCGCGATCGAGATCGGGCAGTGCCTGGCCGTCAGCCAACGCAGAAACCTGCACTTCCTCGGGTCGGCCGGCGTCGGGATCTTCCATCGTGTACTCGAGGTAGAGGCGGCGGCCATCGCCCAGTGCCACGACCCAGCCGAAGGTGGCGTCGTCCAGGTCGTCGATCTGCCAGGCCGCTTCGACGGAGATCACCTTCGCCAGGGCGAATTCGCCATCGAGCGCCGGCGCGAGCTGCGCGGCGCGCCGGAAGCACGCGAGATCGGTGGCGATCTGCTCAATCATCGGCGTTCAGAGACGCCCACAGGTACCAGCTCGCCGCCGTGCGATAGGGCCGCCATTTCTCGCCGAGCCTCTCCAGCGCCTGCGGCGTCGGCAGCTTGCGCTTGTTGAAGGCGCGGGCATAGGCCTTGCGCAGGCTGTAGTCGTCGACCGGCAGCACGTCGGGCCGGCCGAGGAAGAACATCAGGAACATCTCCGCGCTCCAGCGGCCGATGCCGTGCACGGCGACCAGGCGCTCGACGATCTCGGCGTCGCCCATGCGCCGCGCCTGGGCGAGGGTGGGGACCTCGCCGCTGGCCGAGCGGCGGGCGAGGTCGCGCAGCGACTTGAGCTTGGGCCGCGAGATCCCGCAGCCGCGGATGCGGGCGTCCGACAGCGCCAGGAGCCGCTCCGGCGTGAGGCCGACATGACGGCGTGGGAAGTGGGCGCATAGTCGGCCGAAGATGGTGGCGGCCGCCTTGTTTGAGAGTTGCTGGTAGACGATCGCGCGGGCGAGCGCGGCGAACACGCTGCGTGCCGGATTGAGCGGCATGGCGAAGGGACCGACTGCGTCGATGACGCGGGCGAGCGCCGGATCGGCGGTCCTCAGATGACGTGTCGCCCGCTCGGGATCGAAATCGACCTCAGCCATGGCGCTGTTGCAGGCCCGCGAACAGCGGGCCGGCGCCGACCGCCGCCGCGCCCTCGATCTCGAGGATGCGCCGCTTGATGGCGACGCCGCCGCTCGCCGAGAAGCCGCCCATCTTGCCGTCGGCGCCCAGCACGCGATGGCAGGGCATGATGATGGCGATCGGGTTCTTGCCCATCGCCTGTCCGACCTCGCGCGATTCGTGCGGCACGCCGAGGCGCCTGGCGATCTCGCCGTAGGTCATGGTCTGGCCGGGCGGGATGGTGCGCGCCACGCCGTAGATCTGCTTGTGGAACTCGGGCGCCGCGCCGAAGTCGAGCGGTACATCGGCGAGATCGACCGGCTGGCCCGACAGCAGGGCGAGCACGCGGTCGATCACTGCCTGCACCTCGGCGCCGGGTGTGCGCTCCTCCGCATCCGGCCAGCGTCGGGAAATACGTGTGCGTGTCGCCGCGGCGCTCGGCTCGGGCAGGCGCAGGCCCACGATCGTGCGGTCCTGCCAGACCAGGCTGCAGGTGCCGATCGGTGTGTCGAAAAGGGCGAAGCTCGTGGTCACGTCGATACCTTGTCACGAAACTGGCACTGACACCCAGTATGTTGGGCCGATCGTTTCTAATGTGGAGTCCCAGGATTGGTCTATCCGCGGGCGGAGAGCGATTTGCGCCTCAAGCAGGCGGTGCGCCGCCACCAGTCCCTGAGCCGCGAGGGCCTTCTGGAGCGGCTGTTCGAACGGCTGTTTCGCGGGCTCGTCTACACCCAGATCTGGGAAGATCCGGAGGTCGATCTAGAGGCGCTGGCGCTCGAGCCGGGCAGCCGTGTCGTGGCCATCGCCTCGGGCGGCTGCAACGTCCTGTCCTATCTCACGGCCGATCCCGAGAGCATCACGGCGCTCGATCTCAGCCTCGCCCATGTCGCGCTCAATCGTCTCAAGCTGGTGGCGGCGAGCCGCCTGCCGTCGTGGGAAATGTTCTATCGCTTCTTCGGCGCGGCCGACGCCGAGGCCAACATCGCGGCCTACGAGCGGTTGATCGCGCCCTGGCTCGATGCGCCGAGCCGTCACTACTGGGAAGGCCGCAGCCTGCAGCAGTGGGGCCGCCAGCGCATCTCGATCTTCGCGCGCAATGCCTATCGCCACGGCGTGCTCGGCCGCTTCATCGGGCTGGCGCATGCCGTCGCCCGCGCCTACGGCGTCGACCTGCGCGGGCTGTTGAGCGCGCGCACGCTCGAGGAGCAGCGGGAGTTCTTCGAGAGCACGCTGGCGCCGCTGTTCGACAAGCGCGCGGTGCGCTGGGCCACGGCCAACCGGCTGTCGCTCTACGGGCTCGGCATTCCGCCCGCGCAGTACGAGTCGCTGGCCGGCGGCAGCGACATGCGCCACGTGCTGCGGGCACGGGTGGAGCGGCTGGCTTGCGGCTTCAGCCTCGACGACAATTACTTCGCCTGGCAGGCGTTCGGCCGATCCTATGCCGGCGATGCCAGCGGCCCGCTGCCGCCCTATCTCAGGCGCGAGCATTTCGACGAGGTGCGGGCGCGCGTCCACCGGGTCGAGGTGCTGAACCGCTCGATCACCGAATATCTCGCGGGCTGTCCCGACGCCTCGCGCGATCGCTACGTGCTGCTCGACGCGCAGGACTGGATGACCGACGCCCAGCTCGACGCGCTGTGGCGCGAGATCACCCGCACCGCCCGGTCCGGCGCGCGCGTCATCTTCCGCACCGCCGCCGAGCCCTCGCTGCTGCCCGGGCGGCTCGCGCCCGCGCTGCTCGAGCGCTGGGACTATCGCGCCGAGGCCTCGCGTGCGCTTACCGGGCGCGACCGATCGGCGATCTATGGCGGCTTCCATCTCTACGTCCTGAAAGACTGACCGACCGATGAGCGACATCGCCGCTTCAGCCGAACTGATGGACCGGATCTATCGCCGCCAGCGTCATCTCTACGACTTCACGCGCAAGTACTACCTGCTGGGCCGCGACCGCCTGATCGACCGCCTGACTCCGCCGGCCGGCACCCGGGTGCTCGAGATCGGCTGCGGCACGGCGCGCAATCTCGTCAGGGCGTCGCGCGCCTATCCCGACGTGCATTTCTTCGGCATCGACATTTCCTCGGAGATGCTGGAGACGGCGCGTCACGTCGTCGAGCACGAGGGGCTGGCACCGTACATCCGCCTGGCGCGCGCCGACGCCACGACCTTCGATCCGGCCCTGCAGTTCGGCGTGCCGGGCTTCTCGCGCATCTTTGCATCCTACACGCTCTCGATGATCCCGGGCTGGCAGGCGGTGCTGGCCCGCGCGCTCGGCTGGCTTGGCCCCGAAGGCGAGCTGCATATCGTCGACTTCGGCGGCCAGGAGCGGCTGCCCGTCTGGTTCCGCCTCGGCCTGCGCGGCTGGCTCGGCCTGTTTCACGTCACGCCGCGCGACAGCCTCGAGGTCGAGCTGACATTGGCCGGCCTGCGGGCGGGCGCGCTCACCACCTTCGAGCGGCCATGGCGCGGCTACACCCAGTACGCCGTCTGCCGGCGATTGCCGCGCTAGGCCCGTCAGCCCGAGTCGCGATGCGACTTCCTGAACTTCCCTTGTGCTGCCACAACACCCTTGTGGGTCAGCATGACGCTGTGAACCGGCGGCGGGCTGCACGCCAGCAGCTCGTGCTCGCGGGCATATTCGAGCGCGACATCGAGTGCCTTGGTGTGATGCTCGTCGAGGCGCCGGCATACCTCGCCCAACGGGACCCAATGCAGGTCCTGTGCGTTCAGGTCGTAAATTGTCTTGCAGATGCGAAGCGCGATATGTTTCGGCGTCAGGGACTTTGCCATCCGGCACCTTAGCCCATCGGCGGCCCAGGTTGGAGGCGCGGGCGGAAGGCATTGCCGAATTAGGCCAATACCCAGCTGTGGGGAACGTTCCATGCCGACGAAATTCAACCCTGTCAGCGACGATTTCTTCGCGCTGACCCAGAGCATCTTCGAGCTGGCCATAACGCCTGCGCCCCGGGCGGTGAATCTGGCTTTTCACACCCAGCGCCAGTGTCTTCCCTACATCGCCGTTTATCGATTCGATACGGGCGATGTCGCGCAGGACCTGGTCCCGGCAAAGCGCGTGTCCGACGATGGCCTCTCCCTGGTGTTCGACGGGCTGCTCGGTATCCGCAGGTCGTCGCATAACTATCGGCTTCCCAACCTCGAGGAGGATACGCACTACTGGTTCCGCATCACGGCGGACTCCGATCTCGCCGGTTTCGCGCCGGCCGTTGCGGTCGGCACTTTCTACACCTGCTCCCGCCAGGTCAGCGTGTCCGTGCAGAAGCTGGTGGTGGTCGGGGGAACGGACAAAGCCGATTATCGCTTCGGCGTCTTCGAGGGACCGGCGGGCGGCAAGCTGCAGGGGCCTTACCACTATCCCGGGGACGGCGAGGTCGATGCCTCCAAGGGCCTCGACGTCGACTTTCCGTTTTCGGGCGACGGGATGCCGCCGATCCAGAATCCCCCCAACCAGATCGTTCTGTACGGTCTGGCCATCAATCGGCACCCGCCGGGGATCTGCTTTTTCGGCTCGGACTTCTGTATTCCCGATCCCGGCACCGGCCTCGACGACCTGGGCGAAGGATTCCCTGACACCACTCCGGACAGCGCCTCGAACGTGTCCAACTCCTTCAAGGACGAGAACGACGCACTGGGCACTTATACGTTGCCGGAAAACGTCGGCGCGAACCAGCCAATGCGGTTTTCCATCACCACGGAAGGCGACGCCAACAGATTCACGTTCAGTGGTTCATTGCTCACGACCGTGAAGCCGCCCCGGCACCCGCCGATGCTTCCCACGAAGTTGTCGCGGTCGCACGAAATCACGGGACAAGGCTCCACGAAAGGCTTTGGGCGCGCCGTCTTCGTGAACTACGCCGCGCAGCGCAGGGTGGCAACGGTCGCGCCGAACGGATCGCTCTGGTGGTTGCGCCTGACGGACAAGCGTCCGATCGCGGCTGAGGCGTGGATGCGAATCGGTGGCGAGGGCGCCGGCGCCATGGCGGTCGCAGCAAGTGCGGAGGGGCAGATCCACGTCGTGCAGCTGGGCCGCGACGGCACTCTTCTCTACGCGACCTGGAATGATCTCGCCGAGCTATCGCCCGAGCCGGCCTGGACGGACCTTGGCGGCGCCTTCGTCGGCGAGCTCGCCGTCTCGGCGCGCAGCGACGATGGCGTCGATATCTTTGCGCTGACGAAAGAGGGCGAACTGCTCCATCAGCGTCGCTCGGCCAAGGCTCGTCGTCCCGAGCCGAAATGGAATGCCCTTGCCGCAGACATGGCGAGTTCGCTCGGCCTCGTCAAAAGAAGCCGCGACGTGATCTGGCTCTTCGCGATGACCAGGGAGGGCGGCGTCGCTGCCGTGGAATACCGGGGAGGCTCGGGACGCTCCAGGCGCTTCGAGCTCGGTGGAAACTTCGACGGCGAACTCGGCGTGAACGCTCACCCGGAAGGCGCCTGCGACCTTCTTGTGGTGACGCGCGATCGCACGGCCTATGGCAAGAGCTTCACCGGCAAGCCCGGGTCGGCCGAAGCCCGCTGGCAGAAGCTCGGCCCCTACGATCCTCCTCCGGCGGGAGCCAAACGGCGAAGGGCGAGATAGCGCGGACCATGTCCCAGGGCTGCACCCAGCACTGTTGACCGGGACCTCCAACCCCCTAAGCTCGCAGGCGGCGCGCTCGTGCGCCCACATGCGACGGAAACCGACCAATGGCCTCAGGTACAGTGAAGTGGTTCAACGCCACAAAGGGATTTGGCTTCATTCAACCCGACAGCGGCGGCAAGGACGTCTTCGTCCATATCAGCGCCGTCGAGCGGGCCGGCCTGCGCGGCCTCAATGAAGGCCAGAAAGTCAGCTACGACGTCCAGAACGAACGTGGCAAGGACGC
>CAZHQA010000171.1:10228-11458 GCA_964533955.1 uncultured Reyranella sp. | reverse complement strand
TCCTTCAGGAAGTCGACGATCTCCTCGAGTTCGGCCTTGGCTTCGTCAATGCCGGCGACGTCCTCGAAGGTGACGCGGCCATGCTTCTCGGTCAGTAGCCGGGCGCGCGACTTGCCGAAGCCCATGGCCCGACCGGTGCCGCTCTGCATCTGGCGCAGGAAGAAGATATAGACACCGACCAGCACCAGCACGGGCAGCCAGCTCACGAAGATCGAGCCGATATTGACACCCTCCTCGGCCGGCCCGGCGTCGACCCGATCGACGTTCTTGATCAGCATCGGCATCAGCTGTTCGTCGGGCGGGATCGACGGCGCATAGGTCGCGAACTTCTGCACGCCGTTGCGCGGCTCGCGGAAGGTGCCGGTGATGGTGTTGCCGGAAATGCGGACGTCCTGGACCTGGCGCTGCTCGACCGCGCGCACGAAGTCGGAATAGGAGATCGTATTGCCCGCAGTGCGCGTCGTACCCCCCTGGAAGACGCTGTAAAGCAGCGCCAGCAGGAGGACGATGACGATCCACAAGGCGGCATTACGATTGAACGGGTTCACAGGCCTACGATCCGTCGATGGGGTTACGACCAAGATGGGACGCGCCAGCCGCGCCGCAAGCGAAAAATGCAGCCGGAATGAGGGACTGGCCGACTTTGCTGGTGTCTTTCCTGCCATTTTCAGGCCGAATAATCCACCGCAGCCGTCGACTGTCCGGCGCCTGACGCAGCTCCAGACGGCATTCAGATAGCGTGAAATCCTGGCTTTTTCCCGACTTGCCACGGCAAACGCCTAGCGAAAGCCGTGCCGCCGCCCGCTCCAGCCGCTCACGCCGCGGCGGATGGTCCCGCCGGCCCACTGCCTGCACGACCCGGCTGAGCAGGCGCAAACCCAGGTCGCGGCCAAGCCGGGCGAGGCCGGCGCGGTCGATGGCGACGGCGCCAGGGAGATCGAACTCCAATACAGTCACCGCGGCGTGCGCGAGGCGCCGGTCGTCGGCCGTCCGCGTCTGGGCATGCTCGCGGGCGGCAGGCGCCGCGAACACTTCCCCCTTGCGCAGGCGGGCGCGCTCGAAGCGACTATCGAAGTTCGAGGGATCGTCGATCCAGGACACGCCGCGCGCCTCTAGCGTGGCGGTCAGGCGGGCGCGCGAGATCCCCAGCAGCGGCCGCAACAGGCGGGCGTCGCGCTGCTCGACCACGGCGGCCATGCCGGCAAGCCCGTCGGAACCGCTCCGCCGCGC
>CAZHQA010000171.1:0-10128 GCA_964533955.1 uncultured Reyranella sp. | reverse complement strand
CGCTTCTGCAGGTCGGTGGCGCGCGGATAGTCCTGGTTGAAACGCGCGAACACCGCGCAGGCGTCGGGCTTGCGGTTGAGCGCCGCGAGCGTGATGCCGAGCTTGAGCAGATTGTCCGGTCCCTTTGGACTGGCCTTGTAGACCTTGTAGCCCTCGGCGAAGGCGGTCATCGCGTTCTGGTAGTCACGGCGCGCGTAGTAGGTCTCGCCCAGCCAGTACTGGGCGTTGCCGGCCAGCACGTGCTGCGGATTGCGCTGCACGAAGGTCTTGAAAGCCTTTTCGGCGCCCGGGTAGTCGCCGTCCTGCAGCATCTTGAAGCCGTCGTGATAGAGCTGGTCGTTGGCCGCCGAGTTGGCGGGATTTGGCGGCGCTGCCGCAGCCTGCGGTGGCGGGGGGGCACTCGGCCGCGGTCCGCCGCCTCCCCGGCCCTTCTCGAGTTGCTCGAGCCGATACTCGTAGTCCGCCTGCATCTTCTCGTTCTGCTGCTGCAGTTGCTGGATGCGGTACTGCAACTGCTCGATCTGCCCGGTCAGCAGGGTGACCGATTGCTGCAGCTGATTGAGCCGATCCTCGGTGTAGCCCGACTGGGCGGCCGCCACTGTCGGCAGGACGAGGACGATCAGCGCCAGGAGCTTCGAATAGGGCATCTTCATGCAGGCAACAGTCTCTTGTCGAACACGGCCATTTTCAGGCAAGCGAGCGCCGTCAACAAACGAAAACGCCGGTCGCTGGCCGACCGGCGCTCGCGTCGAGATGACCGGAGCGATGGGTTTCCGAAGAGATGGAACCGCAAGCGGCCCACCTCATCGAAAGCCGGCCTACTGCAACGAGGTGATGGCCACGCGGTTGCGGGCCCACGCGCCCTCGTCCGAGCCGACCACTTCCGGCCGCTCCTTGCCGTAGCTGATGGTGTTGATGCGTTGAGCCGGCAGTCCCTGGGCGACCAGGAACTGCTTCACCGCGTTAGCGCGCCGCTCGCCCAGGGCGAGGTTGTACTCGCGCGTGCCGCGCTCGTCGCACTTGCCTTCGATGGTGATCGCATAGTTGCTGTACTTCTTCAGCCACTCCGCCTGCTTGCTCAGCGTTTGGCGGCCGTCCTCGCGCACGGTGGACTGGTCGGTATCGAAATAGACGCGATCACCGACATTCTGCTGGAAGTCGGCAACGGAGCCCGGGGTCGCCGTGGCAGTGGAGGGGGCCGTAGCCTGCTCGTTGTTGCTGCACGCAGCCATGAACATGAGTGCTGCCACAGCAGCGATTGCCTTGATCGTTCGCATTTGACCTCTACGCGTCGTTTTCACGCCGCGCTCCTCTCGGTTTCACGACTTTCCCCCGCTTTCCCCGCTCCAGACAACGCGACCCGAGCGCTGCTGCGCTCGGGCCGGTTGAAACAATCATATCCCCCATCATTGTGGAATCAAGGGAGACCAGGCCGGATCCGATGCATCGGTCGGCGTCGCCAATGGCCGCTCGAAGCGGCCGGTGATGTCGATTGCACTCATGCGGCTGCCTGCGCCGGGTTGTTGCCGGAAGAACGCAAGCACCCGCCCATTGGGCGCCCACGTCGGCCCCTCAACCAGGAAGCCATTGGCGATCAGGCGCTCGCCACCGCCGTCGGGGCGCATGACGCCGATGCCGAAGCTCGAGCCCATGATCTTGGTGAAGGCGATGTAGTCGCCGCGCGGCGACCACACCGGCGTGGCATAGCGGCCGTCGCCGAAGCTGATGCGCCGCTCGCCGCCGCCGCCCGAGGGCATGACATAGAGCTGCTGTGTGCCGCCCCGGTCTGAATTGAACACGATCTGCGTGCCGTCATTCGAGTAGCACGGTGAGGTGTCGATCGCCGGAGAATTGGTGAGGCGTCGCAGTCCGCGGCCGCGCACGTCCATCTCGTAGAGGTTGGTCCGACCGTCCTGAGCGAGGCTCATCGCGATCCGCGTGCCGTCGGGCGAGAAGCGCGGAGCGAAGCTCATGCCCGGGAAGTTGCCCATCAGCTCACGGCGCCCGCTGTCGACGTTCTGCAGGTAGACCTTGGGCGGCGACTTGTCCTCGCCGTAGGCCATGTAGACGATCTCCTGCAGGGTCGGCGAGAACCGCGGCGTGATGGCAAGCGTGCGGCCGTCGGTGATGTAGCGATTGTTGGCGCCGTCCTGGTCCATGATGGCGATCCGCTTGACGCGCTGGTTGAGCGGTCCCGACTCCGAGACATAGGCGATGCGGGTGTCGAAGTAGCCCTCCTCGCCGGTGACGCGCTTGTAGATGGCATCGGCAATGATGTGCGACAGCCGGCGCCAATTGCTGGGCTGGCTGGTGAAGGAAAGTCCGGTGGCCTGCGAGCCCTGGATGACGTCCCACAGGCGGAAATCGACCTTGAGGTTGCCGCCGGCCTGGCTGACCGTGCCGACCACGAGGCCCGCCGCGCCGACCTGCCGCCAATCGGGAAAGCGCGGCTGGGCGCCGGCGTCGATGTTCTGCTGAATGAACGACGCCGGCGGAATCGAGCGGAACAGGCCCGAGCCCTGCAGGTCGTTGCGGATGACGTCCGCCATCTGCCCGCCGACCGCGTCGCCCTGGAAATTGACGATGGCGATCGGCACCGGCTCGAAGCTGGGCTTGGTCATGTCGATCGTGAGCTGGGCACGCGCCGCCGAGGCCGTCGCCGCGGTGAGCGCCACGCCCAGGATCGTCCGCCGGGGAAGCATCATGTCGGAACCTCTTGTTCGTTGGAGGGGGTTTCCATGGTCCGGCCCGGCTCAGTAGTCGCGCGGGTCGAAATTGAAGGTGATGGTGCGCCAGCCGCTGTACCTTTCGGCCGGAAGCGGCCAGGGCTGACAGCGCGGATTGCTGACCGCGCGCACCGCGGCGTCGGCCGCCGCCCGGTAGGTCGGATCGTTGTGGTAGCGGCCCGTGTCCTTGAGATCGACCTTGGTCGGCGTGCCGTCCTGGTTCATTTGCACGACCAGCGCCACCACCGGCGGTTCCCGTGCGCCAGGTGTCGGATTCCAGCACGGCCGAATCTTAGCTCGCACGCCCTCGATCTCGCTGGCCGTCACCACGGTGGCGAGGCTGGGCGCCGCATCCGGCACGCGCGTCGCCTCCTTCACCGGCTTGGCCTGCGTGTCAGGCGTCTTGATCTTCTGGGTGGCATCCCTGTTCTTCAGGATGTCGTCGATCAGGGAATCGACCGGCTGCTTGGGCGGCGGCGCGGGCTTGGGCGGCGCAGGCTTCGGCGGCTCCTTCTTCACCTCTGGCTTGGGCGGCTCGGGCTTCGGAGGCTCGGGATGCTTCTCGACCTTGGGCGGCTCGGGCTCCTTGGGCTTCAGCGCCACGACGTCGTCGGGCGGCTTGGGCGGCTCGGGCTTGGGCTTCTCCTCGACCTTCGGCACGACCGGCTTGGCCTCGGCGACCTCGGGCTTGGGCGGCTCGGGTGCGGGCGGCGGATCGGCGGTCTTGGGCGGCGGCGCCTTGGTCGTCTCCTGGGCGACCTTGGCCTCCTTGGGCTGCGGCGGCGGATTGCCGATGGTCGGCGCCGCCGCATTCTTGGCGATCGCCACGAAGTCCACCATCACCGGCTCGGGCTCGATCGGCGGGTGATTGAAGAAGCTGAAGTTGGCGATCGCCGCCACCAGCGCAGCAACATGCACCGCCGCCGACAGGGCTGCCGGCGTGCGCATCTCGATGCTTGCAGGCGTGCGATCGAACATTCGAACGCTACTCTCCGGAAGTTACCGGCGCGGTGGAGGGGTCGGGGCAGGCGCGGTGACGGTGCCCGCCGGCTTGGGCGGCGCGCCCTGCGCCTGCTCGCCCAGCAGGCCGAGCTGGCGGAAACCGGAATCGATCACCACGCCCATGACCTCCATCATGCGCCCGTAGTTGATGGTCTTGTCGCCGCGGATGAAGACGCGCTGATCGGGCTTCTCCTCGTGCACGGCCTTGAGCTTGTCGCTGAGATCCTTGAGCTCGTACTTGGTCTCGCCCAGAAACACCTCATCCTTGGAATTGACCGAGACGACCAGCGGCTCGTCCTTGCCGCCGACCTGCTGGGCACTCGTCTTGGGCAGGTCGATCGGCACGCCGACCTGCAACAGCGGCGCGGTGATCATGAAAATGACGAGCAGCACGAGCATGACGTCGACCAGCGGCGTCACGTTGATCTCGGAGATCGGCAGGTAGCGCCGCCGGCGGAACCGGCTGCCACCCCCACCGCCCGCTGCGGGGACGATGCCAGCCATCAGACCTGCTCCTCAAGCTGGCGCGACAGGATGGTGATGAACTCGCCCGAGAAGGCCTCGAGCTGCTGGGCGTAGCGCGCCACCTGGCCCGACAGGATGTTGTAGGCGCCGGCCGCCGGGATGGCGGCAACCAGGCCGATCGCGGTGGCGAACAGCGCCTCGGAGATGCCGGGCGCCACGACGGCGAGCGACGTGTTCTTCGACATGGCGATGTGGCCGAAGCTGTTCATGATGCCCCACACCGTGCCGAACAGGCCGACGAAGGTGGCATTGGCGCCGACCGTGGCGAGGAAGCCCAGCCGCTTCTCGATCGCCTCCATTTCGCGCGCGATGGTCACACCCATCACCTGCTCGATGCGCTGGCGCAGGGCGGCGCGGGCGGTGGCGCTGGTCGCCAGGCCCTTCGACACCGAGCGGCGCCATTCGCGCATCGCGGCGGCGAAGATGCTCGACATGGGATCGTCAGGCTTGGCGCCGACCCGGTCATAGAGATCCTCCAACGACACGCCGGACCAGAACGTGTCCTCGAACGACTGCGCGCTGCGCTTGAGGCTCCGCAGACGGATCATCTTTTCGAAGATGATCGCCCACGACCAGAACGAGGCCAGCAGCAGGGCGATCATCACCGCCTTGACGACCCAGTCGGCCTGAAGAAACAGGCCGTACACCGACATGTCGAGCGGTGGGGTGCTGCCGCCTAGAGGGGTTCCGGCGACCTGCGCAAACGCATCCATTGGTATCTCCGTTGTTCTACAGCGTTATATCTGAATATGGCGTGAGCGGGGCGGCACGGCCCCTGCAACCTGTGCAAGAGCCGCCTTCACGGGCGCCGGCAGGCGCATTGGCCGGCCGGTCTGGTCCATGCAGGCGATCAGGAGCAGGGCCCGCACCAGCGTGTCTTCGCCGCGACGGGCCTCCTGCACCATGTGCAGCGAGGCGCCGCGCAATTCACCGCAACCAGTCCGTATTTCGACCGTGTCGTCGAGCCGCGCCGGCTTGAGATAGTCGACGGTACAACGGCGCACCACCCAGTTCAGTCCGCGCTCGGCGCGCAACGCGCTGTGCTCCTGGCCGAGCAGGCGCAGCAGCTCCGTGCGGCCGCGCTCGAGGAAGCGAAGCCAGTTGGCGTAGTAGACGATGCCCTGGGCGTCGGTGTCCTCGTAGTAGATCCGCAACGGCAGTACATGCTGGCCATCGACGATCTCGCCCGAGGTCGGCCCGCTCACGCCTCTTCCTCCCGCTCGCCGCGCGCCAGCAGATCGAGCTGCTGCTTCTGGTCCTTCGGCACGGCGATGCCGAGGTGACGATAGCCGCCTTCCGACAGGAGCCGCCCGCGCGGCGTGCGCATCAGCAGGCCGAGCTGCATCAGATAGGGCTCGATCACGTCCTCGATCACGTCGCGTTGTTCGCTCAGCGCCGCCGCCAACGTCTCGACGCCGACCGGTCCGCCACCGTAGTTCTCGGCGATGCAGGCGAGGTATTGCCGGTCCATGGCGTCCAGTCCGCGGCTGTCGACCTCGAGCTGCGTCAGCGCCGAATCGACCGCCGCGGCGTCGACCACCTTGTGGCCGGCCACCGCCGCGAAATCGCGCACGCGGCGCAGCAGGCGGTTGGCGACGCGCGGCGTGCCGCGCGAGCGCTTGGCGATCTCGGCGCCGCCGTCCCTGGCCATGTCCATCTTCAGCACCCGGGCGGCGCGATGCACGATGGTCTCGAGCTCGGCGGGCTCGTAGAAGTTCATCCGCAACGGAATGCCGAAGCGCTCGCGCAGCGGCCGCGTCATCAGTCCCGAGCGCGTCGTGGCGCCGACCAGGGTGAAGTGCGGCAGCTCGATGCGCACCGAGCGCGCCGCCGGTCCCTCGCCGATCATCAGGTCGAGCTGAAAGTCCTCCATTGCCGGATAGAGGATCTCCTCGATCGCAGGGTTGAGGCGGTGGATCTCGTCGATGAACAGCACGTCCAGGGGCTGCAGATTGGTCAGTTGGGCGGCAAGGTCGCCGGCCTTCTGAATGACCGGTCCCGACGTCGCGCGGAAGCCGACGCCCATCTCGCGCGCCACGATCTGCGCCAGGGTGGTCTTGCCCAGGCCCGGCGGGCCGTGGAACAGCACGTGGTCGAGCGCCTCGCCACGCGCCTTGGCGGCGGCGATATAGATCTTGAGGTTCTCGCGCAGCTGCTTCTGGCCGACGAACTCGTCGAGCGTCTGCGGGCGCAAGGCGAGCTCCGCGGCGTCCTCCTCGGCCTGCTTCGGTGCGACCAGCCGCTCGCCCCCCTCCGGCGGATTGGCATTCATCGCGCCAGCTCCTGCAAGCCGGCGCGGATCACGGCGTCGAGCCGGGCGTCGGCGCCGAGCCGCTGGACGACCCGCGCGACAGCGCCGAACGCCTCGACGCGGCGGTAGCCGAGATTGACCAGCGCCGACACGGCATCCTCGTTCACCGAACCGGTCGGGCCCGCGGGTACTGCACTGGCGGCAGGCGCCGGCGCCGGCGCGACGCCGAACGAAGCGGCTTTGTCCTTGAGCTCGGTCGCCAGGCGGGCCGCGAGCTTGGGTCCGACTCCGGGTGCGCGGCTCAGGCTGGCGCGATCCTGGGCGGCAATCGCCCGGGCGATCTCGGCAGGCGCCAGGGTCGAGAGGATAGAGAGAGCAACCCGGGCGCCCACGCCCTGCACGGTCGTCAGGATGCGGAACCAGTCGCGCTCGGCGGTCTCGATGAACCCGTAGAGCGCGATTGCGTCCTCGCGAACGATGGTCTCGACCAGGAGCGTCGCCGGGCCGCCGACCACAAGATCGCGCAGGGTGCGCGCCGAGGCCGAAACGAGGTAGCCCACGCCGTTGACGTCGATCACCGCACTGTCGCCGTCGATCGCGTCGACCGTGCCCTTGAGCTTGGCGATCAAAGTGCCGCCTCGACGCGCCGGGCGGTGGCCCGGTGATGGGCGTGACAGATGGCGACCGCCAGAGCATCGGCAGCGTCGGCGGTGGCCTCGATACCGGGCAGCAGGCGGCCGACCATCATGGCGATCTGGCGCTTTTCGGCGTGGCCCGCGCCGGTCACGGACTTCTTCACCAGGTTGGCGGCGTACTCGAACACCGGCAGGCCGGCCCGCGCCGGCGCCAGCATCACCACGCCGCGGGCCTGGCCGAGCTTCAGGGTCGAGCCCGGATTGACGTTCACGAAGGTCTCCTCGACCGCCGCCTCCTGCGGCTGCTGGGCCGCTATGACGGCGGCAATGCCGTCGAACAGCAGGCACAGTCGCTCGGCCAGCGAGCGGTCGCCGGCGACCTTGATCACGCCGTGCGCGACATGGCGCAGGCGGTTGCCCTCGACGTCGATCACGCCCCAGCCGGTCAGCCGCAGACCGGGATCGAGGCCGATCAGTCTCATGCCACGCCGCGTCAGGCCGCGAACTTCGCGAGCGCGTCGTCCGACAGCTCGAAATTGGCGTACACGTTCTGCACGTCGTCGTTGTCGTCGAGCGCGCCGATCAGGTCGAGCAGCTTCTTGGCCGTCTCGCCCTCGACGGCGGTGGTGGTCTTGGGCCGCCACACCAGCTTGGCCGACGACGGCTGGCCGATCGACTTCTCTAGCGCCTCGCGAACCGCGGTGAATCCGTCCTGCGCCGAGTAGATCTCGTGAACCGCGCCCTCGCCCTCGCCACTCACCACGTCCTCGGCGCCGGCATCGATGGCCTTCTCCAGCACCTGGTCGGCATCGCCGACGCTCAGCGGAAAGCGGAACTCGCCGACATGGTCGAACATGAAGGAGACGCTGTTGGACTCGCCGAGATTGCCGCCATGCTTGGTGAAGATCGAGCGGACCTCGCCCGCGGTCCGGTTGCGGTTGTTGGTCAGCGCCTCGACGATCACCGCCACCCCGCCCGGACCGTAACCCTCGTAGCGGACTTCGTCGTAGTTGGCGTCGGCCTCGTTGCCCGAGCCGCGCTTGATGGCGCGATCGATGGTGTCGCGCGTCATGTTGGCGTCGCGCGCCGCGATCGTCGCGGCGCGCAAGCGCGGATTGGACGCCGGATCGGGCGACCCCAGCCGGGCGGCCGTGGTGATTTCCCGGATCAGCTTGGTGAAGATTTTGCCCCGCACGGCGTCCTGGCGCCCTTTGCGGTGCATGATGTTCTTGAATTGCGAATGGCCCGCCATCGCCCGACAACCAGATTGAGTGATGAGTGAGGCCGGCTATACCACTTCTCGTGGGTTTTGGGAGTGTTAGAGACTCGCCAACGGCTCGCGGCACAAAAAAAGGCGGGGGCCGAAGCCCCCGCTAAAAAACGTCGGAACCTAGATTCCGACGCCCCCTCTAACCTGGAAGACAGTTCGCCAGTGCGGCGAAAAATCGTTTAACTTCAAAAGGATGCCGAAATTTCCCACAGGCGTCAATCACGGTCTCCGAGCCACTTCTAATAGGTGTGAGGTCTCACTGTGGGATACAAGATGCTGCGAGCTAGGGGGTCGGCGGCAGCCGCCCCCCGATCCGGACCGGCCGGATCGACCGGGCGAGCCCGGTCTTGTCGTCGGTTTCGAGCAGGGCCGCGCACATTGTTCCCTCGCCCTCGGCCGGCGCCAGGCGCTCGCCCGGCATCTTCCTGATGAACCGCTGGACGGCGCCTTCCTTTTTCATGCCGATCACCGAATCGTAGTCCCCACACATGCCGACGTCGGTCTGGTAGGCGGTCCCGCCGGGCAGCACCCAGCAATCGGCGGTGGGAATGTGGCTGTGCGTGCCCAGCACGGCCGACACGCGGCCGTCGCAAAAGTGACCCATCGACTGCTTCTCGCTGGTCGCCTCGCCGTGCACGTCGACCAGGATGCAGCTGGCCGACCGGCCGAGCGAATACTTGGCGATCTCGGCATCGACGCTGCGGAACGGATCGTCGAGCGCATCCATGAACAGCCGGCACATCACGTTGACGATCACGATCTTCTGGCCGCGCGCCGTCTCGAACAGGTTGGCGCCCCAGCCCGGCGTGCCGGGCGGAAAGTTCACCGGCCGCAGCAGGCGCTTGTCCTGGGCGATGTAGGGAATGATCTCGCGCTGATCCCACACGTGGTTGCCGGTGGTGATGCAGTCGACCCCGGCATTGTGCAGCTCGGCGCAGATCTTGGCGGTGATGCCGAAGCCCGCGGCGGCGTTCTCGCCGTTGACCGCCACGAAATCGAGATCCCATTCGCGACGCAGGCGCGGCACGTTCCGGGTGACCGCTTCGCGGCCAGAACGCCCGACG
Source organism: uncultured Reyranella sp. (assembly GCA_964533955.1). Taxonomy (GTDB): domain Bacteria; phylum Pseudomonadota; class Alphaproteobacteria; order Reyranellales; family Reyranellaceae; genus Reyranella. Next base: position 655 of record CAZHQA010000171.1, on the reverse strand, counting down.
ATGTCGCCACAGAACAAAACTTTCATCGCTCAGACAAAGGCGCAAGCGCGCTTGTCGGTCAACAACCAATCGATCCGCTGGTCGCTCGGGCCGTGCGGCACCTTGGGCACCAGCTGGCCGTTGAAGCCCACGCCTACTGCCGTGACGGTCTTGCGCGTGCGCAGGCCGGCCAGCGTACGGTCGTAGAAGCCGCCGCCATAGCCCAGCCGCCAGCCCTCCTCGTCGCAGGCGAGCAGCGGCACGATCAGCGCATCAGGCTCCAGCGCTTCGCACTGGGCGCCGGGCTGCTGCGTGCCGAACACGCCGGCCTCCAGGGCATCACCGGGCTTCCAGGCACGAAACAGCAGCGGCAGCCCCTTGCCCTGCACCACCGGCAAGGCGAGCCGGCAGCCCTGGTCGAAAAGTTCGGCCAGGAGCGGGCGGATGTCGATTTCCTCCTTGATCGGCCAGAAGCCCGAGACCACACCCGGGCTCGCGATCGGCCGCTCGCGCCGCAGCGTCGCCAGCAGGCCGTCGGCTGCGGCTCGGCGCTCCGCCTCTTCGAGGCCCGCCCGCCAGGCCAGCATGGCGCGGCGCAGCGCGCGCTTTTCGTCGATCAGGGTCATGTGCGGGGAAAACGACGTAAGAATAAAGTGGGGCGGCTCCACGATGGGCC
>CAZHQA010000170.1:0-11478 GCA_964533955.1 uncultured Reyranella sp. | reverse complement strand
CTCGCCGAACAGACGGATCTCGTGATCCCTGAGAGCCAAGGTCGCCGTGCCGGTTTCGTCGAGGGTCCGGAGAGCGGAGCGCACGTCGTCATCGGCGGCTTGTTGCCGATCGGTGAAATGAGCCAGTGCCGCATATCCGCAGGCGCCCAGCACGACGAGGCCGCCGGGTCGCACGAGGCGCCAAAGCTCCTCGAGCCATTCGCCGAGCCGGGCGAAATCCAGCCGCTTGGACAGGTCGAGGGCCACGGCGCCATCGAAGCTCGCGTCCCTCTCGCCGAGAGGAAGTCGATCCGGCAGCACAGCGAAAGCGGCATCCGTGACGTTGGCAGCGGACCAAGCCACCGCCTCGGAGTCGCGATCAAGCCCAAGCCAGCGGCTCGCCGGGCGGGTCGCCATGAGCGTGTGGACGAGATGGCCGCAGCCGGAATCGATCAGGAGATAGCGGCCGCCATCGCCTTCGGCAACGCCGCTTTGGGCAAGCAAACCGGACACCATGCCGCCCGCCCTGAGGTCGAAGCCAGCCCTGGCGATGGCACGCGGGCATTGCAGGTGGCGGGGCGGTTGCGACAGCGGAAGGCGAACTGTCCCGGCACTCACGACGGCCCTGTCCCGAGATGCTCGGCTGCCACCCTTGCGGATGATGCCACCGTCAGGCCGGCGCACCAGGCTTCCCCGGCAACGCGACAGGATCTCGTCGATCAGCATCTCCGGCATGAGCTGTCAGATGCGAGCCGCGGAGGCGCCGGCGCGCTCCGTCGTTACCGACACGCTATCCGAGATCCAACGTCGCCAAGGAAAAAGCATCCTATCCCGGTGGCCAACCCCGAAGCGAGAGTCAAGGTTCGGATATCAAGCTCTCGGTTTGAGTGGGACGGCGGCTTCAGTTGTGTCCTAGTTCACGCGGCTGGTAGCGTTCGGCAGCACGGAAGTTCGACCTGCGTTTCCTTTTGCCTCCAGGGCCTGCATGAGATTTGCAAGCTGATTGGCCAGGCGAGGGAGTGCCAGGGCGGGCAGAACCAGGCGGCACACCGTGTGCTTGGTGCCGGTCGGAGGGTTCGGCGGATTCGATTCCTGCAGCCGATTGACGACGAACTCGAGCCGCAGCGTCGCCTGAGTGACGCTCATCTTCTCCAGCGAGTCAGCAAATACCTCGACAACTCCGGGATGATCGACGTAGGCCAGGTTCACGGGAGCCTGGCCGGACCGTTTCGCCATCTTCATCTCCTGTCGTTTCGTGCCTTGATGTTTGCCGGCCACCTGTTCAGCAAGCCAGTCTGAACCATGCGGCTTACGTCGGGCTTTCACGGGCACGCATTCACGCGGTGGACCCCGTGGAGGTTTTTCGCGCGCTCGACCGGCATAGGCTCCCGCCGTTGCATCTGCGCTGCATTCCATTTGAAAAGGTCCGGCCGCGGCGGAGCGGCGGCGCAAGTCGCCGCGCTCATTGCATCTCCCTACCGGACCGGGCGAATCCGAAACGGCCCGTCCGTCAGACGAGATGATTGCGGACTGGGCGATCCAGCGCGCTTCGTAATCCTTCCACAGCAACGTCGCCCTTGCGGAGGGTGCGTTCGCCCCGCCGATGCTCGCAGGCCGCCCTCAGTCGAAACCGCGATAGCAACGGCTATGCGTTCGCCTCTTGAATGCACCGATCAGATATCGTCGTTGTCCAAGCCCGAGTCATCGGAACCGCCGAGATCGTAGTCCTGGGTGGAGCCGTCATCCTGTGCCAGGTCGGTTGAAGCGAGTTGATCCCGTGGCAGGGAATCCGGCGGCAACAGTGGCGCTGCAGCTGCAGCGGTGCTGAACGGACCAGGATTGTGGCCGAGCATGTTGCGGATGCCTTCGAACAGCAGCGCGCCGCCCGCGACACCCGCCGCGGTCGTGAGCGCCGTGCGCAGGAAGCCACCGCCGCCGGACGGCTGCGGAGCCAGTGCAGCCTGCAGCGGCGAGCGGGCTGGCGGCGCCGCGGCAGGCGCAGAGCCCCATGGGCCGATCCTGGGTGCCGATCCCAGGAAGCCCGGCGACGGCTGGCCGGCGCCGACCTTCGCTTCCAGCTCGGCGATGCGGTCCTGTGCGGCCTTGAGTGCCTGTTCCTGGACCAGCACAGTCTGGGTCAGCAGATATGCGGTCGAAGGCTGGCGCGCGACAGCGTCGGCGATCAGCCGCTCGGCCTCTGGATCGCGCGGCTGGCTGTCGAATGGCCTCAGGCGGTCGAACAGGCCAAGAATGAGCTCGCGTTCCTGTGGTTGCATGAAAGTGCCTCCCGTCCCCTTGGGCACTGTCAACGTGGTTGCCGGTCTGTGGACCGTCAAGGGCCTCCCCCTACAGCGCGCCCAGCCGAAGCCACCATGGCTTCACCTGAAGAGTGCGCAGCAGACCATTGATCGTCCAGCAATCCTGGCCCAGCCTTGCCTCAATCTCCGCCTCGCTCGCCGCGCGCACGATCAGCAGCACGTCGGACGTTCCGACCAGGGGGCCGCCAAGCAGCATGAAGCCATCGGCGACCATGGCGTTCATCTGCTCGGCATGACGGTGCCAATCCTGCTGTCCTTCCATGGCCTCGGCGTCGTTCCACCGCGGCCCGCGCGTGCGGATCACCGCGAACACCTTCTTTTCAGACATCGTTTAGATCCGCGAGAAATCCATGACCCAGTTGGTCTCCCACCTGTTGCCTTCGTCGAGCGAGAAAGCCTGTTCCCAACGCGCCGAGGCCGCGGAAATACGAGACCACAGATAGCGTACCCGGACAGCGCGGCCTTCGAACTCGTGCTCGCCCAGGAAGGTGCCGAGCTTGCCCGCCCGGGTCTCCTCGAAGCCGCCCTCGACCGGTGGCCCGAGGTGGGCCGGACGGCGGCTGTCGAGCCAGTAGATCGACCACAGCCCGCGCTCGGCATCCCAGGTGCGTATGCTCATGCCTCGATATCTGTTGCCGGGCAGGCCAATCTCGCTTTCATCGGTGTTGCCGTAGCCACCCAGGATCTTGCGCGCCGCGCAGGTGCCGTCGAACTCGATCCAGTCGTGGCAGTCGACCAGCCGACGTACCCGGTAGCGGTGCCGGCACTTCCAGATGCCCATGAAGAAATCGAAATCGCCGGATGGCCTCCGGTCGGCGTTCGGCACCGGCATGAGAATGGGCTTGGGTATCGGTTTGAGGGCAAGGCGAGGCATGGGTAACTCCTTTGCTGCCCCTCTTTAGGCGCCCATACCTGCCAAGCTATGTCAGGATAGTTACTCCACGCCTCACCTGCCCACTCTCGTTTACAGTGAGCTCATGTCCGTTGCCGACCGCGCCGCGCCCGACCGTCCCGTCCGCTGGGGGTTGGCGGCCAAGCTGCTTGCCACCCTGATCCTCCTGAGCGCCGTGGCCGTACTGGTTTCGGCCGTGCTGGGCTACGTACGGGGCCGCGATGCGCTCGAGGAGGCGATCTATAACCAGCTCACCGCGGCGCGGCAGTCCAAGTCGCGCCAGGTGGAGACCTACTTCCGCACCATTCGCAACGAGCTGCGAATGCTCGCCAGCACCAAGATGGTGATCGAGGCATTGCGCGGCATGCGCGAGGGCTACGATGAACTCGACAAGACCGAGGTGTCGCCCGAGCTGCGCGCAAAACTGCGCGACTGGTACGTTGTCAACGTGGCGCCCGAGCTCAAGCGCATGTTCGGCAAGGAGATCCCGATCGACGGTTACCTGCCCACAGGCAACGCCAGCGTCTACCTCCAGTACCACTACATCGTCGCGAATCCCCATTCGATAGAGCAGCGCGCACTTCTCGACGACCCCGGCGACGGCAGCCGCTACAGTGCGGTCAACGCCATCTACAATCCATTGCTGCGGACGGCGGCAAACACGGCCGGATTCTGGGACCTGATGATGGCGGACGCCAAGCACATCGATCTCGTCTACGGCCTAGCCGACGAGATCGACTTCGGCACGTCATTGCGTTCCGGCCCCTACCATCGTTCGCATCTCGCTTCCGCTGTCGCGAGATGCCTCGCCGCCAAGGACACGACGACAACCTGCTTCGAGGACTTCGCCCCCTATGTGCCGTCCAACGGAGCGCCAATCGCCTTCATGGCGGCGCCAATCATCGAGCAGGGCGCGGTGATCGGAGTTTTGATCGCCCAACTCTCGATCGAGGAGATCGACAAGGTCGTTACGGGCGACCGGCGCTGGCGCGACGAAGGCTTCGGCGCGACGGGCGAGGCCTATCTGGTCGGGCCTGACTACAGGATGCGTTCGGGCGGTCGCCTGTTCTACGAGAATCGCGACGCCTATTTCGCCGATCTCAAGGAGGCCGCACATCCGGCCGAGGAGATCGATGCCATTCGCCGTTACGGCACGCCGGTCCTGCAGCAGCGCATCGAGACCCAGGGCACCCGCGCCGCGCTTTCAGGGCTTTCGGGCACTGGGCAGATCGAGGGCGACCGCGGCAGGCAGACCCTCTCTTCCTGGGGGCCTCTCAACATTCCCGGCGTCAAATGGGGGATCGTCGCGAAGATCGAGACAACCGAGGCCTTTGCCCCGATCCGTAAGCTCGAGCGCGATCTCATGTTGGTCGGAGGCGCTTCGTTGCTGGTGGTAATCCTGATTGCGGCCTGGCTGGCCAACGCGTTGCTCGGGCCCCTGCGCGAGCTGACCGACGGTGTGCGCCGCTTTGCCGCCGGCAACTACGACGTCAAGGTGCCGACGCACAGCCACGACGAGATCGGCCAGCTCTGCGTCGCGTTCAACGGAATGGTCGACGAAATCCACGCCAAGAACTCCATCATCGAGGCCAAGAACCGCGAGAACGAGGAGCTGCTGCTCAACGTCCTCCCCGCCCCCATCGCCAACCGGCTGCGCGAAGGCGAACAGAGCATCGCCGATGGCTTTGCCGAAGTGACTGTGGCTTTCGCCGACCTCGTGGGTTTCACTGCCCTGTCGTCGGAGATGCCGCCGCAGAATGTGGTGGCACTCCTCAATGGCCTGTTCACGCGCTTCGACGTCGCCGCCCAGGACATCGGCATCGAGAAGATCAAGACGGTGGGCGACGCCTACATGGCGGTGTGCGGCCTGCCGCACCCGGTCGAAAACCACGCCGAGCGCATGGTGCGCATGGCGATCCGCATGGTTCACATCACGCGCGAGCATGCACTCGAGCACCGGGTGTCGATGAAGCTGCGCGTCGGCGTCAACACCGGCCCGGTCGTGGCCGGTGTCATCGGCAAGAGCAAGTACATCTATGACCTGTGGGGCGACACCGTGAACCTGGCGAGCCGCATGGAATCGGGTGGACTGCCCGATTCGATTCAGGTCACGCGCCCGGTCTACGAAAAGCTCAAGGGCCTCTTCGTCTTCGAGGAACGCGGCCCGATCGAGGTCAAGGGCAAAGGCAACGTCGAGGCCTGGTTGCTCAGGATCTAGAAAGCCGGAGACCGGATTACTGCCAGATTCTGGCATGAATTCTGGTAGCGTGCCGACATGCGCGCGAGCCGCCTGCTTTCCATGCTCCTGATGCTGCAAACCCGTGGCCGGCTGACCGCCGAGCAGCTCGCCGAATCCTTCGAGGTGTCGGTGCGCACTGTCTATCGGGACGTCGAGCAGCTCAGCGCGGCCGGTGTGCCGGTCTATGCCGATCGCGGGCCGGGCGGCGGCTTCCAGCTGCTGGATGGGTTTCGCACCAAGCTGACCGGCCTCACCGAAAACGAAGCCGAGACCCTGTTCATCGCCGGCTTGCCCGGTCCCGCCACGCAACTCGGTCTCGCCGACCAACTCCTGTCGGCACAGCTCAAGCTTACGGCAGCGCTGCCCGAGAAGACGCGCGCCGGCGCACACAAGATCGCCCAGCGCTTTCACCTCGATCCGGTCGACTGGTTTCGCAACCCGCAGTCGGCCGCGCTCCTGCCGGCGATCGCCAAGTCGGTCTGGAGCGAGACCTGCCTCGAGATCCACTATCGCCGGCAGGGCCAGGACACCGTGTCGACCCGCCGACTGAAGCCGCTGGGGCTCGTGCTCAAGGCCGGCATCTGGTACCTGGTTGCCGATTCGGCGGGGCAGATGCGCACCTACCGCATCTCCAACATCGTCGAGCTGCGATCAACCGAAGAGCGTTTCACCCGGCCCAGGGATTTCGACCTCGTACGGTTCTGGTCGGCTTCATCGCGTGCCTACGAGGTCGGGCTCTATCGCGAGAAAGCCGTGCTGCGGGTCTCTCCCCGCGGACGCGAGCGCCTGCACTGGCTGGGCGCGGCCGTGGTCGACGCGGCCCGCGAAAGCGCGGGCCCGCCTGACGCCAAGGGCTGGGTCACGGTCGAAGTGCCGATCGAATCGGTCGACCAGGCGGCGATCTACTTCCTGCAGCTCGGCACCGAGGCCGAGGTGCTGAAACCCCGCGAACTGCGCCGACGCCTCGCGGCGAGCGCGCGCGAGATGGCGAAGATCAACGCCTGAGGGCTCATCCCCTGCGGTCGGGCGCGGAACGACGAAGACAAGGCGTCGGGCGCGCTCCGACGCAATTCACCGCGACACCTCTCCCGAAAACGGGGGCGGGCAATTGTTAGCGAACTACCGAAGCGGTCTGGCCGAACAGGATCTTGCGCTGCTCGTCGGTGTTGATCCCAGGCTTGGGACGCAGTTCCAGTCCGACGGCCTTGCCCTTCACCACGGCCGGCCGCTTGCCCATGGACTCGTCGAACCAGCGCTTGAGGTTCGGGAAATCCTCGAGCTTCTGGCCAAAGTTCTTGAAGCCGACACACCACGGCCAGATCGCGAAATCCGCGATCGAGATGGCGCCGGCCACGAACTCGCGGTCAGCGAGCCGCTTGTTCAGCACGCCGAACAACCGGTTGACCTCGTTGCTGTAGCGCTTCTGGCCGTAGTCGAGCGCTTCCGGGGGATTGAATTGCGGAGCGTAGACGTTGAAGTGATTGGCTTGCCCTGCCATCGGTCCCAGCCCGCCCATCTGCCAGTTCAGCCACTGCAGCACTTCGTACTTGCCGCGCAGGTCCTTGGGCAGGAACTTGCCGGTCTTCTCGGCGAGATATTGCAGGATCGCACCCGATTCGAACACCGAGACAGCGGCGCCCTTGTCCGCAGGCTCGTGATCGACGATCGCCGGCATGCGGTTATTGGGACTTATCCTGAGGAAGTCGGGCTTGAACTGCTCACCGGTGCCGATGTTCACCGGCACGATCTTGTAAGGCAGGCCGCACTCCTCGAGCATGATGGAGATCTTGAAGCCGTTGGGCGTGGGCCAGTAGTAGAGGTCGATCATTGGAGCATCTCCGGGCCATCTGCGTTGGCGTCACTCTAGCCAGAATCGTCCTACCCGGGAATCGCGGCGGCCATGCAATCAGGCAACGCCCTCAGGGCTCGATAGTGGCCTGCTCCGACGCTTGAAATCGCGCGTCTCCCGGCCGATGGTTCGTCCCTCAAGGGAGGACTGACCATGGCCGTTTCGCTCTATGACCTGACCGTGCCGAGCTACTTGCAGACGCTTGGCGCCATGGAGGGTGTCCTGAGCAAGGGCGCCGACTACTGCAAGGAAAAGAACATCGATCCGAATTCGATCGTCGAGACGCGGCTTGCCCCCGACATGGCGCCCTTCCGCTTCCAGATCGTGGCGGTGGCGCATCATTCGGCAGGTGCGATCAAGGGCGTAAAGGCCGGCGCCTTCGGCCCGCCCGCGCCGTCGACCGCCGACTACGCCGGCCTGCAGAAGCTGGTGGCCGAGGCGCGCGAGGCCCTGGAAAAGGCCGCGCCGGCAGAAGTCAACTCGTGCGAAGGCAAGGACGTGATCTTCTCGGTCGGCGATCGCAAGTTGCCGTTCACCGCCGAAGGCTTCCTGCAGACATTCTCGCTGCCCAACTTCTATTTCCACGCGACCACCGCCTACGACATCCTGCGCAGCAAGGGCGTGCCGCTCGGCAAGCGCGATTTCCTGGGCAAGATGAAGCTGAAGAGCTGATCATGCAGTTCGGGCTGTTCGGAGGCGCCAGGACCAAGCGCGGAGCCGGCTTCGAGGACAGCCAGGGCTACGACACCTTCATCGACTACGTGGTCGAAGCCGACCGGCTGGGCCTCAAGCATCTCTTCATGGTCGAGCATCACTTCACCGGCCACGGCCAAGTGTCGGCCTCCATGACGGTCCTGGCCTATCTTGCGGCCAGGACCAAGCACATCCGCTTGGGCACCGCGGTCGTCGTGCTGCCCTGGCACAATCCGGTGCTGATCGCCGAACAGGCGGCGACGCTCGATTTGCTGAGCGGCGGGCGATTCGACTTTGGCGTCGGCAAGGGCTATCGCCGCGCCGAGTTCGACGGTTTCGTCATCCCCATGGACGAGGCGACCGACCGCTTCGACGAGGCCATGGAGGTGATCCGCAAGGCCTGGACCTCTCACGGACGCTTCAGCCATCGCGGCAGGCGCTGGCACTACGACAACATCGTGGTCGAGCCGGAGCCGCTGCAGCGCCCTCACCCGCCGCTTTGGCTTGCCGCGGGAAGCCCCGACAGCATCAAGCGGGCGGCGCGCGAGGGCTACAATCTCCTGCTCGACCAGCTCGCCCAGACCGACCAGATCATCCGCCGCATCGCGCTGTTCCGCGCCGAGTGCGAGAGCAGTGGCCGCACCTACCATCCCAACATGGTGGCAACGGCTCGACCGCTGCAGATGATCCACAGCGAGAGCGAACGGGCAGCCGCCTACGAGACACGCAAGCGGGTGCTCGCAACGATCGGCGATCTGGCGCGCGACAAGCTTCCTGATCGCGTCGAGGACGACACCGCGTCGCTGCTCGGCACTCCCGACGAAGTGATCGCCCGCCTGAAGGAGCTCGAGGCAGGCGGCGCGACCAACATCCTGCTGGTCGATCCGAACGCCTCGGTGAACAACCTGCGTGCCTTCGCCCGCGAGGTCATGCCGGCCTTCCAGGCCAGCCGTTCCGCCGCCGCCGATTAGCCCCCTCTCCTCCTTCGCGAGGAATCCCCGCGAAAGGCCGCCAGATAACATGCGACCAGACTTCTCCCCTCCGCCGGGTTGGCCGGCCGGCAAGCCGCTCGCGCTCTCGGTCAGCGTCATGCTCGAAGGCTGGACCGACGATGCGGCCCCCGGAATAGGGCCGATGGGCAATCCGCTGAAGGCGGGAGTGCTCGACCTGCAGGCCCGCTCCTGGGCGGAATATGGAGCCAAGGCTGGCGCCTGGCGGCTGCTCGACATCCTGGCGCGAGTGAATCTGCGGTCGGTCTTCTACGTCAGCGGCATCGTGGCCGAGCGCCATGCCGAGCTGATGAAGGCCATCGCGGCTGCGGGCCACGTCGTCGCGGCGCACGGCTGGAGCCAGCACATCATCCCGGCCTACCAGAACGCCGACGAGGAGGCTCACGACCTCGCGCGCTGCACCGATGCGATCGAGAAGAGCACCGGCCGTCGGCCGTTGGGCTGGCTCAGCCCGCGCTGCACGCCCAGCACGCGCACATCGGAACTGCTGACCAAGTCGGGCTTCGACTGGCATGCCGATTTCTTCGACAGTGACCTGCCCTATCGCCATGCGACGCCGGCCGGCACCATCGCTGCCGTTCCCTTCACCATGGAGGTGAACGACATGCCGCTCTATGTGCGCTACGGCAGCGAGCCCGACGCCTTTACCCGCATCCTGGAACGTATTCTCTCGAACTGGCCGCGGCTGGGAAGGCCCGCCGGCTGCCTCGACATCACGGTTCACGCGCACGTGTTCGGCCGCCCGTTCGGCGCCATCGAATTTCTGAACGCGCTGGAGATGGCGCGCCGATATGGCGACTGGGCCTGGCTGACCGATCACCGGGCGCTAGCCGACCTGTGTACGCCGGGCTAAAGTCCGGCCAACAAGATCTTCAGGGAGGATAGGATCCATGCGCATCAAGCGTCGCACCTTGGGCAAGCTGGCAGCCGGTGCTGCGGCGGGCCTTGCCGCTCCGGCCATTGCCCAGAATAAGCCGTTCACCATCGGCTTCAGCATGAACCTGACCGGGCCGCTCGCACCCAACGGCAAGGCGGCGCTGCTGGCTGCGCAAATCTGGGAAGAAGACATCAACGCCAAGGGCGGCCTGCTCGGCCGGCCGGTCAAGCTGGTCTACTATGACGACCAGTCGAACCCATCGACGATTCCCGGCCTCTATACCAAGCTGATGGACGTCGACAAGGTCGACATAGTCGCCTCGAGCTACGCGACCAACATGGTGGCGCCGGCGATGCCGATCGTGATGCAGCACGACCGGACGTTCTTCGGCCTGCTTGGCCTCGCCGTGAACAGCGAGTTCAACTACAAGCGCTACTTCTCGATGACACCGACCGGCGGCCCGCGGCCCAAGGAGTCGTTCGCCGAGGGCTTCTTCGAGGTCGCGGCCAAGCAGACCCCCAAGCCGATGACGGTGGCGATGTGCGGCGCCGATGCCGAGTTCCCGCGCAATGCCATGGACGGCGCGCGCAGCGTCATCAAGCGGCTCGGCCTCAAGATCGTGTACGACAAGACCTACCCGCCCACCACGGCCGACTATACGCCAGTGGTGCGGGCGATCGCGGCGACCAACCCCGACATCTTCCTCGCCTGCTCCTATCCCGCCGACACGGTCGGCCTGATCCGGGCAAGCCGCGAAGTCGGCTTCAAGCCCAAGATCTACGGCGGCGGCATGGTCGGACTGCAGGCGACCGCCATCAAGACGCAGCTCGGACCGCTGCTGAACGGCATCGTGGTCTACGACTTCTGGCTGCCGTGGGCGGGCTTCGCCTCCGACGCAGGCCGCGAGTTCGTGAAGAAGTACCAGACCAAGTCCGAGGCAGCCGGCGTCGACATCCTCGGCTATTACCTTCCGCCCTTCTCCTATGCCCGCATGGAGGTGATCGCGCAGGCGGTCACGGCGACCGGCGGCGCCAATGACGAGAAGCTCGCGGATTATTGCCGCAAGAGCACGTTCAAGACCGTGGTCGGCGATATCGCCTTTAACGCCGAGGGTGAATGGGCGACGGCCCAGGTCATGGCGGTTCAGTTCCAGGGCGTCTCGGGCAACGGGGTCGACCAGTTCAAGGATCCCAAGACCGAAGTGATCCTGTGGCCCGAGAAGTACAAGACCGGGAACATCATCTATCCCTACAATCCGGGCTGAGCCTTCGGCTTCGCCTCCGGGCGGCAAGGCGGCGGCGGCGCCGCCTTGTCAGACCCCGAGATAGAACTCACGAATCAGGTCGTTGTTGTTCAACGCCTCGGCCGAATCGCCGGTGAAGGCGATTTTGCCGTGCACGATCACGTAACCGCGGTCGGCGATGCGGACGGCCTGGGTGAAGTTCTGCTCGGCCATCAGCACCGTGAGGTGGAAGCCTTCCTTCAGCTCCTTGATCTTGTCGATGGTGCGCTGGACCAGCAGCGGCGCCAGACCGACCGATGGCTCGTCGATCAGCAGCATGCGCGGCGCCGACATCAGCGCGCGCGCCAGCGCCAGCATCTGCTGCTCGCCGCCCGACAT
>CAZHQA010000169.1:0-11480 GCA_964533955.1 uncultured Reyranella sp. | reverse complement strand
AGCGAGATTCTAGGCGCGCACGATGGCGTGAGGATCATCGATCTCACGCAGATGCTGGCCGGCCCGTACTGCGGCATGATGCTCGCCGACCAGGGAGCCGAGATCGTCAAGGTCGAGCCTCTCGACGGCGACGACACGCGGATCATGGGCCCCTATCACGACGAGGATCGGCTGAAGGCGTTCGGCGGCTACTTCGCCTCGATCAATCGCAACAAGAAATCGATCGCGGTCGACCTCAAGAAACCCGAGGGCCGAGACCTCGTGATCAAGCTGTGCGAGGGCGCTGACGCCATCGTCGAGAATTCACGCGGCGGCGTCATGGATCGCCTGGGTCTGGGGTATGACGCCCTGCACGAGCGGTTCCCGAGGCTGGTCTACGCCACGATCCGCGGGTTCGGCGATCGGCATACCGGCGCCAGTCCCTACACGAATTGGCCGGCCTATGACGTCGTCTCTCAGGCCTTCGGTGGCGTGATGGCGATCACCGGGCCGGACAAGGATACGCCGATGAAGGTCGGCCCGGGCATCGGCGATCTGATGCCGGCCACCATGGCTGCGGTCGGCATCGTTTCGGCGATCCTCCGGGCTCACAAAACCGGCAAAGGCCAACTGGTCGACGTCGCCATGGTCGACGCCATTCTGTCGATGTGCGAACGCATCGTGCACCAGCACTCCTATACGGGCAGCGTTCCGGTGCCCGAGGGCAACCACCATCCCCTGCTCTGCCCGTTCGGCATGTTCCCGGCGAAGGATGGTCACGTCACGATCGCCGCGCCGACCGACATTCACTGGCAAGTGCTTTGCCGCCTGATCGGCAAGCCAGAAATGGGGAGCGATCCCCGCTTCGCCACAGTGCAGGGACGACGCGCCAGCCAGGGCGAGGTGAACGGCGCCGTCTCGGATTTCACAAGCCGTCGAACCAAGCAGGAATTGCTGAAGCATTTCGGAGGCCAGGTACCCTTCGCGCCGGTCAACGACGTGCGCGATGTGTTTGCCGATCCGCACTTTGCCGTGCGCGACATGCTGGTCTCCGTGCCGCATCCCGGCCTCGATCGGGAGACCACGATCGCCGGCGTCGCCATCAAGATGACCGAGACGCCCGGCCGGGTGCGCCATCGCGCGCCCTTGCTGGGCGAGCACACCGACGAGTATCTGAAAGCCATCGGCTGCAGCGCGGCGGATATCGCCCGCCTGCGCGCCGACAAGATCGTAGCCTAGGAGAGTGCCATGACCGACCGCCCCCGCCGCCCGCGCCGCGTGCAGCTTTCGACGCCCGGCTCGAGCGAGAAGATGATGCAGAAGGCGTCGGAGTCGAAGGCCGACCACGTCTTCCTCGATCTCGAGGACGCCGTCGCCCCCAGCCAGAAGCGCGAGGCGCGCAAGAAGATCGTCGAGGCGCTGAAGACGCTCGACTGGAAGGGCAAGACGCGGTGCGTGCGCATCAACGACCTCACCACCGAGTACGCCTTCGAGGACATCATCGAGGTGGTCGAGGGCGCCGGCGAGCACCTCGACACGATCATGATGACCAAGGTGCTGACCCCGGCCGATGTGCTGTTCGCCGACAAGCTGCTTCACCAGCTCGAGAAGAAACTGAAGCTCAAGCGCCGGATCGGCCTGGAGGCCCTGATCGAGGAAGTCGAGGGCATGCAGAACGTCGATGCCATAGCCAAGTCGACGCCGCGGCTGGAATGCCTGGTGTTCGGCATGGGTGACTTCTCGGCCTCGATGGGCGTCACCAACAAGGACGTCGGCAGCAACGACGGCTATCCGGGCGATCTCTGGCACTATGCCCGCTTCCGCCTGATCATGGCCTGCCGCGCCGCCGGCATCGATCCGGTCGACGGCCCGTTCGCCGACTTCCGCAACTCCGAGGCCTATCGCGAGGAGTGTCGGCGCTCGATGATCCTGGGCTGCGTCGGCAAGTGGGCGATCCACCCCTCGCAGATCGAGCATGCTCTCGAGATCTACTCCCCCAAGCCGGACGATGTCGCGCGGGCGAGAAAGCTCGAGAAAGCCTATGCCGATGCCGAAGCCAAGGGCATGGGCGCAATCAGCGTCGACGGGGTCATGGTCGACGTCGCCTCGATCCGCATCCTGCGCAATACGATCCTCAACAAGGCCGACCTGTACGGCATGTTACGCATCCGTGGCCTCGTACAGCCTCACCCTGAGGAGGGCGCGCAGCTGCCGTCCCGCAGGGTGGGTACGCCCAGCGTGGCTGTCGCTCACACTTCGAGACGCCGCGCTTTGCACGGCTCCTCGACATGCGGTGGTTCTTTTGCGTCGGCCGCGATGAAACGCGCCTTCGTGCCGGTGGCAAGCATGCTTGCCATTCAGGTGATGATCTCGCTCAGCGTGCTGTCGCTTGGCGTGATGATGCCGGCGGTGGCACAGGACCTCGCCATCGACGCCAAGCTGGTCGGCGTCTTCACCGCCATAATCTACGGCGTCGCGACCGTCGCCGCCCTCGCGGCGGCCGGGCCGATCGTCCGCCTCGGCGCGGTGCGCGTCTGTCAGGGCGCGCTGCTGATGGGAGCTGCGGGGCTGGCGCTCAATTCGCTCGCCATGGTCGTGGCGACGATCGGCGCAGTGTTGTGCATCGGGGTGGCGCAGGGCCCGATCAATCCCGCCTCGGCCCACATCCTCGCCCAGCGCGTGCCGCGCGAGTATTTCGGCATGGTCTTCTCGGTGAAGCAAACCGGCACGCCGCTGGGCTTTGCGCTGGCGGGCCTGCTCTTTCCCGCCCTGCTCCAGTGGGTCGGCTGGCGAGGCGCCAGCCTGGTCGCCTCGGCCATGCTGGTGCTCGCTGCGGTGCTGGTCGAGCCGTTGCGTCCGCAACTCGACGTCGTGACGGTCGAGGGCAGGACCGCGGGCAGCATCTGGCAGTCGATCCGCTTCGTCCTGGGGCATGCTCAGCTCCGCGTGCTCGGCATCTCGGCTTTCTTCTATGTCGTGGCCCAGCACACCTTCACGTTCTATCTCGTCACCTATCTTTACGAGCATTGCGGCCTCAGCATCGCCCGCGCGGGCTTTCTGCTGTTCCTCTCCCAGATGGTCGGCTCCGCCGTCCGCCTCCTGAGCGGCGGCATGGGCGATCGCATGCCCCGCATGCAACTCCTCGGCTGGACCGGCATCGGCATGACGCTGGGCTCGATCGCCACCGGGCTGTTGGACCACGACACGCCGTTCTGGCTGATCGCACTGGTGGTGATGGGCTACGGCTCGGTGGTGATCAGCTGGAACGGCACGTCGCAGGCCGAATTCGCCCACCTCTCGCCGCCCGGCCAGACGGCGGCCGTCGCGGCCGTACAGACCGCCCTCGCCTTCTCCGGCGCAGTGTTCGGTCCGCCTCTGTTCGCTTTGATCGCTTCCCTGATCAGCTATCGCGCGGCGTTCCTGGCGGTCGCGGCCTGCATCCTCGTGGTTGCGGCCTGGCAGATCGTGGTCGCCCGGCGTCCGGCCTAGGGCGGGCCGGCGCCGCCTTGCCCTTGGGCCACGTAGCGTCGCTCCCCCGACTTCGGATCGTAGAACACATCGACCGTCTTGCCGCTCTCGGGATCGACGAAGCGCTCAGCAGTCTTGACCCAGCCTGGACCGGGGTCGTTGGGCAGGAGCGGCTTGTAGAGCACCCGCTCGAGCAGCGTGCCCAAGGTGATGACACCGCCGACGATGAGCAGCCAGAGTGGCAAGACCGGCACACCGTACGCGATGGCGATCACCGCCCCGGCCAGCATCGCCACTCCGACGGCAAGGACCGCGAAGCGCAGCACGTCAGGTTCGCACGGGTTCGATCACCACTGCCGTGCCATAGGCCACGATCTCGCTCATGGTCTGTCCGATCTCGGACGAATCGAAGCGCATCATGATCACGGCATTGGCGCCCATCGCCGTGGCGTTCGCCACCAGCCGGTCGACGGCGTGACGCCGCGCCTCCTCGAGGAGCTGCGTGTATTCGTGGATCTCGCCGCCGACGATGGAGCGAAGGCCCGCCATGATGTTGCCGCCGATCCCGCGACTGCGGACGACGACGCCGAATACCTGCCCGAGCGTGCTGGTGACGCGGTGGCCGGCAATGTTCTCCGTGGTCGCGATGATCATGTCAGGGCTCCTTCATGCCGGAGATACGGACGACCTCGCCCCACTTCTCGGTCTCCCTGGCCTGGAATGCTGCGAGTTCTTCCGGCGAGCATGGGAAAGGAACGGCGAGTGTCGTCCTCAAGAGAGTGCGGTAGGCCTCCGAGGCGACGGCATCGCGAATCAGCTTGTTGAGCCTGTCGACGATCGGCCGCGGCGTCCCGGCCGGCGCATAGACGGCGTTCCACGGTCGCGATTCATAACCCGTCACGAACTCCGCGACGGCCGGAAACTGTTCGAGTCCCGGATACCGCTCGGGGCTGGTTACCGCCAGACCACGGGCGCGGCCATCGCGCACCGGCGGCAGGCCGACGGTGAAGTCGCTGAAGGTGACGTCGATGCGGCCGCCCAGCAGGTCGGCCAGGACCTGCGGCTGGGTCTTGTAGGGCACGCCGAGCAGATCGACCTTGGCCATGATCTTGAACAGCTCGGCCGCGCCGCGGGCCGAGCCGTTGCCGCTGCCGAACGTGAGCTTCCCCGGTTGCGCCTTCGCCAGCACGATCAGCTCGGGGATCGTCTTCACCGGGAGGTCGTTGCGCACCATCACGATCTGCGCACCGCCCGACAGGCCGCTGATAGGCTCGAAGCTCTTCACCGGATCGTAGGGCAGCTTCCTGTAGACGTGCTGGTTGATCGCCTGAGTGGTCTGGGTGGTGACGAAGATCGTGTAGCCGTCCGGCGGCGCCATGGCGGCGGCCTGGGCGCCGATCTGGCCTTCGGCGCCCGGCTTGTTGTCGACCACTGCGGGCTGGCCGGTGAGTCGCGTCAACTCGGCGGCGACGACCCGCGCCACCGTGTCGGTCGCCGTCCCCGGACCGAACGGCGCGATAATATGGATGGGCCGCGACGGGTAATCCTGGGCGGCAAGCGGCGTCCACGGCAGAATTCCGGCCAGCAGCAGACAGACGACTAAACGCATGATGGCATGAGCCTACGCCGTGCTAGCGTCGCTGCAAGCAGACAAATCGGAGGGACGTCATGAGGGTGCTCATCGTGGCGGCTGCGGCGGCCTTGGCGCTGGCCGCGCCCGCGTTCGCCCAGAAGGCCGGCGGCACGTTGCGCGTCAATCATCGCGACAACCCGCCGAGCGCATCGATCCACGAGGAAGCGACGATCTCCACCGTCATGCCATTCATGTCGGTCTACAACAACCTCGTCGTGTTCGATCCGGACGGCAAGCAGGACCGGCCGGACCGCATCCTTCCCGACCTCGCCACCGAATGGGCGTGGAGCGGCGACGGCAAGGACCTTACCTTCAAGCTGCGCGACGGCGTGACGTGGCATGACGGCAAGCCCTTCACCGCGGCCGACGTCAAGTGCACCTGGGACATGCTGATCTCGCCGGAGTCCAAGTTGCGCAAGAACCCGCGCAAGTCGTGGTATTTCAACCTCAAGGAAGTGACGACGAACGGCGACCGCGAGGTCACCTTCCATCTCGGCCGGCCGCAGCCCTCCCTGCTCACCATGCTCGCGGGCGGCATGTCGCCGGTCTACCCCTGCCATGTGACGCCGGCGCAGATGCGCACCCGCCCGGTCGGCACCGGTCCTTTCAAGTTCGTGGAGTTCAGGCAGAACGAATCGATCAAGCTGGCGAAGAACCCGGACTACTGGAAGAAGGGCCGGCCCTACCTCGACGCCATCGAGTTCCGCATCATCCCGAGCCGCGCCACGGCACTGCTCGCCTTCATTGCCAACCAGTACGACGTCACCTTTACCGCTGAGATCGCGCCACCCGCGCTCAAGGATCTCAAGAGCCAGGCGGCATGGGCGGTGTGCGAGATGCTGCCGACCAACACCCAGGGTAACCTGCTGGTCAATCGCGACAAGCCGCCGTTCGACAACGCTCAGGTGCGCAAGGCGATGGTGCTGGCAATCGACCGCAGTGCCTTCACCGAGATCATCGGCCAGGGCACCAATCGCCAGGGCGGCGCGATGCTGCCGCCGCCGGAGGGCCTGTGGGGCATGCCGCCCGACTTCCTGGCGACGGTCGCCGGCTACGGCGCCGATCACGAGAAGCAGCGCGAGGAAGGCCGCAGGATCATGAAGGAGCTGGGCTACGGCCCGGACAAGCCGCTCAGGATCAAGGTCACGACCCGCAATATTCCGAGCTACCGCGACCAGGCGGTGATCCTGATCGACCACCTCAAGCACGTGTACATTCTGGGCGAGCTCGAGCCGCTGGAGACCGCCCTCTGGTACAATCGCCTGCTCAAGAAGGACTACACGGTCGGCATGAACATCCAGGGTGTCGGGATCGACGACCCTGACGTCGTGTTTTACGAGACCTATTCCTGCGGCTCGGAGCGCAACTACACGAACTATTGCAATCCCGAGACCGAAAAGTTGTTTGACCAGCAGTCGCGCATGGCAGACACCGAGGCGCGCAAGCGGCTGGTCTGGGAAATCGACAAGAAGCTGCAGGAAGATGGCGCCCGCCCGGTCATCCAGCACGATCAGGGCGCCACCTGCTGGCGACCCGAGGTGAAAGGAGTCAAGCTGGCGGTCAACTCCATCTACAACCACTGGCGTTTCGAAGACGTCTGGCTCGACCGGTAACTGGGAGGTAACCATGAAGCTCTACACGCATCCCGTCTCTACCGCGTGCCGTCCGGTGATGCAGTTCATCGCCGACAACGGCATTCCCTGCGAGATGGAAGTCGTCGACATCCTGAAAGGTCAACACTACGAACCGGCCTACAGCGCCAAGAATCCCAATCGGCTCGTGCCGATGCTCGAGGATGGCGATTTCCGGCTGACCGAAAGTGCCTCGATCCTTCGTTATCTTGCCGAGAAGACCAATTCGCCGGCCTACCCGAAGGACCTCAGGCAGCGCGCCCGGGTCAACGAGGCGATGGATTGGTTCAACTCCAATTTCTACAAGGACTGGGGCTACGGGCTCGTCTATCCGCAGCTCTTCCCTCACCACAAGCGGCCCGACGACAAGGCTCATGCCGGCACGATCTCATGGGCGCAGGACCGGTCCAAGGCGTGGCTGCAGGTGCTGAACGACCACTGGCTCGCCGGGGACAAGAAGTATCTCTGCGGTGACCAGATCACCATCGCGGACTATCTCGGCTCGGCAATCATGAGTATTGGTGAGCTCATTCATTGCGATTTGAAGAGCTATCCCAACGTCCAACGCTGGATCGACACCGTGAAGAAGCAGCCTAACTACGAGAAGGTGAACGAGGCCGCCTTCAACGTCTTCCGTCGTTCCACCAAGGGCGGAACCTGGGCGACGGTCTGAACACCAAGGAGCATTCCATGATCAAGGGTTTGCATCACAACGCCTATCGCTGCCGCGATTCGGAGGAAACCCGGAGGTTCTACGAGGACTTCCTTGGCCTGCCGCTGGTCAATGCCTTCAAGATCGAGACGACCATGACCGGGCGCCAGACCGGTACCGGCGTGCTGCACAGTTTCTTCCAGCTCGACGACGGCTCCTGCCTCGCCTTCTTCGAGGCGCCCGACATGACCTTCGAATTCAAGGAGCAGCATGATTTCGATCTGCACATCGCGCTCGAAGTCACGCCCGAGGCGCTCGAGAACATGTTCGCCAAGGGCAAGGCCGAGGGCCGTGAGGTCCGCGGCATCTCGGATCACAAGTTCATCCGCTCGATCTATTTCCGCGATCCCAACGGCTATGTGATCGAGCTGACGGCCAAGGTCGCCGGCCGCGAACACGACATGGACCCCACGGCCAATCGCGCGCGCGACATCCTGAATCGCTGGCAGGTCGAGAAGAAGCGGTCCCACAAGCACGCCGCCTGACGAAAGCGCCGGCCGGGAGTGGGATGGAATTGTTCCCGGCCAACTGCCAAGCTCGCCCTCATTGAGGCACCGCCGATCAACAGGCGGGCCAGGAGGAAAGCTTGATTCGATCGATTGCCTGGCTGGCAGGAGTTCTGCTGGCCGCCTCACCGCTGGCCGCCCAGACCGTGCCGCAATTCGCGGTCGATCCGTCATGGCCCAAGGCCCTGCCCAACAACTGGCTGCTCGGCCAGGTGGCCCATATCGCCGTCGATTCCAACGACCATGTCTGGGTGCTGCAGCGGCCGCGCACGCTGAGCGAAGACGAAAAGGGTGCGACCTTGAAGCCGCCCCGCAACAAATGCTGTGCCCCCGCCCCCTCCGTCATGGAGTTCGATGCGGACGGCAACTACATCCAGGGTTGGGGATTCCCCGACGCCAAGCCGTGGGTCGAGAACGAGCACGGCATCTGGGTCGATCGCGCCGGTTCGGTCTGGATTTCCGGCAACGCCAACAATGACAGCGCGATCTACAAGTACACGCGCGACGGCAAGCATCAGCTCACAATCGGTGTCGCCGGCCCGAGCGGTGGCAGCAACGACACCACGAAGCTTGGGCGGCCGGCGACGCTGGCGGTCGATGAGGACGCACACGAACTGTTCGTTGCCGACGGCTACGGCAATCGCCGGGTGATCGTGTTCGATTCGAATACTGGCGCCTTCAAGCGCTATTGGGGTGCCTACGGCAAGCAACCCAACGACGACAAACAGGCACCCTACAGTCCCGAAGCGCCGGTGTCGCAGCAATTCGGCAATCCCGTGCACTGCGCCACGCTCTCGCGCGACGGCAACGTCTATGTCTGCGATCGCACCAACAACCGCATCCAGGTGTTCAAGAAGGATGGCACCTTCGTCGGCGAGTGGTTCTACGAGAAGCCGACGCTCGGTGCCGGCGCGGTGTGGGGCCTCGCCATGTGGCCCGATGCCAACCAGACCTGGATGCTGAACAACGACGGCGAGAACAACCTGGTCCGCATCCTGCGACGCAGCGACGGCCAAGTGGTCGGCGGCTTCGGCCGGTCAGGCCGCCAGGCCGGGCAGTTCCATTGGGTCCACGCGCTTGCCGTCGACTCCAAAGGCAACGTCTATACCGGCGAAGTCGACAACGGTAAGCGCGTGCAGAAGTTCAAGCCGACCACCGGTGCGCCCCAATAGCGGGCGCGCTGGCGTCTCCTCATCCAAGTCGGCGGCGATAGAGCGCCAGCAAGCGCTCCCAATGGCGCTCGGCGGCAGGCTTGTCGTAGCACCAGCGCTTCGGGAAGGCGAAGCCGTGATGGACTCCCATCTGGACTTCCAGCTCGCCGGAATTTCCCGATTTGTCGAATAGCGCCTTCAGCTCCTTCACCATTTCCGGCGGCGCCAGCTCGTCGTGCTCGGCGCACGAAATGTACAGCTCTCCCTTGGCCTTTCCGAGAGTGAGGTGCGGGCTCTCGACGGCGTCGCTGACCAGCCAGGTCCCGTAGAACGACGCCGCGGCAGCGATGCGGTCGGGATAGCGCGCCGCCGCGGCCAGCGCATAGGGCCCGCTCATGCAGTAGCCATGGGCGCCGACCGGGCCCTTTTTCACTTCCTTCTGGCCATCCGCCCACGCGATCAGGGCGGCGATGTCATCCATCACAGGCGGGATCGTCATCTTGGTGCGCACGGCACGCATGCGCGTGTGCTCGGCGCTGCCGTGTTCGAGGACGTCGGGTCCGTACTTGGTGTCCTTGCCGGCGCGGTAATAGAGGTTCGGGAGCAGCACGTAATAGCCGCTGGTGCCGAGCCGCCGCGCCATGTCGTAGAGCTCCTCGCGAATCCCGGGCGCATCCATCAGCAACAGGACCGGCGGATACGGCCCTCCTCGTTCCGGCTGGCAGACGAAGGTTTCGATCGCCCCGTCCTTGGTCGGAATGTCCAGGATCTGTTCCTTCATTTGTCATCCTCCCGCTTTGCGCGGCTCCCGTCCGGTTGATAGGCTTCGGTCAAATTATAGAGCTTGGGGAGTGAAATGATGAAGCGGAGCGTGTTCTGGTCCGTGGCTGGCCTTTTCGCCGCGTGGACCCTTCCGGCGTCGGCGCAATACACCAACGACGTGGTGAAGCTCGGCGTGGCGACGGACATGTCGAGCCTGTACGCCGACATCAACGGTCCGGGCGCGGTCATCGCCACGCAGATGGCGATCGACGATTTCGGCGGCACGGTCGGCGGCAAGAAGATCGAGCTGGTCACCGGCGACATCCAGAACAAGGCAGACGTCGCGGCCACGCTGGCCGGCCGCTGGTACGATGCCGACGGCGTCGACATGATCATGGGCGCCGGCGCCTCGTCGTCCTCCATCGCCATCGAGGGCATCGCCGGCCAGAAGCACAAAATCTTCCTGGCGCCCGACCCTGCCTCCTCCGACATCACCGGCAAGCTCTGCAATCCCTATACGATCCAATGGGTCTACGACACGGCGGCGCTGGCCAACGGCACCGGCTCGGCCGTGGTGAAGTCCGGCGGCAAGACCTGGTTCTTCCTGACGGCGGACTACGCCTTCGGCTACGCCCTCGAGCGCGACGTCAGCGAGGTCGTCAAGAAGGCAGGCGGCACCGTGGTCGGCAGCGTGCGCGCGCCCATCAACACTCAGGATTTCTCGTCCTTCCTGCTGCAGGCGCAGGCCTCGAAGGCCCAGATCATCGGGCTGGCCAACGCCGGCGGCGATACCATCAACTCGATCAAGCAGGCGTCGGAGTTCGGCATCGTCAAGGGTGGCCAGAAGCTCGCCGGCCTCTTGGTCTTCATCTCGGACGTCCATTCGCTGACGCTCGAGCGGGCCCAGGGGCTGCGCCTGACCGAGGCGTTCTACTGGGACCTCAACGACAAGACGCGCGCCTTCTCCAAGCGCTTCGCCGAGAAGAACAAGGGCAGGATGCCGACGAGCGTGCAGGCCGGTTTCTATTCGTCGACCCTGGCGTACCTCAACGCGGTTAAGGCAGCGGGCACCGACGACGCCGACAAGGTGATGGCCACGCTCAAGTCGACCAAGTGGGACGATCCGGTGTTCGGTACGAGCTACGTCCGCGCCGACGGCCGCAAGATGCACGACATGTACCTGTTCGAGGTCAAGACCCCGGCCGAATCGAAGGGGCCTTGGGACTACTACAAACTGCTCGCGACGATCCCGGGCGAGCAGGCCTTCCGGCCCATCGAGGAAGGCAACTGCCCGATCGTCGCGAAGAAGAACTAGCACGAGGAGACGAATATGCCCGACTCATCGAACATCTATGCCGGCGTCGCCGGCTACTTCGGCAAGCCCGACCATACCGGCAAGGTCGGAGTCTTCCAGCGCCCGGCCAACGGCGGAGACTGGAAGCACGTGCTGGGCAACGCCGAGGCCTACACGGTCTTCGTCCACCCAGGTAACCCCGAGATCGTGTTCGCCGGCACCAATGACGGCGTGTGGCGCAGCACAGATCGCGGCGCCACCTTCAAGCAGGCGGCGATGCCGGATGCCCAGAAGCAGGTCTGGTGCTTCATGGTCGACAGCCGCGACCCGAAGAAGATGCTGGC
>CAZHQA010000168.1:0-11568 GCA_964533955.1 uncultured Reyranella sp. | reverse complement strand
AGACCCGCCGCGAGCGGATCGAGGCGCTGCTGGCATTGCGTGAACTTCATCGGGCACACGGACATCTCCAGGAAGTCATCATTCAGAATTTCCGCGCCAAACCCGACACGCGTATGGCTGACGCGCCCGAACCGTCGTTCGAGGAACTCTTGTGGACGGTGGCCGTGGCTCGCCTGATCTTCGGCGACACGCTCTCGGTGCAGGCGCCGCCCAACCTTCAGGAGCCGGGCTACGGCCGGCTGATAGAGGCCGGCATTGACGACTGGGGTGGTGTCTCGCCTGTCACGCCCGACCATGTGAATCCCGAGCGTCCCTGGCCTCAACTCGATGCCCTGGCGGCCGAGAGCCTGAAGCACGGCAAGGTCCTGACCGAGCGACTGGCGGTCTATCCGCGCTACGTGCACGACAAGAACTGGATCGATCCGAGCCTGCGGCCGCGCGTCCTGGCGATGAGTTCGGCGAGCGGCCTGCGCCGCGACAACGATTGGAAGCCCGGCCTCGTCATGGCCATGCCGGCCGACGATGTCGCCACGCTCGCGGCGCCGGCGGTGCGGCCGAGCGCGAGCCTGGCGCCAATCGTCGATCGCGCGGTGCGGGGCGAGGATCTCGGCGAAGCCGATATCGTGCGGCTGTTCGAAGCGCGCGGGCCCGACTTCGCCGCGGTGGTTCAGGCAGCCGATGCGCTGCGCCAGGATGTCGTGGGCGACACGATCTCCTACGCCGTCGTGCGCAACATCAACTACACCAACATCTGCTACTTCCGCTGCGGCTTCTGCGCCTTCTCCAAGGGCAAGCTGGCGGCCAACCTGCGCGGCTCGCCCTACGATCTCACCACTCAGGAGATCGTGCGGCGCGCGAGCGAAGCGTGGGACCGTGGCGCCACCGAAGTCTGCATGCAGGGCGGTATTCATCCGGAATATACCGGCCAGCATTATCTCGACGTATGCCGCGCCGTGCGCGAGGCGATCCCGGGCATGCATGTCCATGCCTTCTCGCCCCTCGAGGTCTGGCATGGCGCCACGACGCTCGGCCGCTCGATCCCCGACTATCTTGCCGAGTTGCGCGACGCAGGGCTGGGCAGCCTGCCCGGCACGGCCGCCGAGGTGCTCGACGACGAAGTGCGCGACGTACTCTGCCCCGACAAGGTCTCGACCGAGCAGTGGCTGGAAATCATGCGCGCCGCACACGGGGTCGGGCTGCGCTCGACCGCGACGATCATGTTCGGCCACGTCGATCGACCGGTGCACTGGGCGCGCCACCTGCTGCGCTTGCGCAACCTGCAGAAGGACACCGGCGGCTTCACCGAGCTGGTGCCGCTGCCCTTCGTCGCCGCCGAGGCGCCGATTGCGCTGAAGGGCGCCGCTCGCATGGGCCCGACCTTCCGCGAGGCCGTGCTGATGCATTCGATCGGCCGGCTGGCGCTCCATCCACACATTACGAACATCCAGACCTCATGGGTGAAGATGGGCGTGGAAGGCGCCAAGTATTGCCTCAATGCCGGCGCCAACGATCTCGGCGGCACGCTGATGAACGAGTCGATTACGCGCGCCGCCGGCGCCGAGCACGGCGAGGAGCTGCCGCCCGATGCGATGGAACGACTGATCGCGAGCCTCGGCCGCACCAGCCGCATCCGCACCACGCTCTATGGCGATGCCGGTGCCGAGCGCCACGATGCCGCCC
Source organism: uncultured Reyranella sp. (assembly GCA_964533955.1). Lineage (GTDB taxonomy): Bacteria > Pseudomonadota > Alphaproteobacteria > Reyranellales > Reyranellaceae > Reyranella. Next base: position 9,888 of record CAZHQA010000168.1, on the reverse strand, counting down.
ACAACGCCAGGGCACTGGCACCGATCCAGCTCGAGGTCGCCGAACGCTGGACCGGCTCGCTGACCGAAAGCGAACGGCGCCGCGTCCTGCCGAAGCCGCGGACGCCTGCGGGCGTTCGCTAGCGCGCGTCGTTCCGGATGCCTCGATCAAAGGGCGCACTGGAGGTCCCGATGAACAAGTCCTATCCCGTGACGCACACCGACGCCGAATGGCGGAAGCTCCTGACGCCCGAGCAGTACTACATCATGCGCGAACACGGGACCGAGATGCCCGGCAGCTGCGCCCTGCTCGTCGAGAAGCGGCCGGGCAAGTTCACCTGCGCCGGCTGCGGAAAGACGCTGTTCGAGACGAACCGCAAATTCGAGAGCGGCACGGGCTGGCCGAGCTTCGACGAGCCGGTTGCCGGCAGCGTAGAAACCTCGGTCGACGACAGCTTGGGCATGGAGCGGGTCGAGGTCCATTGCGCGACGTGCGGCAGCCATCTCGGGCACGTCTTCGACGACGGCCCGCCGCCCACCCATCAGCGCTATTGCATCAACGGCGTTGCGATGAATTTCAAGGCGGACGACGATTAGTCCGGGGTGCCGCCGACGGTGCGGGAGACCCGCCGGGCGGCGGCGACGACGAGCGGCATCACGCTCTGAAGTGTCTGGCCGGCATCGAGGTACTTCGGGAAGGCAACGCTCAGCGCCGCCAGCACCTTGCCGGCGCGGTCGCGGATCGGCGCACCGACCGACAGCACGCCGCGGATATTCTCCTCGTTCACCGTGGCAAATCCCAGCTTGCGCACCTTGGCGAGCGCGGCGACGACGGCCGCAGGTTCGGTGAGCGTGTGCGGCGTAATCGCGGCGAGCTTGCCATGCCCGAGAAGCTTGCGCGCCTCGCCATCGCTGACGGATGCCAGCAGCACCTTGCCCGCCGCGGTGCTGTGCAGCGCCATCTCGCTGCCCGGCGCGACCTTGATCGCCACGGGCGCCTCGGCTTGGACAGCCAGCAGGTAGACGGCGCGCCCGCCATGCAGCACCGATACGAATCCGTTGAGGCCATGGTCGCGCGCCAGCCGCTCGAGTTCGCGCCTCGCCGTGACGATGTAGTCGGCAGCAGTGCCGCCATGGGCGCCGAGCGCCAGCGAGCGGTAGCCTAGCCGGTAGCGCGAGGTCTCGACGTTCTTGGCGACATAGCCGCGCTTGGCCAGCGAGGTCACCATGCGCTGCACGATGGTCGGGCTGAGCTCGAGCCGGCGGGCGATCTCGCGCACGCCAATGTCGCCGCCCTCCGCTTCCACGATCTCGAGCACGTCGAGGCCGCGTTCGAGCGACTGGGATCCAGCGGCGACTTTTGCGGGGCGCGGCATGGGCCGGGAAGGCGCTACTTCACCTCGACGAGGTCGGCCAGCGCCACTTTCTTGTTGAGCACGGTGTGCAGCGCCACCCAGTGGCCGGCCTGGTTGTAGTCGTCGAACTTCACGGTCTTGCCCATCACGTTGGTGAAGGACATTGCCTTGATCGCATCCTTGATCTTGGTGCCGTCGGTGCTGCCGGCGTCCTTGATCGCCTGGGCGAGCACGCGGATACAGTCATAGCCCGCCCAGGTCTGCAGGTAGGGCTCGGCATTGTGGCGGGCCTTGATCTTCTCGGCGAAAGCCTTGTTCTGCGGCGAGTCGGCGAGCGCGCTGTACTGCCAGGCGCTGACCGACTTCTCCAGCCCGCCCGCCTCGATGATCGGCACGTTGCGGCCGCCGAGCTCGATGCGGCCGGTGAAGGGAATGCGCACGCCCACCTGCATGGCCTGGCGCAGGAAATTGAGCGAATCGCCGCCGAGCTGGAACGTGGCGATCGCATCGGGACGACGCTGCTGCAGACGCGTCAGGATGCTGGTGAAGTCCGGCGCGTTCTGCGGATGGATATCTGTCGACACGACCTCGAGGCCTGCCTTCGGGACCACGACCGACTTGAAGGCGTCGGAGCCGCCGCGGCCGAAGTCGGAATCCTCTGCGACGATCGCCACCGTCTTGAACGGCTTCTTGTCGGCGAGATAGATGCCCAAGGCCTGCATCATGCCGGCATCCGACGCGGAAATGCGGAAGGCGTAGTCGTTGCCGCCCTTGCCCGACAGCGTGGTGATCTGCGGATTCGAGGCAATGCCGGTGATCATCGGGATCTTGGCGTCCTGGATGATCTTCATGCTGGCGAGGTGGGCCGAGCTGCAGTGCGAGCCCTCGATCGCCACCACCTTGGCCTCGACCAGCTTGTTGGCGACGTTCACTGCCTCCGAGGGATTGCACTTGTTGTCCATCACCAGGATCTCGAGCTTGCGGCCCAGCACGCCGCCCGCGGCATTGATCTCCTCGACCGCGAGGTTGACGCCCCACAGCTCCCACTCGGCGGCGACCGCCGCCGGCCCGGTCTGCGCCGTCGACACGCCGATCACGATCGGCTGCGCCGCCGCCGGCGCGGCAAGGGCGGCGACCGCCGCCATGCCCATCATCCAGGATGTGAATTTCATCGCAGCCCCCTTCCGGCTCCCCGCGCCGATCAACGTATACCGATTATCGGTACAACGTTTCGATCCTTGAACGTTCGCAAGAAGCTTGTTTAGGTGTCAACGAATAATGGCGACGACGACAGGTGGTCCGGTAATTGCAATGCCGCGCGCATAATGGAAATCACGGCGGTCTATCTCCTTCAGCTCACGCTGAACGGCATTGCGCTCGGCCTGCTCTACGCCCTGATCGCCGTCGGCCTGTCGCTGATTTTCGGCGTGATGGAGATCATCAACTTCGCGCACGGCGAACTCCTGATGCTCGGCGCCTTCGCCATGTGCTTCGCGCTGCCGGTGATGGGCCTGCTCTACTGGCCCGCCATGGCGGCCGCGATCCTCGCCACCATGCTGGTCGGCTTCGTGATCTACGAACTGCTGCTGGTGCGGCTGAAGCCCGACGAATTCGAGCGCAGCATCCTGATCACGCTCGGCCTGTCGATCATCATCATCCACGTGATGCAGTACGTCTTCACCGCCACGCCGCGCATGGTGGATTCGCAGTACGGCTTCGACGGCGTGGAGATCGGTTCGATCCGCATCACCTGGACGCGCGTGATCGGCGCCGGCGTCGCCGTGGCGGCCTTCGCCGGGCTCTATCTGGTGCTGCGCTTCACCCAGTTCGGCCGTGCCATGCGCGCCATCGCGCAAAACCGAGACGCCGCGCTGATGATCGGCATCCGCCCGCGCGTGGTGGCGCGCAATGCGGTGATCCTGGCGGCGGGCCTGTGCGGCCTTGCCGGCGCCGCGATCTCGCCCATCCAGCTCGTCACGCCCTACATGGGCCAGTTCATGATCTTCAAGGCGTTTGCGCTGGTGATCATCGGCGGGCTGGGCAACATCCCGGGTGCGGTGGCGGCGGCGATCGGACTGGGCCTGGTCGAGAGCTGGATCGGCGGCTTCTTCGAGATCGCCTGGCAGGAAGCAGCGGTCTTCGTGATCATGATCGGCGTCCTGTTCCTGCGCCCGGACGGGCTGTTCAAGCGCGGGGGCATGCGTGTCGGCTGATCGCAGCGGGCTGAAGCTCGCCCTCGCCCTGCTTGGCGCGCTGGCGTTCGCCGCGCTACCGCTGCTTACCTCCTCCAACTACATTGTCGGCGTGGGCATCTCGGCGCTGATCTTCACCGTCGCCGCCGCGGCCCTCAATCTCGTCTACGGCTTCACCGGGCTCCTTTCCTTCGCCCAGCTCGGCTTCTGGGGCATCGGCGGCTACACCACCGCGCTCACCGTGATGACCTTCGGCGGCAACTTCTGGATGGGCGTGCTCTACGCCCTGCTGCTGAACGGCGCGCTGGCATTGGCGATCGGCTATCCGATCCTGCGCACCAACCGCCACGCCTTCGTCATCTCGACGCTCACCTTCGCGCTCCTGGTGGCGCTGATCGCCCGCGACTGGGTGAGCCTGACGCGGGGCCCTCTCGGCATCCCCAACCTGCCGGCGCCCCGGGCGTTCGGCGTCACCTTCGACACCACGGCGAGCTTCTACTGGATCGCCTGGGCCTTCTCGGTCGCGATGATTGGCTTCCTCTATGTGCTGTGCAGCTCGCGCATCGGCCGCACCCTGGTCGCCATCAAGCAGAACGAGCCGCTCGTGCGTGCCCAGGGTATCTCGCCGATGCCTTACAAGCTCGCCTCGTTCGCCATCAGCGCCGCCATCACCGGCGCCGCGGGCGGTGTCTATACCTTCAACCTGCGCATCATCGATCCGTTGTTCCTCGACTTCTATTACATGCAGACTTTCCTGATCATCGTGATCATCGGCGGCGCGGGCAGCTTCTGGGGCGTGATCGGCGCCGGCATCGCGCTGTCGGCGCTGCCGGAAGTGCTGCGCTTCTCGGCCGATTTCCGCATGATCATCTACGGTGCGATCCTGGTGCTGGCGATGTTCCTCATGCCGGCCGGCGTCGCAGGGTGGCTGCGTCAGCGCGAGATCGCCCGCATGCGCGAGGCGTTGCGATGAATGCGCTCCTGTCGGTCAGCGACCTGCGCAAGTCCTATGCCGGCGTGCACGCCCTGGACGGCGTCTCGTTCGCGGTCGCGGCCGGCAGCATCACCGGGCTGATCGGTCCCAACGGCTCAGGCAAGAGTACTGCAATCGACTGCGTTTCCGGGTTCCAGAAGCTCGACGGTGGCAGGGTGGTGCTGGCAGGCGCCGACATCACCGGCCGGCCGGCGCACCAGATTGCCCGCGCCGGCCTGATGCGCACCTTCCAGACGGTGCGCATCTACGATCGGCTCAGCCTGCGCGACAACCTCGCGATCGCCGCCCAGCAGTTCGACGATGCCACCTGGATCGACGAGTTCCTGCGCACCCGGCGCTATCGAGCCGCTATCGAGGCATCGGAAGTGCGCGCCCGAGAACTGGTCGAGTTGATCGGCCTGCAACGCTATTACGATATCGAGACCGGCATCCTGTCCTACGGCCAGAAGAAGCTGGTGGCGCTCGCCTCGGCGCTGATGCCCCAGCCGAAGATCGTCGTGCTCGACGAGCCGGTGGCCGGCGTCAATCCCAGTCGCATTCGCGAGATCGAGGTGGCTCTGCAGCAGCTCAACGCCGCCGGCGAGACCTTCCTGATCGTCGAGCACAATGTCGAGTTCATCACCAATCTCTGTCACCAGGTGATCGTGCTCGAGCAGGGCCGCAAGCTCGCCGAAGGCACTGCCGCCGACATTCACTCCGACTCGCGCGTTTTGGAAGCCTATCTCGGCATGACACCGGAGATGGCGGCCGCCGAGATGCGGGGGGCGGCATGACCTTCCCGGTACTCGAGCTCGTCTCCGTCACGGCGGGATATGGCGACAACCCGATCGTACGCGATTTCTCGGCGCGCCTTGCGGCCGGCAGCATCACGACGCTGATCGGCGGCAACGGCGCCGGCAAATCGACGCTGCTGCGCGCCATCTACGGCACCAACCGGATGTTCGACGGGCAGATCGTGTTCAAAGGGGAGACGATCGAGCGCCTGCCGCCCTGGGAGCGGCTGAAGCGCGGCATCGGCTTCGTGCCCCAGGGCCGCTGCAACTTCCCGGCCATGAGCCTTGCGGAAAACCTCAAGATGAGCTGCTACACCCTGCCGGCGGCCCGGCACGCGGCGGCGATCGAGCGCGTCACCGGCCTTTTCCCGATCCTGTCGCAGAAGTGGCGCACCGAAGCGGGCAACCTGTCGGGCGGCGAACAGCAGATCCTGGAAATGGCGATGGTACTCCTGCTCGAGCCCAGCCTGCTCCTGCTCGACGAGCCGTCATTGGGGCTGTCGCCGCGCATGCAGGGCGACGTGTTCGCCACGGTCCAGCGCATCGCGGCCTCCGGCGTCACAGTCCTTATCGTAGAGCAGAATGTGCGTGGCGCCCTCTTGATTTCCGACACCGCGCTGGTGATGGAACAGGGACGAAAATTCATGGAAGGCCCGGCGGCCGAGGTGCGCACCGATCCGCGCATCCGCCAGGCGTATCTTGGCGGCAACATCCAACAGACGGCGGCGTAGGAGCACATGAGCACAGGACGTTTGGCAGTCGATATCGGCGGCACCTTCACCGACCTTTGCCTCGAATGGCAGGGCAAACTCACCAGCACCAAGGTGCTGACCACGCCGCGCGCCCCGGAGGAAGGCGTGCTGACCGGCATGGACGAGATCGTCAAGCTGTCGGGCATCAAGCCCGACGAGCTTGGCCTGATCATCCACGGCACGACACTCGCCACCAACGCCATCATCGAGCGCAAGGGTGCCAAGACCGCCCTGGTGGTCACCGAAGGCTTCCGCGATTCGATCGAGATCGCTTTCGAGCACCGCTTCGAGCAGTACGACATCTTCATGGTGAAGCCCTCGCCCCTGGTGCCGCGCGACCTGCGCTTCGGCATCCCCGAGCGCCTGGATGGCCGCGGCAACGTGCTGATCCCTCTCGACGAAGGGGCGGTGCGCGCCCTTGCGCCCAAGCTCAAGGCCAACGGCATCGAATCGATCGCCATCGGCTACATGCATGCCTATCTCGACGGCAAGCACGAGCGGCGCACGCGCGAGCTCCTGGCGGAGATGCTGCCCGGCGTGTCGATTACTCTGTCGAGCGAGGTCTCGCCCGAGATCCGCGAGTACGAGCGCTGGTCGACCGCGGTTGCCAACGCCTATGTCCAGCCGGTGATGGACCGCTACCTGGGCCGGCTCGATGCCGCCCTGCGCCAGCGCGGCATCACCTGTCCGCTGTTCATGATCACCTCGGGCGGCGGGCTGGCAGCGCTCGAGACCGCGCGCAAATTCCCGATCCGGCTGGTCGAATCGGGGCCGGCCGGCGGCGCCATTCTCGCGGCAGCACTGGCTCGGCAGTGCGGGCTCGACAAGGTGTTGAGCTTCGACATGGGCGGCACCACCGCCAAGATCTGCCTGATCGACAACGGCGAGCCGCAGCATTCGCGCACTTTCGAGGTGGCGCGGCAGTACCGGTTCCTCAAGGGCAGCGGCCTGCCGCTGCGCATCCCGGTGATCGAGATGGTCGAAATCGGCGCGGGCGGCGGCTCGATCGCCTCGGTCGATGCGCTCTCGCGCGTCAATGTCGGCCCCGAGAGCGCCGGCGCCGAACCCGGCCCGGCGAGCTACGGCCGGGGCGGCAGCGAGCCCACCGTGACCGACGCCGACGTGGTGCTGGGACGGCTCGATCCCGGTTACTTCGCGGGCGGCACCATCAAGCTCTCGCCCGACAAGGCGGGCGCCGCCGTCGACAAGGCGGTCGGCACACCGCTCGGGCTGAAGCGCCTCGATGCGGCGTTCGGGGTGAGCGAGATCGTCGAGGAAAACATGGCGAACGCGGCGCGCGTGCACGCCGTCGAGCGCGGCAAGGAGCTGCAGAATCGCACCATGATCGCCTTTGGCGGCGCGGCCCCCATCCATGCCGCGCGGCTCGCCGAGAAGCTTGGCATCAACCGCGTCATGGTGCCGTCCGGCGCGGGCGTGGGCTCTGCCGTGGGCTTCCTGATGGCGCCGGTGGCCTACGAGGTGGTGCGCAGCCGTTACGTGCAGCTCGATGCCGACAAGTTCGATCCGGCGTTCGTCAACAGGCTGTTCGCCGAGATGCGCGCCGAGGCCGAGACCGTGGTCAAGGCGGGCGCGCCCAACGCCAAGCTGGTCGAGACCCGCACCGCCGACATGCGCTATCGGGGCCAGGGTCACGAGATCACCGTGACGCTTCCGGCGGGAGAATTCACCGCGGCAGCGCGGGAAAGGCTGATCAAGCTCTACGAGGACGGCTATGCCGCCACTTTTGGCCGGACCATCCCGGGCCTCAGCGTCGAGATCATGAACTGGACGCTGCGCCTGGCCGCCGAGCAGGCGGCCTTGCCCAAGGAGCCGCCGATGCCCGACGGCAAGCTCGCCAAGGCGCGCGGTAGTCGGCCGGTCTACGATCCGGCCGATCAGGACATGAAGGACGTCGCGGTTTATCATCGCGCCGACCTCGTGATCGGCAGCCTGGTGCCGGGCCCGGCGGTGATCGCCGAGGACGAGACGACGACCATTGTGCCCAAGAGCTTCGCCGCACGGCTGAGCCCGATCGGCGCCCTTCTGTTGGAAAAGGTGGGAACATGAGCATCAACGATCCCCTCTCGCCGATCCGGCTGCAGCTGATGTGGGACCGCCTGATCGCGGTCGTCGAGGAGCAGGCGCTGGCCTTGATCCGCACCGGCTTCTCAACGTCGACCCGCGAGGCCGGAGACCTGAGCGCGGGCGTGTTCGACCTGAGCGGCGCGATGCTGGCCCAGGCCGTCACCGGCACGCCCGGCCACATCAACTCCATGGCGCGCGCGGTCTATCATTTCCTCGACCGGTTCCCCGCCCACACCATGAAGGAAGGCGACATCTTCCTGACCAACGACCCGTGGAAGGGCACCGGCCACCTGCACGACTTCACCTTCGTCACGCCGACCTTCCGGCGCGGCAAGATGGTGGCGCTGTTCGCCTCGACCTGCCACGTCGTCGATATCGGCGGCCGCGGCATGGGCGCCGACGCCCGCCAGGTCTACGAGGAAGGCCTCTACATCCCGCTGATGCGCTTCGCCCGCGAGGGCAAGGTCGACGAGACGCTGACCGACATCGTGGCCGCCAACGTGCGCGAGCCGGTCCAGGTGGTGGGCGATCTCTACTCGCTCGCGACCTGCAACGAGATCGGCTGCCGCCGCCTGATCGAGATGATGGACGAGTTCGCCATCGACGACCTCGAACGGCTGGGTGCGCACATCCTCGAGAAGTCACGGCAGGCATCGCTCGAAGCCATCCGCAAGATCAAGCCCGGCGAGTACAAGTTCTCCATGAGGGTCGACGGCTACGACAAGCCGATCGACCTCGTCGCCACCATGAAGATCGGCGACACCGGCATCGACGTCGACTTCGCCGGCACCTCGGGCGTATCGGCCTACGGCATCAACGTGCCGCACTGCTACACGGAGGCCTATGCCAGCTTCGGCGTGAAGTGCATCGTGGCGCCCAAGGTGCCGAACAACGAAGGCTCGCTTGAGGTGATCCGCGTCACCGCGCCGGAGGGCTGCATCCTGAATGCCAAGCATCCCGCCCCCGTGGCGGCGCGGCACGTCACCGGCCAGATGCTGCCCGACGTCATGTTCGGCTGCCTGCACCAGGCGCTGGAAGGCGGCGTGCCGGCCGAGGGCGCCTCGTGCCTGTGGAACCTCTCGGCCTTGGGCGGCCCCGGCCGGGCCGACGGCGACCCGGCTGACACCATCAACGCGAAGGTCTTCACCATCATGAGCTTCCATGCCGGCGGCACCGGCGCGCGGCCGGGCCGTGACGGCCTGTCGGCCACCGCCTTCCCGAGCGGCGTGCGCAACGTGCCGGTCGAGGTCAACGAAACGATCTCGCCGGTCGTCATCTGGAAGAAGGAGTACCGCCAGGATTCCGGCGGCGCCGGAGAGTTCCGCGGCGGCCTCGGCCAGATCATGGAGGTTGGCACGCTCGACAAGGCGCCCTTCGCCATTTCCGCCTACTACGATCGCATCGACCATCCGCCGCGCGGCCGCGATGGCGGCCAGAGCGGCATGCCCGGCCGGGTCGCCCTCGACTCCGGCAAGAAGCTGCGCGGCATGGGCCAGCAGACCGTGCCGGAGAAGGACCGGCTCATCATCTCGATGCCGGGCGGCGGCGGTCTCGGCAATCCGCGCCGTCGCGCGGTGGCCGCCGTGGCCGACGACGTGCGCCAGGGCTTCATCTCCTCCGAGGCGGCACGGCGCGACTACGGCGTCGCGGTCAACGACGACGGCTCGGTCGATCAGGCCGAGACGGCGAAGCTGCGCGCGGTAGCGGCGGAATAACCCCGGGGGCGCGCCACTCGAGCGGAGCGTCTTCCTGCTATCGC
>CAZHQA010000167.1:7390-11604 GCA_964533955.1 uncultured Reyranella sp. | reverse complement strand
CTGTTCCTCCTCGAGCATGTCGTTGAATTGCGCCATGCGCTCCTGGATGTCGATAGCGGCCGCCACCGCGGCCCGCGGAGAGCTGAACTCGGCCAGGATCGAATCGCCGACATCGTCCACCACCAGCCCGCCGGCGGCCTGGATGGAGGGGCGCCAGATCTCGTCCTGCGCGGACCTAAGGTGAGACACGGTGCGATCCTCCGCGCCTTCCATCAGGCGCACGAAGCCGGTCAGATCGGCATGCAAGACAGCGGACAGCCTGCGACGATGGCTAGACATGGCCGAGAGCGCTCCCCTCGCGTGTTGCACAATACTATATCGCAACAGCGCGTTGTGTGACCTGCGGCACACGATTGCGAATTTTCCCGGATTTTCCTCGCCTACTCGAACCCGCGGGCCAGCCGCTGAAGCGCACCGACATTGCGCACCACGATCCGCCCACGGCCCTGGTCGAGAGTCCGCTGAGCCTGCCAGTTCGCGAGCTGGCGACTCACGCGTTCGCGCGAGACGCCCAGCATCGAGGCGAGTTCGGCGTGCGAGATGCGCAATTCGGCGTCTTGCGATTTCCGCTCGCCGTCGAGCAGCAGCACGAGCTGCTTGGCCAGCCTTTGCGGAAGCTCCAGAAAGGCCGCATCGGCGATATACTCCGTCGACCGTCGCAGGCGGCCGCAGACGACCGAGATGATATGCAGCATGGTGTCCGGCCGGGCGCGGACAAACGTCAGGAATTCATCCCTGGGGATGAAAAGCAGCAGGGACGCCTCGCGGGCGACGGCGGCCGCGCTACGTCCCTTGCCGTCGAGTAATGCGATCTCGCCGAAGAACTCGCCGGAGCCGAGCGTATTGAGGGTCAGAGTCTTGCCTTCAGGTGAGGTCATGGTGAAGGCGATGCGGCCCGACAGCACGCCGTAGAGCCCGTCACCCGGCGCATTCTTATGGAACAGCAGCCTGCCGCCGGGAATGCGTCTGCAGGACGCTCGCGCCGCGAGCTTATCGACATCGCCCGGTGACAAACCTGCGAAGAAGGGATGCAGGCGAAGCAATTCCTGTGGCGTCATCCCCCGTCGCTCTCCCCGGGCCTCGGCGGGCGCCGTAAAACCGCCGGTTGTGTGAACTAATTCGCAATAGTGAGGCGAGCATCCTCCGTAGCATGCGTCAAGTGAAGCGCAGAGTCCGGTACGCAAGCCGATGAAGTACACCGTAGTTGTCTGCACCCATCACAAGACAGGGACCGGCTGGATGGACGGGGTATTCAAGGCGATCGCGCGGGATACAGGCGTCCAACACGGGGATTTCACGGCACAGTGCTGGCGGCTGAGCGAAGCGTAGCCTCCGTACTGGGCAAGCCGACCTGTCCCCGGAGACGTTGAAGACCCTGTCGCTGGAGATGCGCCGCCGCCTTGCCGACGGACCGCAGGAACAGCGCCAAGCCTCTATGCGCCTAGTCCTTGAGCGCGAGTGACTGTCGACCACAACGTTCGCCTGGAAGGCTCCCCAACCCTCCTGAGGAGGGTCGCAAACCGCGGGCTGCCAAAGTCGTCGCCCGAGGTTCTCACTTTTGTTCAGGAGTGGCGTCCCCTACGGGATTCGAACCCGTGTTACCGCCGTGAAAGGGCGGTGTCCTAGGCCTCTAGACGAAGGGGACGAGGCTTTCGTGAAAGCGCGGTCGGTGTAACGGCTCAGGCCGGTGAAATCAAGCAAGCCAGCAGCTCGCGCAGGGCCAGCGGGATACTGGCATGACCGGCGCGCCACGATGCCTCTTCCCCGCGATGAAAGGCAGCCTACCCTGTATTTTCCTGCCCGGATCGAGGCCCTTCCGCGAGCGCGCGATCAGGAACACTCGGTGCCAGTTCCCTCGTGTCTTGCATATACGAATACAGTTGATTAATGACCCATTTTATGTATAATCCCCGATCGACCAAAGCACGGGAATTCACATGTCCTTCGCGCCGCCGATCGCCGTCTCCCCACGGCCCGAGACACAACATCTGGCCACCCTTGTGAGGGCCCCGTTATCTTCCCGTTATTTTAACCGTTACCGCACGGTAACCACCAAGATCTCGTACCTCCTTGGTGTTGGTCCGGCGCGCGGCAGCGCGAGGGTCGCCGGCGCCTCAAGATCTGGGAATGCCTAGAAGGCACCCCCGTGTTTTTTGCTTTCTTTAAGCGTTACCGCGCCGTAACCGCCCCCACATGTCGGGGCGGGTCACGCGCTAGTGCATCGACACCGAGCCCGCGGCCGATGCGGCATCGTCGATCTGCAGACGCACGCTTTCGCGGCCGTTGTAGCGCTCGAGCCGGAGCGCGCCCGCCACGTGCAGGATCGGCTTGGCGGGATCGAGCAGCGCCGGGCCAAGCGGCGTGCCGCCGGCACGGAAGGCGATCGCCTCGATCCGGCCGCGCTGCTGGCCGACCAGGGTGCAGCGGACGTGGCCCTCGCCGACCGGCTTGGCGAAGTCGACTCGCACGCCAGCGAGCGCAAAGCGCGGAAGCGCATTGCCGGCGCCGAATGGACCGGCGCGTTCGATCATGCTGACCAGCTCCTGCGTCGCCGCGGCCGGCGCCAGGGCGGCATCGATGCCGAGTTCGCGCACCGGCGGCGCGGCGCCGAGCTGCGGCGCAATGCGCTGGTCGAGGAAGTCCGCGAGCTCGGCGATGCGGCTGCGCTCGACCGTGAGGCCGGCCGCCATGGCGTGGCCGCCGCCATTGACCAGCAATCCCTGCTGGCGCGCCGCCAGCACCGCGGCGCCGAGATCGACGCCCCTCACCGACCGGCCGGAGCCCTTGCCGATCGCGCCGTCGGTGCCGATCACGAAGGCCGGACGGCCGTAGCGCTCGACCAGGCGGCTCGCCACGATGCCGATCACGCCGACGTGCCAGCCCTCGCTCTCCACGACCAGCGCCGCCGGCAGGCCCTTGCGGTCGGGGCCGTACAGCCCCTCGATGCGGGCGATCGCCTGGTCGAGAACGTCGCGCTCGATGGCGCGGCGCTCAGCGTTGTACTCGTCGAGCCTGACCGCGAGAGCGGCCGACTCGTGCGGATCGTCGCTCGAGAGCAGGCGCGCGCCGAGATCGGCGTGGCCGACCCGGCCGCCGGCATTGACCCGTGGTCCGAGCAGGAAGCCGAGATGATAGGCGCCCGGCGGCTCGCGCAGCCGCGCCACGTCGGCCAGCGCCACCAGGCCTGGATTGTGGCGCTGCGCCATGACCGCCAGGCCCTGCCGCACCAGGGCGCGATTGACGCCGGTCAGCGGGACGACGTCGGCCACCGTGCCCAGCGCCACCAGGTCGAGCCACTGTCGGAGGTCGGGCTCGGCGCGCGCCGCCCCGTACCAGCCGGCCTCGCGCAGGGCGCGATTGACGCCGACGACCAGCAGGAAGGCGACGCCCACCGCGGCGAGCTGCTTGTGCGGGCTGGCGTCGTCGACACGGTTGGGATCGACGACGGCCACGGCCTCGGGCAGCGCAAGCTCCGCCTGGTGATGGTCGATCACGATGACGTCGAGGCCGGCACGCCGCGCCTCGGCGAGCGGCTCGTAGGCGGTGACGCCGCAGTCGACGGTGACCACGACCGACGCTCCCTCCTCCCTGATCTGGCGCAGGGCCGGGGCGTTGGGGCCGTAGCCTTCCTTGCGCCGGTCGGGAATGTAGACGCCGATATTGCCGCCGATCGTACGGAAGAAGCGCAGCAGCAGCGCCGACGAGGTGGCGCCGTCGACGTCGTAGTCGCCGAACACCACGATGCGCTCGCCCGCCTGCACGGCGCGCACCAGCCGCGCCACGGCGACATCCATGTCCTTGAGGTGCAGCGGATCGGGCAGGAACTTGCGCAAGGTCGGGTCGAGGAAATCCGGCACGCCTTCGAGGTCGACCTCGCGCGCGGCCAGCAGCCGGCAGATCGCGTCGGGCAGGCCGTGGCGCTGGGCGATCGCCAGCGCCATGCGCTCGTCCGCCAGGCGCTCGGCCCAGCGCCGCCCGGTCAGCGAGCGCTCGACCCCGAGAAACGCTGCGCGCGGAGCGCGGATGTCGGACGGCATGCCGCCTGTATAGCGCGAGGCCCTGTGGACACTGTCATCTCTTGCCGGACCGCGGACCTCCGGTCCGCTCTACTCACGAGGCGGGCCGGAGGCCCGCGGTCCCGGAAGATTCTGATCGCTTTACCAGCGCCATTCGAAGGGCCAGACGCGGACGACGGCGATGTTGATGCGGCGGGC
>CAZHQA010000167.1:2203-7290 GCA_964533955.1 uncultured Reyranella sp. | reverse complement strand
ACCAGCGCCATTCGAAGGGCCAGACGCGGACGACGGCGATGTTGATGCGGCGGGCACGGGCGCCGCCGATCTGCAGGGTGAGCGCCTCGCTCCTGGCCTCGACCTCGATGCTGTGCAGCACGCCGGGACATTCGCGGGTGCGGCTGGCGGCGAGCTCGGGCAGGCGCTTGTTGTCCTGGATGGCGTCGACCCAGCCGTCGTCCGACAGGGCGATCTCGTAGCGGCCGGCGGGCAGGGTTTCGATGGTGACGACGCCGCCCAGCCCGCCGTCGCTGCCGCGCTCGGGCGGCAGGAAGTAGATCACGTCGGCGACCGGCTTCAGCGCCACCGCGAAGGCGCCCTCCTTGGGCAGCCCCTGGCCGCTCTCGACGGTCGGCAGCGGCTCGTCGAACAGGGCGATGGAACGCCCGATCGACCATGAGAAATTGCGGCAGCTCTCGCCCTGCGCCGTCGCCTCGACGGCCGCAAGGGTCGGCAGGATACAGGTCACCAACGTCAGAGGGAGGGACCGCATCCCTCCATCTTGATCATGCCCAGCTCGGCAGACCAGTCTTTATCGAGAAATTGTGATGGGCCGAAATCCACCGCACCGTCCCGGTCTTCGAGCGCATGACGATGGAATGGGTCTCCGCGCCGTTGCCGAAGCGGCGCACGCCCTTCAGCATCGAGCCCGAGGTGACGCCGGTGGCGGCGAACATCACGTCGCCCTTGGCCATGTCGAGCATCGAGTACTTGCGGTTGAGGTCGGTGATGCCCCACTTCTTGGCACGCGCCTTCTCGTCGTCGTTGCGGAACAGCAGCCGCCCCTGCATCTGGCCGCCGATCGCGCGCAACGCCGCCGCCGCCAGCACGCCTTCCGGCGCGCCGCCCGAGCCCATGTAGATGTCGATGCCCGAATCGCCGGTCGAGGTGGCGATCACGCCCGACACGTCGCCGTCGCCGATCAGCATGATGCGGGCGCCCGCCTCGCGCACCTTGGCGATCAGCTCGGCATGGCGCGGCCGGTCGAGGATGCAGACCACGAGGTCGGAGAGCTCCATCTTCTTCGCCTTGGCCAGGTCCTTGAGGTTGTCGGCCGCCGACTTGTCGAGATCGACGACGCCCTCGGGCAGGCCGCCGCCGACGGCGATCTTGTCCATGTAGACGTCGGGCGCGTTCAGGAAGTTGCCGTCCTCGGCCATCGCCAGCACGGCCAGCCCGTTGGGCAGGCCCTTGGCGGTGATGGTGGTGCCCTCGAGCGGATCGAGCGCGATGTCGATCTTGGGACCGCCCGAGCCGACCTTCTCGCCGATGTAGAGCATCGGCGCCTCGTCGCGCTCGCCCTCGCCGATCACGACGGTGCCGTCGATCGACAGGGTGTTGAGCGCGCTGCGCATGGCGTCGACCGCCGCCTGGTCGGCCTTCTTCTCGTCGCCCCGGCCCATCAACTTGGACGCCGCGAGCGCCGCCGCCTCCGTCACGCGCACCGCTTCCAACGCGAGATTGCGATCCATCTTGCCAACATCGGCCATCGTTTCCTCCAGACGCGAAGAGCGCGTACGTCTTCTTGCAGAATGCCTCGATCAGAACGCTTCGATGCGGATCAGGCAGGGCTCCTGCGCCACCGCCTTGAGACTCGAAATGCGCGCGAGCGCGCGGCGCATGCGGGCCTCCTCGGTTTCGTGCGTGGTCAGGACCACCGGCACCTCGTCGGACCGCGAGCGCCCGCGTTGCAGCATCGATTCGAGCGAGATGCGCTCCCGTGCGAGCACGCCGGAGACGGCCGCGATCACGCCCGGACGGTCCTGAACCATGAGGCGCATATAATAGGCGCCGACGTGACGGTCCATCGGCGAGGCCTTCTTGTCGGCCAGCCGATCGGCCGGCACGACGAAGGCCGGCATGTGCCGGCCGCGCGCCACGTCGACGAGGTCGGCCACCACCGCCGAAGCCGTCGGACCCTGCCCGGCGCCACGGCCCTGGAACATGGTCTTGCCGACGTAGTCGCCCTCGATCGCCACGGCATTGAACACGCCCTCGATGTGGGCGATCGGCGCCTCGAGCGAAACCATGCAGGGATGCACGCGCTGCTCGATGCCGTACCGGGTCTCGCGCGCCAGCCCCAGGAGCTTGATGCGATAGCCGAGCTCCTCGGCGAACTCGATGTCCATCGAGGTGACGCGGCGGATGCCTTCGACATGGACGCCGGCGAAGTTGACCCGGGTGCCGAACGCAGCACCGGTCAGCACCGCGAGCTTGTGCGCGGCGTCGATGCCGTCGACGTCGAAGCTCGGATCGGCCTCGGCGTACCCCGCCGCCTGCGCTTCCTGGAGGACGACGTCGAAGTCGCGCCCGGTCTCGCGCATCGTCGTCAGGATGTAGTTGCAGGTGCCGTTGAGGATGCCGTAGAGCCGCGCCACGCGGTTGCCGACCAGGCCCTCGCGCAAGGCCTTGATGATCGGGATGCCGCCGGCCACGGCCGCCTCGAAGGCGAGGATGGCGCCCTTCTTCTCGGCGATCGCCGCGAGGTCGGCGCCGCGCATGGCAAGCAGCGCCTTGTTGGCGGTGACGACGTGCTTGCCGGCGCGCAGCGCCGAGCGCACCAGGCGATGGGCGACGCCGCCCGAGCCGCCGATCAGCTCGACCACGACGTCGATGTCGCGCGCCTCGGCGAGCGCCAGCGGATCCTTCTCCCAGCGCACGCCGGCCAGATCGATGTCGCGCTTCTTGCGCGGGTTGCGGGCGCTGACGGCGACCAGCTTGAGCGGCCGGCCGCCGCGCAGCGACAGCAGCCGGCTGTGCTCGGCCAGCAGCTTGACCACGCCGGCACCCACGGTGCCGAGGCCGGCGATGCCGATCTTCAGGGGAGATTTCATCGGAGCCTGATACGACAGTCGGCCGTCAGGCGCGAGCCTTGAGTGGCGTGATGTTGTCGCCGACGCCGCGGAGGTAGAGATCGATCGAGCGCGACGGATCGGCCAGCACCTGGCGGATGTTGCGGATGGCCTGGCGGATGCGGTGCTTGTTTTCGACCATGGCGATGCGGACGTGGCCGTCGCCGTGCTCGCCGAAGCCGATGCCGGGCGACACCGCGACGTTGGCCTGGGTCAGCAGAAGCTTGGAGAAGGCAAGCGAGCCCAGCTCGGCGAAGTCCTTGGGCAGCGGCGCCCAGGCGAACATCGACGCCGCCGGCGCCGGCACGTCCCAGCCGGCTGCGCGCAGGCCGTCGATCACGATGTCGCGGCGCTCCTTGTAGGTATTGCGCGCCTCGACGATGCAATCCTGCGGACCGTTCAGCGCCGCGGTCGCCGCCACCTGGATCGGCGTGAAGGCGCCGTAGTCGAGGTACGACTTGATGCGGGTCAGCGCCTGGATCAGCGTGCGGTTGCCGGCGGCGAAGCCGATGCGCCAGCCGGCCATCGAGTAGGTCTTGCTCATCGAGGTGAACTCGACGGCGATGTCGCGCGCGCCCGGCACCTGCAGCACCGACGGCGGCGGATTGCCGTCGAAGTAGATCTCGGCATAGGCGAGGTCGCTCAGGATCCAGATCTTCTCGCGCCGGCAGAAATCGACGATCGCGGCATAGAAGTCGAGATCGACGACCTGGGCCGTCGGGTTCGAGGGATAGTTCAGCACCAGAGCGATCGGCTTGGGCACGGTATGGCGCACCGCGCGCTCGAGCGCCGGCAGGAATTCGGCGAGCGAGGTGGCGCCCGGCACCGGGATGTGGCGCACCGAGCCGCCGGCGATGATGAAGCCGTAGGGATGGATCGGATAGCTCGGGTTGGGCACCAGCACGATGTCGCCCGGCGAGGTGATCGCCTGGGCGAGGTTGGCGAGCCCCTCCTTCGAGCCCAGGGTGACGATGATCTCGCTGTCGGGATCGAGTTCGACGTTGAAGCGGCGGGAGTAGTACGCCGCCTGTCCCTTGCGCAGGCCGGGGATGCCGCGCGAGGCCGAGTAGCCGTGGGCGCGCGGATTGGCGGCCGCCTCGGCGAGCTTGGCGACGATGTGCGGCGCCGTCGGCAGGTCGGGATTGCCCATGCCGAGATCGATGACGTCCTGGCCGGCGCCGCGGGCGCGCGCCTTCATGGCGTTCACTTCGGCAAATACATACGGCGGCAGGCGTTTCAGCCGGTGGAATTCCGAATCGTCCATTGTTGTCGTCCTTGTACGCCTAGGGCTGGTTGGCCGGCTTGGTCTGGCCCGGCGCCACCCAGCCCGGCGGTGGCGAGAAGGCCTTGTTCACGTCGGCGGGCTGCGCCGGCGTCGTGGCAGCCGCCGGGGTCGCGGCTGGAGGTGCTGCCGGAGTCGGTGCCGGTGTCGCTGCCGGCGCGGGCACGGGCTGAGCCTGGCCTGGCTGAGTCGGGGTTGGCGGCACCCAGCCCGCCGGCGGCGAGAAGGCCTTGTTCACATCGGCCGGGCGGGCGGTCGTCGTCGCAGCCACTGGGGCAGGTGCCGGAGCAGCTACCGGGGCGGTCGCTGGCGCGGCTTGCGGCTGCGGTGGTGGCGCTGCCGCCGGAGGCGCGACATTGGTCTGCTGCGCCGGCGGCGCCGGCGAAGGTGCGGCGTTCGTCTGGTCGGGTGTCGCGGGCGGCGGCGGCGCGGGAGCGGTCGTGACCGGAGCCGGCGGTGGCACTGCAGGCTGGGTTGGCGGCTCGTCGGCCGCCGGCTTGGCAGCCTTGGTGTCCTTACCACCCTTCCCGTCCTTGGCGTCCGTCGCGGCCGACTTGGCCTTGCGGTCGGCTTCGTCCTGCGCCTGCTTCTCGCGCTCCTCGCGGGCTACCCTGTCGCGCTCGGCCGCTTCCTTGGCGGCGGCCTCGAGCTGCGCCTTCTGGCCGCCCTTGTCGGGAACGATCGAGCCGATCTTGGGGCCCGTGCGCGTCTCGTCGACCGGGGTTACCGCGGTGTCGTACTGCCGGCTCGCCGCGGCCGGCGGCATGGCATTGCTGGGGGCAACCTGGCGTTCGGCGCCGGGGCGGGCACGCTCGACGTTGGTCGGCGTACCGCCGCCGAACCAGCCGCAGCCGCCGAGCACCATCAGCAGCGAAAGGCCCGGCAAACCGAGGCCCAGTCGCCGGCCGATCCTGTTCTCCTGTCCCTGCATC
>CAZHQA010000167.1:0-2103 GCA_964533955.1 uncultured Reyranella sp. | reverse complement strand
GCCCGGCAAACCGAGGCCCAGTCGCCGGCCGATCCTGTTCTCCTGTCCCTGCATCGTCATCGCAAGTTTGACCCGCCGGTTACCTCAGCCTACCTAGGGAGGGGTACTTGGCAGCCTGGGGAACCCGACACAAGGTATAGTTACCTGGACGTCGAAAGTACCGCAAGAAACGCCGCAAAGCCAATGATTTGAAAGAGGAAACGCATGTCGGACACGCCATCGTCAGCCGCGATTCCCGGGCTCTCCGCGGCGGAGTCGGAGAAGATGCAGGCGGCTTTGAAGGACATCGCCGAGCGCAGCCAGAAGCTCCTGCAGGATTTCGCCAAGCGTTACGAAGCCGATGGCCCGCAGCCGGCCGACCCGCTCAAGCTCACCCAGACCTTCATGGATTTCACGGCCAAGATGCTGGCCGATCCCAACAAGCTCCTGCAGGCGCAGATGGAGCTTTGGCAGCAGTACGTGCGGCTGTGGCAGGTCACGGCACAGCGCATGATGGGCCAGCAGGTCGAGCCGCTGGCCGAGCCGGCCAAGGGCGACAAGCGCTTCAGCGATCCGGCGTGGAAGGACGAGGTCGTCTTCGATTACCTCAAGCAGTCCTACCTGCTGACCGCCCGCTGGCTGCAGCACACGGTCAAGGAAGTCGAGGGCATCGACGACAAGACGGCCCAGAAGGTCGATTTCTACACACGCCAGTTCATCGACGCGATGTCGCCGTCGAATTTCGCCCTCACCAACCCGCAGGTCGTGAAGGCCACGGTCGAGAGCAAGGGCGAGAACCTGCTCAAGGGCCTGCAGAACCTGCTGACCGACCTCGAGCGCGGCAAGGGCCGCCTCGCCATCCGCCAGACCGACATGAAGGCGTTCAAGGTGGGCGAGAACGTCGCCACCTCGCCCGGCAAGGTGGTCTACCAGAACGAGCTCATCCAGCTGTTGCAGTACGCGCCGCGCACCGACGAAGTCCATGCCATGCCGCTGCTGATCGTGCCGCCCTGGATCAACAAGTTCTACATCCTCGATCTCAAGCCGCAGAACTCGTTCATCAAGTGGGCGACCGAGCACGGCTACACCGTGTTCGTGATCTCGTGGGTCAACCCGGACGAGCGGCTGAGCAAGCTGGTGTTCGAGGACTACATGAAGCTGGGGCCGCTGGCCGCCCTCGATGCCATCGAGAAGGCGACCGGCGAGACCAAGGTCTCGGCGATCGGCTACTGCATCGGCGGCACCTTGATGGCGACCACGCTGGCCTACATGGCGGCGCGCGGCGACGAGCGGATCGCGGCCTGCACCTTCTTCACCGCCCAGGTCGACTTCACCGAGCCCGGCGAGCTCGGCGTGTTCATCGACGAGGATCAGCTGGCGGGCGTCGAGGAGACGATGAGCAAGAAGGGCTATCTCGACGGCACCGAGATGGCGACCACCTTCAACATGCTGCGCGCCAACGACCTCATCTGGTCGTTCGTGGTGAACAACTACCTGATGGGCAAGGACCCCTTCCCCTTCGACCTGCTGTTCTGGAACGCCGATGCCACCCGCATGCCGGCGGCGATGCACAGCTACTACCTGCGCAACATGTACCAGAAGAACCTGCTGGCGAAGCCGGGCGGACTGGTGATCGACAACGTGCCGATCGACCTGCGCAAGATCACCATTCCGGTCTACCTGCAGGCCGGCAAGGACGACCACATCGCGCCCGCCACGTCGGTCTACAAGGCGACGCAGCTCTTCGCGGGGCCGGTGCGCTTCATGCTGGCAGGCTCCGGCCACATCGCCGGCGTCGTCAATCCGCCGGACGCCAAGAAGTACATGCACTGGCTGAACGAGACCGAGAGGAATCCGCCGACGCTCGACGAATGGCGCGCGGGCGCGACCGAGTTTCCCGGTTCGTGGTGGAACGACTGGGACAAGTGGCTGTCGGCGAAGTCCGGCCCGAAGGTGCCGGCGCGCGTGCCGGGCGCCGGTGGCCTGCCGGCGCTCGAGGACGCCCCGGGCAGCTACGTCAAGGTCCGGCTGATCGACTAGTCTTACTGAGTCAGAAGGCCACAGGGTATCGGTGTAGGGGCTGCGGTATTTTTGGAGGATTCATTTTCAGCGAACGAGGGCTGA
>CAZHQA010000166.1:0-11731 GCA_964533955.1 uncultured Reyranella sp. | reverse complement strand
GCCATGGCCGTGCGCGCCGGCACCGGCCCGCCCGTCGCGAAGATCAGCGAGACCTTCTCGCGAAGCAGCTCCTGCACGAGGCCCGGCAGACGGGCCGCGTCCCCCTCGGCGGCGCGATAGATGATCGCGAGGTTGCGGCCTTCGGCGAAGCCTTGCTCGCTCAAGCCCTTGCGCAATGCCTCGATGCCCCAGTTGGCGACGTTGGCCGAGCTCAGCACGCCGATGGTCACCGTTGGCTGGGCGAAGGCGCGGGCCGGCCATCCTGCCGCGCTTGCCGCCAATCCGATCAAGGTCCGCCGCTTCATCCGAAAGGCTCAAAAACCATGGCGATCGAGGCCTTGTCGAGGCCGGCGCGCAGGCCGGTCTCCAGCAGGACGCGCGCCTTCAGGGGATGCAGCCGGCCGCCCCAGATCAAGCCCGCCTCGCGGAGCGCGATCTCCGAACTGGGACCGGCATAGGTCTGGCGCAGCATCGGCCCGCCGCCCGCCCGGCTGGCGACCACCGTCGGCATCGCCTGGGCGAGACGGATCACCGCGTCGGTCGCGCGTTCGGGTGTATGGCCGCCGCCCATCGCTCCGATCACGGCGCCGCGATAGCCCGCGTGGTCGGGGGCGGCGAGCATCGCCTCGATCAGCCGTCCCGACTCGTCGAGCGACATCCAGGCCAGCGCCACCGGCGCCGCCGTGCCGTGGACCCTGCCCAACCGGCCCTGCGCGGCGACCATCGCATCGCGCACCGGGAGGGAGAGCGGCACGATGCGATCCTCGACCAGGGCGGCAATCGGCCCGGTCTGAGTGGACGCAAAAGCATTGAGCCGCGTCGGATGCACCTTGCCGACGTCGGCCGCGGCATAGACCTCGTCCAGCATCGCGACAACGACGCCGAGCGCCCTTGCGTGCCTGCGCACCCAGGCGTCGGACGCCACGCGCACCGCCGCGAGCAGGTTGCCGGGTCCGTCCGGCGACGTGAGCGACGGATTGCGCATCGCCGCCGTCACGACCACGGGTATGTCCAGATCGAGCAGCAGGTCGAGCAGGAAGGAAGTTTCCTCCAGCGTGTCGGTGCCCTGCGTCACCACCACGCCATCGGCCTCGAGCGAGCGGATCCTGGTCGCGAGCTGATGCAGCTGGTCGAACGACAGCGAATGACTGCCGACGCGCGACACGGTCTCGGCCTCGATGTCGGCTACTGTGGCAAGAAGCGGCACCGCTGCCACCAGGTCGTCGGCTCCCAGGCCCATCTGCATGGCGCCGCTGGAATCGGGACGCGTGGCGATCGTGCCGCCGAGCGCAAGTATGCGGATCCTGGGTTTGCTCATCACTTCATCTTCAGCGACTTGAAAAATCGTTCGGCCTCGGCGCCGTTCGTGCCCGTGGCTGGCCCCATCAGGGCAAGCGACACCAGGCGCCGACCCTCCAGTAGCACGAGCTGGCGCAGCGCATTGCCGCCCTTCAGGAGGCCGGTCGAATCGACGGCCGTCCCGCGCCACTCGACCTTGCTCCATTTTCCGGTCGCGAGCACCCGGGCACGGTCATCGAGCGCGGTTTGGAGAATGCGGCGGGGATCGCTCACGTCGACGTCGGCAGGATAGAGCGCGGTCTGAACGACGTATGAGATGCTGCCCGCCTCGAGGCTGTAGGAATGAAGCGCGAAGGCGGTCCCCCGCGCGCTGGCGTCGTTCACGATGCGATGATCGGGAATGCCCGGTAACTCGACGGTGGTGCCGTCATCGGAGACCTGCACGGCATACCATTTGGCGGGCAGGACAAGCGGTTTCTGCTGAGCCCCGGCGGCGCCAGTGATGGTGAATGCCAGTGCCGCTCCGATCAGGGTTCTTCGCTGGGGGCGCGCCGCTCCAGTGGCGCGTCTTTTCTCAATCATGATCGCGCGGCTGGAGCCCTCCGCCCACAGCGCCGAACTTTGCCTCGGCCTGCTCGCGCGTGTAGTAGCCGCGGGCGACGTCGCGTTCGACCAGGTCAGGCTTTCGCTTGGCCGGATCGCCAAAGCCGCCACCGCCAGGCGTCTGCACCCGCACCACGTCGCCGACGCCGATCTCGATGTCCTGGTCCTTGGAGAGATGCGGCGGCCGATAGGTCTTGTTGCCCTGCGTCACCTGCACCGTGTTGACGCCGCCCGCCTCGCCGCCCAGCACTCCCTGCGGTCCGGTGCGGCCGTGATCCATCACCATCGAGACGCGCGCCTCGCCGCGGCGCAGCTTGATCGCGTAGTTGATCCCGAAACCGCCGCGGAATTCGCCGGCGCCGCCCGAGCCCTCGCGCAGCGAGAACTCCTCGAACAGGATCGGGTAGAACTGCTCGAGCACCTCGACCGGCGGCATCTTGGAGATGCCGATGGTCGAGCAGCCGTTGGAAAGCCCATCGCCGCCCTGGAAGCCGCCGTACCCGCCGCCGGTGAACAGATACATGATGTAGCTCTTGTTGCGCTCGGGATCGAAGCCGCCGACGCCGAGATTGCCCGAGGTGCCGGCGGGCGCGGCGAACAGCAGGTCGGGAATCGCCTTGGTGAGCGCGGCGAACACCGCCTCGGCGATGCGCTGGCTCACCTCGGCGGCACAACCCGACACCGGGCGCGGATACCGCGCATAAAGAAACGTGCCGTGCGGCTCGACGATCCTGAGCGGCTCGAAGGTGCCGGCATTGATCGGCACCTCGGGAAAGACGTGCTTGATGGCGAGGTAGATCGCCGACTTGGTGGTGGCGATGACCGAGTTCATCGGCCCGCGGCAGGGCGGGCTCGAGCCCGTCATGTCGAAGGTGAGGTCCTCGACCTTCTTGGTGATCTTCATCCGGATCGTGAGCGGCTCGTCGACCACTCCGTCGCTGTCGACCTGCGAGGTGCCCTCGTACACGCCGTCGGGGATGGCCGCGATCTTGGCGCGCATCTGGCGCTCGGCGCGATGGCGCATCTCGCCGATCGCCTGCTTGACCACGCCCGCGCCGTAGCGGTCGATCAACGCCGTCAGTCGCTGCTCGCCCGTGGTGAGGGCCGCCGCCTGTGCCTTGATGTCGCCGATCCGCTGGTCGGCGATGCGCATGTTGCTCATCAGGATGGACAGGATCTCCTGGTCCATCTCGCCCTTCTTGAAGAACTTCACCGGCGGCAGTCGGAGGCCTTCCTGCTCCACTTCCGTGGCGCTGGCCGAAAAGCCACCCGGCACCATGCCGCCGATATCGGGCCAGTGACCGGTGTTGGCGAGCCAGGCGAACAGCTCGCCCTTGTAGAAAAACGGCTTCACGAAACGGACATCCATCAGATGCGTGCCGCCGAGATAGGGATCGTTGACGATGAAGACGTCGCCGTCGTCGACCTTGCCGGCGTAGTGGCTCTTCACGCGATCGATCACCGCCCGCGTCGAGAACTGCATGGTGCCGACGAACACCGGCAGCCCGAGTTCGCCCTGCGCGATCAGCGAACCGTCGAGCGCATCGTAGATGCCGTCCGAGCGATCCATGCCCTCGGAGATCACCGGCGAGAAGGCCGCGCGCACGAAGGCCAGGTCCATCTCGTTGCAGACCTGGATCAGGCCGTTCTGGATGACGGTCAGGGTGACGGGATCGAGGTTCGAGGCGGTTTCGGACATGTCGCCTTGCCTATCATCGCTCAAACAAGGTGTCATCCCTCGCTACGCTCGGGATGACACGGTGCGATCGCAACACCCATCGCGAATCACAATTCCGTGTCGCCTTTCAGCAGGCGCTGGACGATCGAGCGGTTGAGGATTTCGTTGGTGCCGTCGGCGACATTGACGATGCGCAGCGCGTGCCAGGCGTGGTGCAGGCCGAGCTCATTGGTGAAGCCCATGGCGCCGTGGGTCTGCATGGCCCGGTCGACGGCCCGGTAGCCGACCTGGACGGCATAGGCCTTGGTCATGGCAAGCTCCTTGACGGCCGGCGCGCCCTTGTCGAGCAGCGCGCCGACGTTGAGCCCCATCAAATGGGCCGCATGCAGCTCCATCGCGCTCTCGGCGAGCGGAAAAGTGACGCCCTGGTACTCGGCGATCGCCTTGCCGAAGGCCTTGCGCTGCTGGGCATAGTCGAGCGCCTTCTCGAGCGCCCAGCGGCCGTAGCCGACGGCGCGCGCCGAGTTGTAGATGCGCCCCAGGGACACGCCGTACAGCGCCGCCGCGAAGCCCTGGTGCAGCTCGCCGACCAGCTGCCACGGCTCGACGCGCACGTCCTCGAGCCGCAGCTCCGCCTCGTCGCCGCCAATATGGCCGAACAGCTTGATGATGCGCTGGACCTCGAAGCCGGGCGACGAGGTCGGCACCAGGAAAGCCGAGATGCCGCCCTTGCGCGCGGCCGCCCGCTCGGCATCGGTGATGGCAAAGACGATGCAATAGTCCGCGACCGGCGAATTGGAGGTCCAGATCTTGCGGCCCGTCAGGCGCCACGCGTTGCCGTCCGGCACCGCGCGGGTCGCCAGCGCCGCGGCGTCCGACCCTGCGCCGGGCTCGCTCAAGCCGAAGCACATCGAGGCCTCGCCCGCCATCATCGGCGCAAGGATCTTGTCGCGCGCCTCGGAGGTCACTTTCTCGAGCAGTCGGCTCGGCCCGAACGCCCAGTGGCTGATGACGTAGAGCATCAGCCAGTTCTGCGGCCCGCAAAGGTGGAACAGCGCCTCCCAGCCTACGAAATAGGCAAGGTGCGCCAGCCCGCCGCCACCGAGCGATTCGGGCACGCACATATTGTAGTAGCCGGCCTTGGCCGAGGTGCGCCGGACCTCGCCGATAAGTCCCTTCAGTTCGTCGGAGAATCGTCCGTCCTCGCGATAGAGCCGCCGCGGATTCTCGAACAGGTCGCGGTGCTTGTCGTGCCGCGGCAAAACCTCCTTGCGGGCAAAATCGATCAAGCCCTCACGCACCGCGCGGACTTCTTCGGGCAGCTCCCATGCAATCGCGGACATCAGCCCTCCCATATAATCTGGGCATCATTCTTGCAGCGCGGACGCTCGCAGACTACCTACACGTCTCCTGCCGATGAACCGCGATACGAGACCGTTTCCGCGCTATAGTTGGTGGGAAATAACCCACGCCATTTCGATGGACGGCTCATGAACGCGCCTTTCGCAGCGGACAATCTCGACTCGATGAAATTCGCCATCGGCCAGCCGGTGCCGCGACAGGAGGACCCGACCCTGCTGCAGGGTCAGGGGCGCTACACCGACGACATCAACCTGGAGAACCAGGCGTGGTGCGTGATGGTGCGGAGCCAGGTCGCGCATGGCGTCATCAAGGGCATCGACGTCGAGGAGGCCAGGCAGATGCCGGGCGTGCTCGGCGTCTGGACCGGCGCCGACCTCAACGCCGCAGGCTACGGCCCGCTCAAGACGGTGATGATGGTGCCGCAGCGCGACGGCTCGCCGATGAAGACGCCGACGCGCTACTCGCTGGCCACCGAGAAGGTGCGCTTCGTCGGCGATCCGGTTGCCTTCGTCGTCGCCGAGACGCTGGCCGAGGCGCGCGATGCAGCCGAGGCGGTCGTGATCGACATCGAGGCGTTGCCCGCTGTCAGCGATGCGCGCGAGGCCGCCCAGCCGGGTGCCCCGACCGTATTCGACGACGTGCCGGGCAATGTCGGCGCCGACTATCACTACGGCGACACGGAGAAGGTCAACGAGGCCATCGCCCGGGCCGCTCACGTGACGCGGCTCCGCCTGATCAGCAACCGCATCGTCGTATGCGCCATGGAACCGCGCTCGGCGATCGCCAGCTACGACAAGGCGACCGACCGCTACACGTTCCAGGCTGGCAACCAGGGTGCGTTCGGGCTCAAGCACCAGATGGCGGCACTGCTCGGCATCAAGCCGGACCAGATGCGCATCCTGACCGGCAATGTCGGCGGCTCGTTCGGCATGAAGGGCTCACCCTACCCCGAGTACGCCGGCATGTTCCATGCCGCCAAGATCCTCGGCCGGCCGGTCAAATGGACTGACGATCGCAGCGGCAGCTTCCTCAGCGACCAGCATGGCCGTGACCATGATTTCGATGCCGAGCTGGCGCTCGACAAGGACGGCCGCTTCCTGGCCGTGCGGCTGACCGGCTACGCCAATCTCGGGGGCTATCTCTCCAACGTAGGCGCAGCGATGGGCGCGCTCGGCGTCACCCGCAACCTCGCGGCCGTCTACCGCACGCCGCTGATCGAGGTCTCGACCAAGGTCTGCTTCACCAACACCTCGCCGGTCGGCGCCTATCGCGGCGCCGGGCGGCCCGAGGCCAACTACTTCATGGAGCGGCTGATCGACACCGCAGCGCGCGAGATGGGCATCGACCAGGTCGCGATGCGCAAGCTCAACCACATCAAGCCGGAGGAGATGCCCTACAAGACGGCGTCCGGCACGACCTACGATTCGGGCGAGTTCACCAACCTGCTCGACAAGACAATCGAGCTCGCCGACGTGAAAGGCTTCGCAGCACGCAAGGAAGAGAGCAAGAAGCGCGGCAAGCTGCGCGGGCTGGGCATCGGCGACTACCTCGAGGTCACCGCGCCGCCGACCAACGAGATGGGCGGGCTGCGCTTCGAGGACAATGGCGATGTCACGATCATCACCGGCACGCTCGATTACGGCCAGGGCCACTGGTCGGCCTTCGCCCAGGTGCTGACGACCAGGCTCGGCATCCCGTTCCACAGGATCAAGCTGAAACAGGGTGACAGCGATCTCCTGATCGCCGGCGGCGGGACGGGCGGTTCCAAGTCGATCATGGCCTCGGGGGCGGCAATCGTCGAAGCCTCCGACAAGGTCATCGAAAAGGGCAAGGAGATTGCCGGCGTGGCGCTCGAGGCGTCGGCGGCCGACATCGAGTTCCAGCGCGGCCGCTTCACCATCGTCGGCACCGACCGCGGCATCGGCATCATGGAGCTGGCCGAGAAGCTGCGCGACGGCATGAAGCTGCCCGAAGGCGTGCCGACCACGCTGAACGTCAGCCACGTCCACAAGGAGGCGCCGTCGGCCTTTCCCAACGGCACCCACGTCTGCGAGGTCGAGGTCGATCCCGACACCGGCATCGTCGACATCGTGAAGTACACCATGGTCGGCGACTTCGGCACGGTCATCAATCCGATGCTGGTCGAGGGCCAGAGCCACGGCGGCGTGGTCCAGGGCATCGGCCAGGCGATGTTAGAGCACGTGGTCTACAGCGAGGAAGGCCAGCCGCTGACCGGCTCCTTCACCGACTACGCCCTGCCGCGCGCCGACACGGTGCCGTTCTTCGAGATGGCCTACCACTCGGTGCCGGCCAAGACCAACGTGCTGGGCGCCAAGGGGTGCGGCGAGGCGGGCTGCGCGGGCTCGCTGCCGTCGGTGATGAACGCCATCGTCGACGCGCTGGGCGGCAAGCACATCAACATGCCGGCCACGCCCGAACGCGTCTGGGAAGCGCTGCAGTCGTAATCTGGTCTCGCCGGACCGCGGGCCTCCGGCCCGCGGTCCCGGAAGACATGCTAGGTTCGCCGAGATGAAGGACGTGGCCATCGTGGGTTACGGCCCGGTTGGCGCATTGCTCGCCAACCTGCTGGGCCAGGCGGGCCTGCGCGTCGAGGTGTTCGAGCGCGACCGCGAGATCTACGACCTGCCGCGCGCCGTGCATTTCGACGGCGAGGTGATGCGCATCTTCCAGTCGGTCGGGCTGGCCGAGCGGATCGCCGCGACAACGCGCAATTCGTCCAAGGGCATGCATTTCGTCAATGCCGCCGGCCAGACGCTGATGGTCCGGCGCGGCATCGATGGACCCGGCCCGCACGGCTGGGCGGGCAACTGGTACTTCCACCAGCCCGAGCTCGAGCAGATCCTGCGCGCGGGCGTGCGCCGCTTCGACAACGTCGAGGTGCATCTCGGCCGCGACGTGCGATCGGTCGACGAACTGGATGCCCGCTTCGTCGTCGGCTGCGATGGCGCGCGCTCGCTGGTGCGCCAGGCGATCGGCAGCCGGCAACGCGATCTCGGCCTGCACCAGCCGTGGCTGGTGGTCGACCTCCTCTGCGATCCCGGCTCGCCGAGGGTGAAGGCCCTGCCCGAATACACCACCCAGCTCTGCGACCCCGAGCGGCCGATGACGATCGTCCATGTCGGCGGCCGGCGCCGGCGCTGGGAAATCATGCTGATGCCGGGGGACGACCCGGCGCGCCTCACCGAGCCGGCGATCTTCTGGCCGATGATGGCGCGCTGGCTCGGGCCGCAGGACGCGGCGCTGGAGCGCGCCGCGGTCTACACCTTCCATTCGCTGGTGCAGGAGGGCTGGCGCAAGGGCCGCCTGTTGCTGGCCGGCGACGCCTGCCACCAGACCCCGCCTTTCCTCGGCCAGGGCATGTGCGCCGGCATGCGCGATGCCGCCAACCTCGCCTGGAAGCTCGAGGCCGTGCTGCGCGGAAGCGCGCCCGAGTCGCTGCTCGACACCTACGAAAGCGAGCGCCTGCCGCACGTCCGCGCCTTCATCGAGCTGGCGGTTAAGCTCGGCGCCGTCCTGCAGGAGACCGATCCTGCCAGGGCCGCGGCGCGAGATTCTCGCTTCGCTGCCGGCGCCGAACTGTTCGACTTCCCGCAGCCGCAGCTCGGGCCTGGCTGCCGCGCCGACGGCCCGCCGCCCGTCGGCACCGTCTTCCCTCAGCCGCTGCTGGCGGACGGGCGGCCGATGGACGAAGCGATCGGGCAGCGCTTTGCGGTGGTCGGCGAGGCCGCGCTGCTGGCCGATCGGCAGCCCGATGCGGTGGCATTGCCCGGCGTCGGCTCGGACTGGCTGGCGCAACGCGGCCTGCGCGCGGCCCTGCTGCGCCCGGACCGCTACATCGCCGAAGTGGCGTGAACGTCGGCGCGTCTTGTCTCGCGGACCGCGCCCACCTGCGCGCGGTCGGCAGGACTACTTCAGCGGGATGGCCTGGACATGCTGCTGGAAGCCCGGCCGCGCCGCGATCTCGGCGTACCAGCGATCGACGTTCTTGAACGCCGGCCGCTCGGGGGCCAGTTCGCGGTAACGCCAGACCATGATTCCCACCGGAATGTCGCCGTAGGAGAAGGCGTCGCCCGCCAGGAACCGGGTTCTGGCGAGCTGCGCGTCGAGAATGCGGGTCGCCTCGCCGGTCCTGGTCCGGCTCTCGTCGATCGCCTTGGCGTTGCGCTCGGCCGGCGGCGTGCGGACCATGCCCATGAACAGCGGCCCGATCGCCGGCGCCATCACCGTGAGCTGCCAGTCCATCCACTTCTGGGCCTGCGCGCGCATCCGCAGGTCGGCGGGCTCGAGGCTGCTCTTATGCTTGGCGGCGAGGTAGCGGACGATCGAGTTCGACTCCCAGAGGGTGAAACCGTCGTCCTCCTCGATCGTCGGCACCAACCCGTTGGGATTCATGCCGATGTACGGCATCTCGCGGTTCTTGCCGAACGGTCCACCGATGTCGATGCGCTCGACCGGCAGGCCGATCTCCGTGACGGCCCACATCACCTTCTGAACGTTCGACGACGTGTTGCGACCCCACACCTTCAACATGCGTTTCCTCCCCGACTCACTCCGTAGTGCCGCCGTCGCCGGCAGCGCGAGATGATCCAGCCGCGCACTTCGTACTGTACCGGCCCTCCAGCGTCGAGCCGAGCGATGCCACGCTGAAATGAATCCGCCACAATTTCCTTGCATATGGTGTGTATAATACACCTATTAGTTGTAATCGATTGACAAGGGTGACTATCCTTTCGCGCGCAATCGAGGGAGGCTCCACATGGCAAACCAACTCTCGGCCATCGACCATATCGTCGTACTGGCGCTCGAGAACCGGTCGTTCGATCACATGCTGGGCTTCCTCTATACGGCCCAGGGGAACCGCTCGCCGCGCGGCCAGGCCTATGAAGGTCTGACCGGCAACGAATCCAATCCGGATTCGAAGGGCAAGCGAGTCAAGGTGTTCAAGATCACCGCGGGCATGAAGAACGCCTACTTCATGCCCGGTGCCGATCCCGGCGAAAATTACGCCGCCGTCAATCAACAGCTGTTCAATGCCAATGAACCGCCGGTGCCGCCGATCGCGAACAATCAGGGCTTCCTGCTCAACTTCACCGCCTACATTCCCAGGCGGGCGGCTCTCCCCAAGATCTTCGGCGTGCTGCCCGGAACGGTTCCCAAGGACATCATGGGCATGTTCGCGCCGGAGACCCTGCCGGTGATGTCGGCCCTGGCGCGCAGCTACGCCGTCTGCGATCACTGGTTCGCTTCGGTGCCGACGCAGACCATGCCGAACCGCGCCTTCATGTGCGCGGCCACCTCGACGGGCAAGATGGACGACAAGCGGGCCAAACCGTGGGTCAACGTGCCGAGCATTTTCGGCCGGCTGTCGGACAAGGGCTTGAAGTGGGTGATCTACGGTTATGCCGACGACAAGCCGCTGACGCGCACCGACTTCCCGGACACCCTCAATGCCACACCCGACCATTTCGGCAAGTTCTCCGACTTCAGGGCGGCCGCGGCGGCCGGCAAGCTGCCGCCCTACGCCTTTCTCGAGCCGGAGTGGTCGCGCACCGGCAACAGCCAGCACCCGAACTACGACGTTGCGCTCGGCGAGCAGCTGATCCACGACGTCTACTCCGCGGTGCGCAACGGCAAGCACTGGAACAAGACGCTGCTCATCATCACCTACGACGAGCATGGCGGAAACTACGATCACGTTCCGCCGCCGCTCGGCGCCACGCCACCCGACGATTCCATCAGCAGCACCGGCTTCGACTTCAAGCGATTCGGTGTGCGCGTGCCGACCCTGCTGATCTCTCCTCTGATAGAACCTGGCACGGTGTTCCGGGTGCCCGACGGGACCACCCCCTTCGATCACACCTCGATCCTGAAGACCGTGGAGAAGCGCTGGAACCTGTTGCCCCTGACGCGGCGCGATGCCGCCGCATCGGACGTCGGCGACGTCCTCACGCGGACCACCCCGCGTACCGACGATGCCCTGAAAGGCGTGAAGCCGCCGAAATCAGGCGGGCACGTGCCCAACCCGAGCCAGCCGTCGGAAATCCAGGTCAAGCACGCCCAAGCCCTGGCGGATTTCAGCATCCCCGACGACAAGGGCCGAGTCGACCACGAGATGCCCAACCTCCGCACCGGCGCGGACTTCGCCAAATTCATCCGCCAGCGCACCGCCGCGATACAGAAGGCCAAGGACCGCGACCGGCCGGCAAGGCCGCGCCGACCGGCCGCCGTCCAACCGCGCGGAGCCGCGCCCGTCACCACGGGCGGCACCGGGCCGCGCCAGATCGTGCTGCTGCGTCACGCCGAGAAATCGGCCGATCCGCGCAATCCCGACCTCAGCCCGGCGGGCTTGAAGCGCGCGGACATGCTCGCCACCGCCATTCCCCAGACCTTCGGCCGGCCGGATTTCCTGATCGCGACCGCGCCGTCGAAGAACAGCAATCGCCCGACTGAAACCCTGACACCGCTCGCCCGCGCCTTGACCATGCCGATCGATACCAGCGTTCCCGACATCGGCTACGGCGAGGTCTCCGCCAACCTGCTCCATCAGCCGAGATACGCGGGCAAGCTGGTCGTCGTCTGCTGGCACCATGGCAACCTGCCCGACCTGGCGCTCGGCCTGAAGGTGCCGAAGGAGCAGATCCGCGCCGCGCCGGGCATGGATGGCCTGCATTGGGAGGCAGAGGTGTTCGACCTGTTCTGGTCGATCACCTTCGACGGCGGAACGCCGACCCTCGAGAAGATCAAGCAACCCGACGTGCCGTAGACGGA
>CAZHQA010000165.1:7818-11876 GCA_964533955.1 uncultured Reyranella sp. | reverse complement strand
CTACGCAACAGGCCGGCGAGCGGCAAGCGCCACGACCGCGGCGAGTGCGGCAAATGCGCCGAATACGGCGAGTGACAAGGTGTAACTGCCGGTCCAGTCGCGCAGCGCGCCCGACAGGAAGGGCCCGACCGCCTGGGCGGCGACCTGCAAGGTGAGCGCCACGCCGCGGATTGCGCCGTAGCTTGCCCGGCCGAAATAGTCCGCCCAGGCGACCGGCAGCGCGGTCATGATTCCTCCGATGCCGAGCCCGAAGAGGCCGGCGGCAAAGTAGGCGCTGGGCGGTGTGCCGACGCCGATCAGCAGGATCGAGCCGGCGCTCATCAGCAGCGCCGCCACCACCATGACCGCGCGGATCGGCCAGCGCCGCGGCAGGAAGCCGACGCTGAAGCTTGCCACCGCCGACATGGCGGAGAACACGCTGATCACGGTGGCCGCCAGGATGGGCGAGAAGCCGCGCTCGATGAGATGCGGTGCCTGGTGCAGGCTCACTCCCGCCTGCACGGGATAGACCAGCACGGTGAACAGCGAGAGCAGCCAGAAGGCCCGGGTGCGCATCGCCTCGCGGCGCGTATAGGCGGGCTCGGGCGTCGCCGAGGCCTTTCCGCCGGCGTTGTGGTCGGGCACCAGCCCGAGATCCTCCGGCCGCGACACCAGCAGCGCCCAACTCGGCAGGAAGCCCACCACCAGCACTGTGGTGCCGATGGCGAACCAGCCGGCGCGCCAGTCGCCGCCCTGCATGGCGTACTGGGCGATGATCGGCATGGCGACGAGGCCCGACATCTGGAA
The DNA here is from genome assembly GCA_964533955.1 of uncultured Reyranella sp. Lineage (GTDB taxonomy): Bacteria > Pseudomonadota > Alphaproteobacteria > Reyranellales > Reyranellaceae > Reyranella. The sequence goes on along the minus strand of CAZHQA010000165.1, from coordinate 11,090 downwards.
CAGCGTGGCGATCGCCGTGACGCGCGTGCGGCCGGTGACGAACCAGCTGTTCAGCGCGCCATAGAGGCCAAGCTCGAAGGGCGCCGCCCAGATCATGCGGGCAAAGCAGAACAGCAGGTAGAAGACCACGAGCGACGGCGTGAGCGACAACGCCATGGTCGCAAGCCCGGTCGCCAGCACCGCGAGGCAAAGCATCAGCCGTGCGCCGTGGCGGTCGAGGATCGGCCCGAGCGGCGGCGCGATGATGGCCGCCAGCACGCCGCCCAGCGAGACGGCGCCGGCGATCGCCGCCCGCGACCAGCCGAATTCCGCCGTCATGGGCACGACGAAGACCGACATGGTAGCCACTGCCGGCCCCTGACGCGCAAAGCCCGTCAGGCAGAGGCAGCCAAGCACCACCCAGCCATAAAAGAACGGCAGGCGTGGCACCAAGAGGCGAGGCAGGACAGGCGCTTGCACCGGCGCTATCGTGCCTCGTGGCCAGGGCCGACGAAACCATCCCGGTCATCGATCTTGGTCCCTGTTTCGCAGGGGAGCCGGGAGCGCTCGACCGCGCCGCAGCCAAGCTGCGGCATGCGCTGACCGAGATCGGCTTCTACTTCATCGTCAACCACGGCATTCCGCGCCCGCTGGTCCAGCAGGCCTTCCGCCAGGCCGCGCGGTTCCATGGTCAGCCGACCGACGAGAAGATGAAGATCCGCATCGATCGGCACAATGTCGGCTACCTGCCGATGAAGGGCGACACGCTGCGCACCTCCGTCGTGCAGGCCGTTACCAAGCCCAACCTCAACGAGGCGCTGTTCATCGCGCGCGACCTGCCGGCCGATCATCCCGACGTGGTCGCCGATCGGCGCTTCCGCAGCGCCAACCAGTGGCCGGCGAACCTGCCGGGCTTCCGCGACGAGGTGATGGCCTATTGCGACGCGCTCGAGCGACTGGTGCAGCGGCTGGTGCGGCTCTACGCCCGTGCCCTCGACCTGCCTGCCGAGTACTTCGACGCGCCCTTCACCGACTTTCAGTACAAACTGCGGATGACGCACTACCCGCCCCATCCGCCGGTGGCCGACGACGAGTTCGGCATTGCGCCGCATACCGACACGAGCTTTTTGACTTTGCTCGCGCCCAACGAGGTGCCCGGCCTGTCGATCCGCACGCAGCGCGGCAACTGGATCGATGCACCGGCGATTGGCGATGCTTTCGTGGTCAATGGCGGGCAGCTGCTGCTGCGCTGGACCAACGACCGGTTCCTGGCGACGCCGCACCGGGCCATCAACCGCAGCGGCGGCGAGCGCTATGCGCTGGCCTTCTTCTGCGACGCCCAGATCGACTGGCCGATCGCCGCCGTGCCGACCACGGTCGGTCCCGACCGGCCGCCAAAGTACGCGACGACGTATTACACCGACTACATGGTTGCCTATCAGAAGCGGACCTACGACCTGCTGGCCGACCAGCAGGCGGCTGAATAAGGCTCCCAGACCGGACAGCGTCGTAGAACGCCCCCACGTCGGTGGGACGCCGAATGCAGCCATGCCTGGCTTCTGACCGATTCCTCCGGCAATCCGCGCCACTCTTGCCAAATAGATGCATAGCGTCCTAACCTTTTCGCCATGTCGCACCCCAAGCAGATCGACTTCGGCTTCAATGTCGCCCGGCTTGCCCGCCGCCTGCGGCAGGCGGTCGACGCCGAGTTGCAGGTGTTCGGTCTGACCGAGGCGACGTGGCGGCCGCTCGCCTATGTCGGCCGGCTGGGCGGCGGCGTGCGACAGAAGGAACTGGCCACGGCGCTCGGTATCGAAGGTCCCTCGCTGGTCCGCCTGCTCGACAATCTCGAGCGTCGCGGGCTGATCGAGCGACACGAGGACGAACTCGACCGGCGTGCGCGGGGTATCCATCTGACACCGGCCGGCCACGACCTTGCCGTGCGTGTCGCCAAGGTCGGCACCGAAATCCAGGCGCGGCTGCTCAGCAGCGTGCCTTCGGAGGACCTGGAAACCTGCCAGCGCGTGCTGGCCAATATCGAACGCCAGCTCATCGAAAGCACCGGCGTCGCCGAAGAACCGTCCAAGAGGAGGAATCGATGAACCAGATCGTGGTGAACGAGCCGAATCGCTGGCGTCTCGAGACGCCCGGCGCAAGCTGGCCGCGCAGCGCCCGTCCCGATGCGGCGAAGAAGTATTTCATGGTCTCGGCCGACGGCCATGCCAACGAGCCGGCCAACCTCTGGGGCGAACGGATCGACGCCAAGTACAAGGAACGCCTGCCGCGCGTCATCACCGACAAGGACGGCGTGCAGTGGCGGGTCAGCGAGGGCCATCGCCCCGACCGCCTGCGGCTCTCGACCCTGGAAGGCGAGGACATGGCGCGCAACAAGGCCGGTGCCGATCCGCTCGGACGCCTTGCCGATCACGATCTCGACGGCATCGACGTCGAGCTGATCTTCCCCAACAAGGGCCTCGCCATGTGGGCGACGCCCGATCCGCACTTCGCCATGGCGCAGTGCCGGGTCTGGAACGATTGGGCGTGGGAGCAGTTCGGCAATCACAAGGACCGCATGATCCCGGCCGGCGCGCTCGCCACCGCCGACCTCGAAGGTTCGATCGCCGAAGTGCAGCGCCTGGCCAAGCTCGGCTTCAAGTGCCTGACCTTGCCGTGCAAGCCGGTCTGGGGCGCGCACGACAGCGGCCATGTGAACTACAACCTGCCGCACTTCGATCCGCTGTGGGCGGCGATCACCGACGCCAACCTGCCGATCACCTTCCATGTCTCGACCGGCCGTGACCCGCGCGCCGCGCGCGGCAACGGCGGCGCGGTAGTGAACTACGTCTCGCATTCCCTGTCGCCCACCATCGAGCCGGTCGCCAATCTCTGCGCCTCGGGCGTGCTCGAGCGCTTCCCCAGACTGCGCTTCGCCACCATCGAGGCCGGCATCGGCTGGGTGCCGTGGCTGCTCGATGCCATGGACGAGGCCTACAAGAAGCATCACTTCTGGGTGCGGCCCAAGCTCAAGCACCTGCCGAGCGAGTACTACCGCATGCACGGTTTCTCCTCCTTCCAGGAGGACCGGGCCGGTCTCGATCTCTGCGAAAGCCATGGGCTCGAGGGCAACTTCATGTGGGCCAACGACTACCCGCACCATGAAGGCACCTGGCCGCACTCGGCCGAGGCCATCGAGCGCACCATGGGCCAGCTTTCCGACGGCGCCCGCGCCAAGGTCCTCGGCCTCAACTGCGCGCGCTTCCTCGGCATCGAAGTTCCGGCGAAGTACCGGCAAT
>CAZHQA010000165.1:0-7718 GCA_964533955.1 uncultured Reyranella sp. | reverse complement strand
AGACGACCTACTGGCGCCACGGCAAGTCGCCGCATTCGGAGTTCAAGCTCGCCCTGATGGCGATCCTGGCGGCGGCGGCGGACGCCGGCATCGATCCGCGGCGCATCGACGGCTTTGCCTCCTACTCCAACGACCGCAACGATCCCTCGCGCCTCGCCGCGGCGCTCGGCCTGCCGGCGCTGCGCTTCTCCAACATGAACTGGGGCGGCGGCGGCGGCGGCGGCTCGGCGGCCATGGGCAATGCCGCCGCAGCCGTGGCCTGCGGCATGGCCGACTGCGTCGTGGTGTTCCGCGCCCTCGCACAAGGCCAGTTCCAGCGCTTCGGCGCCGCGCCCCCGGGCGGCAGCGCCTCAGGCGAAGCCGCCTTCAACGCTCCCTATGGCGTCATGTCGCCGGCCCAGCGCTACGCCATGCGCGCGATGCGCTTCCTGCACGAGAACAAGATCGCGCCGTCGGCCCAGCGCGCCATCGCGCTCGCCTCCTATCACCACGCCCAGGCCAATCCACGCGCGGTCATGCACGGCCGTCCCCTTACCGAAGAGGGCTATGACAATTCGCGCTGGATCGTCGAGCCGTGGCGACTGTTCGACTGCTGCCAGGAAAACGACGGCGCCGCCGCCCTGATCGTGGTGCCGGCCGAGCAGGCGCACGACTTCAAGCACAAGCCCGCCTACATCCTGGGCTCGGCGCAGGGCTCGGAACATCGCAACGGCGCACGCGTGCACAATGCGCCGCTCTACGCCACCTCGAGCTTTACCACGGTGGCGCCGCAGCTCTACGACATGGCGGGCGTGAAGCCGAAGGATGTCGACGTCGTTCAGTCCTACGAGAACTTCACCGGCGGCGTGCTGATGAGCCTGGTCGAGCACGGCTTCTTCAAGGCCGAGGAAGCCAACGACTTCCTCAAGACCGACAACCTGCTCGCGCCCAAGGGCAAACTGCCGCTCAACACCTCGGGCGGCAATCTCGCCGAATGCTACATGCACGGGCTCGAGCTGCAGATCGAGGCAGTCCGCCAGCTGCGCGGGCAATCGACCTCGCAGGTCGCCGACGCCGAGGTCTCCATGGTGATCTCGGGACCGATGGTGACGCCGGTTTCGAGCATGATCCTGGGCGCGGAGGCGACGCTATGAGCTACCTGCCCTCCGGCCTTCCGGCTCCCGCGCCGGAGAATGACGGCATCGACAAGCCCTACTGGGAGGCCGCCCGCCGCGGCGAACTGCTGGTCCAGCGTTGCAAGGGCTGCGGCACCTTCCGCTGGGGACCGGAATGGATCTGCCACAAGTGCCATTCCTTCGACGTCGATTGGGTGAAGGTGTCGGGCAAGGGCCGCATCTACAGCTGGGAGCGGCCGTGGCATCCCGTCCACCCGGCGCTCAAGGACCACGGCCCCTACATCGTCGTGCTGGTCGAGCTGCCCGACGCCGGCAACGTCCGCATGCTGGGCAACCTCCTGGGAGATCCCCGGCAGGACGTGCCGATCGGCGCCGAGGTCGAGGCGGTGTTCGAGCATCACAATGACGCCAAGCCGCCCTTTTCGCTGGTACAGTGGAGGCTGACCTAGGGGTTCTTGCCGGACCATGGTCCGGCAAGAAAGGGAGGCGAGCGAGTGGCGATTGCAATCACCGTAAACGGCACCGCGCGGCAGGTCGCTGCGCCTGAAACAACGACCCTCCTCGACGTCCTGCGCAACCAGCTCGGCCTCATGGGCACGCGCTACGGCTGCGGCCTGGAGCAGTGCGGCTGTTGCATGGTGCTGGTCGACGGCCAGCCGGTCCATTCCTGCACCCGCGAAGTCGGCACCCTCGCCGGCAAGGCGGTCACGACGATCGAGGGCCTGGGCAGCGCGGCCGAGCCGCATCCCCTGCAGCAGGCGTTTCTCGACGAGCAGGCCGGCCAGTGCGGCTATTGCCTGTCGGGCATCCTGATCTCGGCCAAGGCGCTGCTCGACAAAAATCCCGCGCCCAGCCGCGCCGACATCGTGGCGGCGCTCGACAAGCATCTCTGCCGCTGCGGCTCGCACCCGCGCATCCTGCGCGCGGTCGAACGAGCGGCCGCGACCCTGCGCAACAGGAGGGCGGCATGAATGCGCCGTCGCTTCCCGGCAGCCTGGTCGACAATCCGCGGCTTGACCGCTGGATCAAGTTCCTGCCCGACCGCACCGTGCGCGTCGCCACCGGCAAGGTCGAGATCGGCCAGGGCGTCGTGACCGCGCTGCGCCAGATCGCCGCCGACGAGCTCGACATGCCGCTCGAGCGCGTGATCGTGCTGTCGGGCGACACGACCGAGGGGCCGGACGAGATGTACACGACCTCGTCGCTGTCGATCTCGATGTCGGGCGGCTCGCTGCGGCTGGTCTGCGCCGAGGTGCGCGCCAAGGCGATCGAGCGCGCGGCGCTGCGCCTGAACTGCAGCCCGCAGGACCTGATCGTCGACGACGGCCGCTTCCTGCAGAACGGCAAGCCCACCGAACAGGACTACTGGACGGTCGCGGGCGAGATCGACCTGACGCAGAAGCCGACCGGGTCGGTCGCGCCCAAGCCGGCGGCGACGTATCGCTTCGTCGGACAGAGCGTGCCGCGTCTCGACATGCCGGCGAAGATCAGCGGCGGTGCCTTCATTCACGACGTGCGGCCGCAGAACCTGCTGCACGCCCGCGTGCTGCGCCAGCCCAATCCCGGCGCGACGCTCGCCGCGCTCGACGAGGCGGCCATCAAGCGGGCAGCGAAAGGCGAGCTGCAGATCGTGCGCGACGCCAACTTCGTGGCGTTCGTCAGCCCTGTCGAAAGCGTGGCCCAGGCTGCCGCCGTCGCCGCGCCCCAGCATGCCAAATGGAACAACGAGCGCCGCATCACGCCTCCCCAGCAGGAGGCGGCCTGGCTGAAGGGCCAGCCCGCCGAGGAGCGCCGTCTCGGCGCGCCCGAGCCCGGCGCGCCGCTCGAGAACCTCGTGCACTTCACCGTCTCGCGGCCTTACATCGCCCACGCCTCGATGGCGCCTTCCTGTGCCCTGGCCGAGTTCAAGGACGGTCATCTCACCGTCTGGTCGCACGGCCAGGGCATGCATCCCTTGCGCAAGAACCTCGCGCCGGTGCTCGGACTGCCGGTCGAGGCGATCACGGCGCGGCACCTGCACGGCGCCGGATGCTATGGCCACAACGGGGCCGACGATGCGGCCCTCGATGCCGCGCTGATCGCCCAGCGGCTGCCCGGCCAATGCATCCGCGTGCAATGGCGCCGCGAGGAGGAGTTCGGCTTCGAGCCCGTGGGACCGGCGATGCTGGTCACGCTGCACGTTGCGCTCGACGGCAAAGGCCGGCCGGTCGACTGGACCAGCGAGATCTGGAGCCCCACGCATGTCCAGCGTCCCGGCATGGGCAGCGGCTACCTGCTGGCGAGCGAGGCGCTGGCCGACCCGCCGCCCGAGGTCGTGCCGACCGATCCTCCCGAGGCGCGCGGCGGCGGCGGCACGCGCAACTCCGTGCCGCTTTACGACGTGCCGGCGCATCGCATCCGCCATCACCTGGTGCAGCACCCACCTGTCCGCACGTCGGCGCTGCGCGGCCTCGGCGCGCTGCCCAACGTCTTCGCCATCGAATGTCTGATGGACGAGCTGGCCGCCCGGGCCGGCGAGGATCCCGTGGCCTACCGGCTGTCGATCCTGAGCGAACCGCGGGCGCGGCGGCTGATCGAGCGTGTCGCCGAGCGCGCCGGCTGGAAAGCCCGCGGCGCCGGCGGCGACGGCAAGGGCCTGGGGCTCGCCTTCGCCCGCTACAAGAACACCGCGGCCTACGCCGCCGTCGTGGCCGCCGTCACCGTGCAGGAAGAGGTCAAGGTCGACCGCATCTGGGCGCTGGCCGACGCGGGCCTCGTGGTCAATCCCGACGGCGCGCGCAACCAGCTCGAAGGCGGCATCGTGCAGGCCATCAGCTGGACCCTGAAGGAACAGGTCAAGTTCGACGACCGGGGAATCGCCTCGGTCGACTGGGATCGCTACCCGATCCTGAAGTTCAGCGAGCTGCCCGAGATCGAGGCCGAGCTGGTCGAACCCGACGGCAATCCCTCGCTCGGCGTCGGCGAATGCACCGTCGGGCCGACCGCCGCCGCGATCGGCAACGCCGTCGCCCATGCGCTCGGCGTGCGCATCAACGACATGCCGCTCAGCCGCGAGCGCATCATGGCGGCGCTGCTGAAATGAGCCGCCTCTCATGACAAGCGAGCCGGGCTACAGCCTGCGCGGACGCCTCGCCTACCAGCCGATCCACAAGCGGCCCAAGCTCACGCTGCCGGGCAATGCCCGCGTCGCGGTTTGGACCATCGTCAACGTCGAGAACTGGAGTCCGCTCGGCGCCATGCCGCGCACGGTGTTGCCGCCGCCGATGGGCCAGCCGCTGCTGCCCGACGTGCCCAACTGGGCGTGGCACGAGTACGGCATGCGCGTGGGCTTCTGGCGCTTCGTCGAGGTGCTCGCCGCGCGCAGGCTCAAGGCGACCTTTGCGCTGAACGGCACGGTGATCGATCTCTATCGCGAGGCGTGCGAAGCGGCGCACCAGGCCGGCTGGGACTTCATGGGCCACGGCTTCGTGCAGCGGCCGATGCACAGGGTCGAGGATCAGCGCGCGGCCATCGCCGACACCATCGCCAAGATCAAGGGCTTCACCGGCAGGCCGCCGCGCGGCTGGGAGAGCCCCGGCCTGACCGAGACCGATGAGACACTCGATCTTCTGGCCGAGGCCGGCATCGAGTACGTCGCCGACTGGGTGCTCGACGAGCAGCCGGTGTACCTCAAGACCAGCAAGGGCCCGATCGTCTCGGTGCCCTACACGGTCGAGGTCAACGACGTGGTGATCAGCGCCGTCGAGAAGCAGCCGTCCGACGAGATCCTGCGGCGCGGGCGCGACCAGTTCGACCGACTCTACCTCGACGGCGCCAAGGCGCCGCGGGTGATGGCGATCTCGATCCACGCCTACCTCACCGGCGTGCCGCACCGCATCAAGTACCTCGAGATGCTCTACGACTACATCCTCGGCCACGACGGCGTCGTCATGTGGACCGGCGCCGAGATCCTCGACTGGTACAGGAGCCAGGTTTCGGCGTAACTCTTCCGGGACCGCGGGCCTCCGGCCCGCTCATGAATCATGATGCGGGCCGGAGGCCCGCGGTCCGGCAAGACTAGGTAACCACGCCCTCGGCCACATCCCGCGCCATGGCCGCCGGGTCCCGCTGGTCGGGCGGGCCGAAGCCGCCGGCGCCGGGAGTGACCACGGCGAACCATTGGCCGGTCTTGAGCACGGCATTGTCGCCCTCGAACGCCACGCCCGGCCCCGCCTCGACCTTGCCGTGGCCGCCCGGGCCGCCGCCGAACAGGCCCCAGCTCTGCGAGCGCTGGCGGGTGATGTCGACTCGCACGCGGCAGTCGTGCGTCGCCTGGTAGACGCGGCGCAAGCCCATGCCGCCGCGATACCGGCCGGCGCCGCCTGAATCGGCGACCAGTTCGTAGCGCAGGAGCCTCAGCGGATACTCGATCTCCAGCGCCTCGACCGGCAGGTTCGAGGTGTTGGTGGTGTGGACGTGCACGCCGTCCAGCCCGTCCTTGCTCGCGCGCGCACCGCTGCCGCCGCCGATCGTCTCGAGATAGACCCAGGTCGAGCCGTCCTGAGGTCGCTGGCCGATGAAATAGGCCACCGTGCAGGCCGAGTTCGAGCAGGCCATGACCCGCTCCGGGATGGGCTGGGCGAGCGCACCCAGCACCATGTCGGCAACTCTCTGGCAGGTCTGCAGGCGGCCGTTGACCGCCGCCGGAGGCGTGCAATTGAGGATCGTGCCCTCGGGCGCGGTGACAGTGAGGGCGCGCGCCAGGCCGGCATTGGGCGGGATGGTGGGATCGAGCACCGACTTCACCACGTAGTAGGTCGTGGCGAGCAGCGCCGTGTAGGTCATGTTGATGCCGGCCCGCATCTGGGGCGGGCCATCGAAGGCGAGCGACATGGCATCGCCCTTCACCGTCACCTCGACCGAGAGCGGCAGCAGGCCCGCCACCTCCTCGTTGTCGAACACGTCGTCGAAGCGCCAGGTGCCGTCGGGCATGGCCGCGATCGCTGCCCGCATCTTGCGCTCGGCCTAGTCCATCAGCGCCTCGCCCGCGCCGAGCACGGTGTCGATGCCGTATTTCTGCGCCAGCGCCTGGAAACGCTGCACGCCGACGCGATTGGCGGCGCGCTGGGCCCTGAGGTCGGAGAGCCGCTCGCCCGGCACCTGGCAATTGAGCAGGATCAGGTCCTGCACGTCCTGCTGCAGCTCGCCGCCGCGATAGAGCCGCACCGGCGGGATGCGCAGGCCTTCCTGGTAGATGTGGGCGTGGCCGCGGTCGACGAAGTCGGCGTGGTGGGCGAGGTTCACCGTCCAGGCGACCAGCCTGTTGTCGATGAAGACCGGCTCGGCCAGCACGATGTCGGGCAGGTGCGTGCCGCCGCCCTCGTAGGCGTCGTTGCCGATGAAGGCGTCGCCCGGCCGTATGTCCTGCAGCGCATAGCGCTTCATGATGTGCGGGATGAGGCCGATGAAGCTGCCGAGATGAATCGGGATGTGCTCGGCTTGGCACAGCGTCTCGCCGCGCGCGTTGAACAGCGCCGTCGAGCAGTCGCGCCGCTCCTTGATGTTGGTCGAGTGCGAGGCGCGGATCAGCGTCTCGCCGGTCTCCTCGACGATCGAGCCCATGGCCGCGCCGATCACCTCGACGGTGATGGGGTCGATGGTGGCGCTAGCGGCCATTGCCCGTCTTGCTCCGGGGAGGGGGTAGCGGGGTAGCGCGAATTGCGGAAAGTCGCCGAAGGCGGCGCACCGGCGGAAATGCCGGAAAGTCTGCCGCCAGGTCCCGCCAAGATGTAGGGGTGGTTACCGTCCGGTAACGCTTAAAGAAACGCAAAAACATGGGGGGTCTTCCGGGCTCCACCAAATATTGAATGTCGGATCATGGCTCGGGCATCGCGCGTCGAACAAGGCAAAGCTCCTGCGACTGGCCAATGCGCCAGTATACTTGAATCAGAATCAATATCAACTTATTTCGTATATTATAGCCATGGCAAGGCGAGTGACGGCGCGCAGAGCGAACCGATTCGACCTTTGTGCGCTTTCAGTTGGTCCGGCGCACGTATGATGGCGTCACCATCAGCATCGCCACAAAGCAGAGAGAAGCCCATGGGTGAGGAAATCCGGCTGACCGCCTCCGACGGCGGCACGTTCGCCGCCTACCTCGCCCTGCCGCCGCGCTTGCCGGCGCCGGGGCTGGTGCTTCTGCCCGAGGTCTTCAACACCAACCCGCACATCCGCTCGGTGGCCGACGGCTACGCCGCCGACGGGTTCGTCGTGCTGGCGCCGGACGTCTACTGGCGGCAGGAGCCGGGCTGCTACGCCGCCTACACCGACGAGGGGCGCGCCAAGGTGCAGGCCCTGCGCGCCCGCCTCGACACCGATCAGTTCGCGAGGGATCTCGGCGACGTGGTTGCCGCGCTGCGGGCCCGCAAGGACTGCACTGGCAAGGTCGGCGTGATGGGCTTCTGCCTGGGCGGCAAGTTCGCCTATCTCTCCGCCACGCGACTGCCGATCGAGGCCGCAGTGTCCTATTACGGCGTCGAGATCGACAATTATCTCGGCGAGGCCGACAGGCTCGGCTGCCCGATCCTGATGCACTTTGCCGAGACCGATCCGCACGTGCCCGAG
>CAZHQA010000164.1:0-11879 GCA_964533955.1 uncultured Reyranella sp. | reverse complement strand
GGCGGGGAGAGGGGGCTGGCATCGTCTGTAACCCCCTCTCCTTACCTCTCCCCCTATCGGGGGAGAGGACTCTGGCGCTAATCTTCACAAATGCCCGACACTGCCCTTCCGCGCGACGGCCTGGTGATCGTCGCCAAGCGCGACTGCCCGACCTGCGTGCTGGTCGAGCCGGTGATGCAGAGCCTCGATCGCGCCGGCGCCCTCGCCGTGGTCAGCCAGGACGACCCGACCTTCCCGTCGGGCGTGCGCTCGGTGATCGACGACCACACGCTCGAACGCTCGTTCCATCTCAACATCGAGGCCGTGCCGACCCTGATCCGCTTCAAGGACGGCCGCGAGGTCGAGCGCACGGTGGGCTGGCAGCGCGCGGAATGGATGCGGCTGGCCGGCGCCGCGGCCGAAGGCAAGGGCCTGCCCGACTGGCAGCCGGGCTGCGGTTCGAAGAGCGTCGAGCCCGGCGTGCAGGAGGCGCTGATCGCGCGCTACGGCGAGACCGGCCTGAAGGCGCGCCAGATCGAGGTCGGCAACTGGGACGATCCGTGGGAGGCCTGCTTCGAGCGCGGCTGGAGCGATGGCTTGCCGGTCGTGCCGCCGACCGACGAGCACATCCTGCGCATGCTGGGCGGCACCGAGCGCAAGCCGGACGAGATCGTGGGCGCGATCCCGCCCAACCTCGCGCCGTGCACCGTGGAGAAGGTGGCGATAAACGCGGTGATGGCCGGCTGCAAGCCCGAATACATGCCGGTCGTGCTGGGCGTGCTCGAGGCCGCGCTCGATCCGCTGTTCACGATGCACGGCCTCCTGTGCACGACGCATTTCTCCGGCCCGCTGGTGATCATCAACGGACCGGTCGCCCGCGCGATCGGCATGAACGCCGGCGTCAATGCGCTGGGCCAGGGCAACCGCGCCAACGCCACGATCGGCCGCGCCCTGCAGCTGATCGTGCGCAATGTCGGCGGCGGCATCCCGGGCGCGATCGATCGCGCCACCCTGGGGAATCCCGGCAAGTACACCTTCTGCTTTGCCGAGGACGAGAGCGATCCCGACTGGGAGCCGCTCGCCCAGCGCCGCGGCATCGCCGCCGGCAAGAACGCCGTCACCTTGTTCCATGGCGAAGGCGTGCACGGCTTCATCGACCAGAAGTCTCGGACGCCGGAGGAGCTGGTGCGCTCGCTGGCGATGGGGCTGTTCGGCGTCGGGCATCCCAAGCTGGTGCGCGCCGGCAATGCCGTGCTGGTGATGGCGCCCGAGCATTACCGGATCTTCAAGGAGGGCGGCTGGTCGCGCCGGCAGATCGAGGACGCGCTGTACGAGGCGCTGAAGCGGCCGGGCAAGGACCTGGTGTACGGCGCGCAGAACGTCGCCGAGGGCGTGCCCGAATCGCAGGCCGACAAGATGCTCGACAAGTTCGACCCGCCGCCCGAGGGCGTGCTGATCGTTCGCGCCGGCGGCCCGGCCGGGCTATTCTCGGCCATCATCGGCGGCTGGCCCGGCCAGCGCGTGCGCGAGGAATGCCGGGCCGTCACCCACGAGATCAAGTAGGAGGACTGGGCCATGAACCATGTCGAAAAGCTGCGCGATCCGACCGCCGAGACCTCGCCGACCCGCCGCGCCCGGCTGGCGCCGCCGCCGTCGCTCGACGGCAAGGTCGTGGCGCTGATGGACATCGGCAAGTCGCGCGGCGTCGAGTTCATCGACCGGCTCGAGGGCCACTTCAGGAAGGCCGGCATCGCCACCAGGCGCTACGCCAAGCCGACCAACACCAAGGTGGCGCCGCTCGCGGTGATGCAGCAGATCGCCGCCGAAGCGCAGCTCGCGGTGATCGCCTTATCGGATTGAGGGTCCTGTACATCGTGCAGTCTGCACGACCTCTACAATCTCGATAACCGCGGCCTGCCGGGCGTCAACATCGTCACCACCGAGTTCGTCGACGGCGTCGCCGCGCAAAGCGAGTCGCTGGGCTTCGAGCCCGCCGTCGTCTACGTGCCCCATCCCATCCAGAACCGCACCAAGGCCGAGATCGAAGCGCTCGCCGACCAGGCCTTCGCCAAGGTCGTGGCGCTGCTGCAGGCGACCTGACCGCCTCCCCCGTCTTCGGGGAGGTGTCGCGCTCATGGCACGACGGTGAGGGTCAAGTCTTCCGGGACCGCGGGCCTCTGGCCCGCTCATTGTCTTCTGCGCGCAGGATGCGCGCGGTCCGGAAGAGCATGACCTTGATGCGGGCCGGAGGCCCGCGGTCCGGCAAGACTAGTCCTTCTCCGGCACGATCGCCGGGGCGACGACCTGGTCGGCGTTCGACTGGTCGCCCGTGGGCGGCGTCGGCGGCGGCAGTGGGGCGGGCGGCGTTGTCGGCAGGAACTCGGCCACGGCGGCGGCGGTCGCCTGGGGGTTTTCCTCCATCGGGTCGTGGCCCAGGTTCTCGAAGATCGCGAGCTTCGATCCCTTGATGTCGGTCTGGAATCGGAAGCCGTCGGCCACCGGCACCCAGCGGTCCTTGGCGCCCCAGATGATCAGGGTCGGCACGTCGAGCCGCTTGAGCGGCGTCGGGTCGAGCGGCTCCTGGGTGCGGGCGCGGACCAAGGTGGCCTGGCGGTTGCCGGGGAAGCGCTGCAGCTCGGCGAACCGGTGGACGCGCTCGGGCGTCACCATCGCCGGGTCGGCATAGACTTCGAGCAGCGAGCGGCGCACCAGGCGCTCGGGCTTGAAGTAGATGCCGACGTCGCCGATCACCGGCTGGCGGGCGAGCCGGATGGGCAGCGGCAGCTCGCCGCTCTCGCGCGGGAAGCCCGCCGCGTCGACCAGGATGAGATGGCTGACCCGCTCCGGCCGGGTCGCGGCGAAGGTCCAGGCGACGGCGCCGCCCAGCGAATGGCCGGCGACGGCGAAGCGGTCGAGATGCAGGGTGTCGGCCAGCACCTCGATGAAGTCGGCATAGGCCTCGACCGAGAAGTCGCCGCGCGGCCAGTCGCCGGTCAGCCCGTGGCCCGGCAGGTCGACCGAGATCAGGCGGTAGCGATCCTTGAGCTCGGCCACCCAGCCGTCCCACATCTGCAGCGAGCCCAGCGAACCGTGGATCAGCAGCAGGGGCATGGCGTCGGCCTTGCCCTCGTCGCGCACATGCGCCTGCGCGCCCCCCACCTCGATGAACCGCGACTGGTCGTTGGCGTAGCGCTGGATCAGGAGCTCGCGCGGCAGATCGGGCGTGTAGGCCCACAGCACCACGCCCGACAGAGCGCCCGCCACGAACAGCAGGATCAGCGGCCAGCGCCGGCGGCGCGGACCCTCAGCGCGCCGGCGGCGTGGCATGGCCCGCTTCCGAAACGGCCGAGCGCAGCGCGTCGGCCAGCGCATCGACGTCGCGCAGCCTGAGCTCGGGCACCGGCTTGGGATCCAGGATCTTGTCCTCGATCAGCCGGGCCAGGATGGTGCGATTGAGATCGTTGGTCACCACCAGGCGATCGGCGAGATTGGCGACGAACACGAACAGCCCGAAGTCCAGCCCGGCCGTGCCGACCTTGACGAAGCGCACGATCGGCGCGGGCACGCGCAGCACGCGCGGATGACCGAGTGCGGCCTCGCGCAGGATGGATTCCATTTTGGCGACGTCGGTGGCGAAGCCGACGGTGAGGGCGATCTCGATGCGGCTCGAGGTGTCGGCATAGGTCCGGTTGATCACCGGGTTCTGCAGGAACAGGCTGTTGGGCACGATGACGTGCGTGCGCTCGAAGGTCTCGATCTCGGTGGCGCGGATGTTGATGCGGCGCACGAAGCCCTCGAAGCCGCCGACCGATACCCAGTCGCCCGACTTGATCGGCCGCTCGACCAGCAGGATGACGCCCGAGATCACGTTGTTGGCGATGTTCTGCAGGCCCAGGCCAATGCCGACCGACAGGGCGCCCAGCACGATCGCCAGGTTGGTGAAATCGATGCCGAGCGAGCCGACGCCGACCAGGATGGCGATGATGACGCCGGCGTAGTTCAGGCCGGCATCGATCGACTGGCGCAGCGGCATCGGCGCCTCGACGGTCGGCATCACGCGGTCGCGCACCACCGTGCGCACCAGCCGCGCCAGGAACATGCAGACGATGAAGGCGACCAGCGCCATGCCGACATTGCCGAGCGAGATCGTGACGCCGCCGATCTGCACGCCGTGCAGCAGCTGGCCGAAGCCGCGCAGGATGGCGTCGGTGTCGACGTTCCACGACGCCGGGATGGCGACCGCCAGGAACAGCACCAGCACGATGTCGAACAGCAGCAGCACGATGTGCTGGCCGCGCAGCGGCGCCTCGGGCGCCAGGCTGAAGCGCTCGCGCACCCAGGCGCCGGTCGGCGTGTCGGGCGCGGCCACCGCCTCGAGCAGGTCGTCGGCGAAGCGATGGGCGAGCAGCACCAGCGCCACCGCCAGGCAGGTGCCGGCCAGCGCCGAATGGATGTGCGAGGCGAGCGCCACGTAGCCCAGCAGGGCGAAGACGATCGACGACAGCACGGCGGCGCTGAGCAGCAGGCGGCCGACCGACCACCAGGTGCCGCCGACCATGGCCGGCAGGTCCGAGCCTTCCGGCCGCACCGCCTCCCAGGCCTTGTTGGAGAGGGCCGGCAGGGCGAGCAGGGCAATCGTGGTCTCGAGCACGAGCGCGCCGACCGAGCTCACCGCCTGGGCGCCTGCCGCCTGGGTGGCACCGGCCTGGGTCAGCATCTCGTAGATGAAGTCGACCAGCACGCCGATGCCGACCAGCCGGCGCAGCGCCGTCGACAGATGCTGGGCGCTCGCATCGGTGAACGGCAGGATGCGCCACTGCGGGCGATTGGGCGCCAGCGCCGTCGCCGTCAGGCCAACGACCAGCAGCACGGTGACCAGCCGGTTGCGGAACTCGATCAGCAGCTCGTCGATCAGCTGCGGCGGCTGGCTGGCCAGCAGGAGCTTGCCGATCAGCCACAGCGCCAGCACCGGCACCAGCACCAGGCTCAGCCCATCGATGGCGGCGGCGATGGTGCGGTCGCGCTGCCCGGGGTCGACCTTGTCGCCCCGGCCATAGCGGCGGCCGAGCATGATCACGCCCCAGCGCAGGAACACCGTCAGCACCGCCCAGCCGATCAACGGCGTGAAATCCTGATCGCCCGAGCGCAGTGCCCGGAGGCCGGTGTGGCTCCAGGCGGCGAAGGCTTGTCCGACCGTGTGCAGCGCCGCACTCGTCTCCGGCCACAGGTTGCGCCAGATCGCGAGCGAGAGCGGCGAGGCGTCGCGATGCAGCAGGGTCTTGAGCACGACCTCGCCGCGCAGCTTGGTCATGCGCTCGAGCAGCTGGTCGGCGCGGGCGATGATGACCTCGCATTGCTTGACGCGGCTCTCGCTGATCGAGGCCTGCTCGGTCAGCCGCTCGCGTTCGGCCTTGACCGCGTCGGTCTCGGGCGGCTGGTCGGGACCGGGCTTGACCTGCAGGGGCGCCAGCAGCTTGTTGGTGTCGGCGAGGTCGCTGCGGGCCAGTGCGGCGGCCGCGGCGGCCGCGGTCCGCACGTCGCCCGCCTGCTCGCGCAGGCCGTCGATCTCGGTCGCCAGGATGTCGGGCTGGTCGGTGCGCTGGCCGATCCGGTCGAGCTGGCGGGTCCACACGTCGACCAGCTGCGAGAACGGCCGCTGCGGCGGCGGCACCGCCTGCGCCCAGGCCGGGCTCGCGCCGACGACGAGCAGCAGCAGACAGGCCAAGCGAACCAGCATGGTCATGCTCTTGTCGGACCGCGGGCCTCCGGCTCGCTCATGATTCCGAGCGGGCCGGAGGCCCGCGGTCCGGCAAGAGGATCTGCCCAATGTCATCGTGCCCTAGGTAGCATTCTTTCGGCGAAATCGTCATACGGGCCATGGGGTTATTGCCCGGCCCCTGCAACCGCCGGCATATGGTTGACTCCCACCGGCCGACGCGGAACTTTGCCGCCAGAACCGGAGGGAATCACATGGCGGACGGGCAGAGCGGCGTGGGCGAAGTACGGGTCATGCCCGACCGATTGCATGCTTTCACGGCGGCGATCTGCCGGGCGGACGGCAGCTCGGCCGAGGAAGCCAAGCTCGTTGCAGACCATCTGGTGCTGGCCAACCTGTTCGGCCACGACAGCCATGGCGTCGGCATGATGCCGGCCTATTTCCAGAACACCACGACCGGCCGCTGTGTCCGTAACCATCATGCAAAGATCATCCGCGACAATGGTGCCGTCATTGTGATCGACGGCGGCGCCGGCTACGGCCAGGTGATCGCCAAGGAGGCGATGGATTTCGGCATCGAGCGGGCGAAAAAGCACGGCGTCTGCGTCGTCGGCCTCACCAACTCCCACCACATCGGGCGCATCGGCCATTGGGCCGAGCAGTGCGCGCGTGCCGGCATGGTCAGCACGCACTGGGTGAACGTGCACGGCCACAAGTCGCTGGTCGCTCCGTTCGGCGCCGCCGAGCCGCGCTTCGTCACCAATCCCTACTGCACCGCCGTGCCGCGCAAGGGCAAGGAGCCGATCGTGCTCGACTTCGCCACCAGCCAGGTCGCGGCGGGCAAGGTGCGGGTCGCGCACAACAAGAAGGTGCAGATGGACGACGGCCTGTTGATCGACGCGGCCGGCCGGCCGAGCAACGATCCCGGCGTGCTGTACAACGCGCCCTATGGCGCCATCCTGCCGTTCGGCCTGCACAAGGGCGGCGGTCTCGCCGTGATCTGCGACCTGCTGGCCGGCGCGCTGACCGGCGGGCGCACGCACAGCCCGCGCACCATCAAGAAGGACGGCACCGACATCATCAACAACATGCTGTCGGTGATCATCGATCCCGCCTCGATGGGCGGCACCGACATGTTCGAGGACGAAGTCGAGAACTTCGTGACCTGGGTCAAGTCGGCCAAGCCGCAGCCCGGCGTCGCCGAGGTGCTGGTCGCCGGCGAGCCCGAGCGCATGCGCCGCGCCGATCGCGAGAAGAACGGCGTGCCGATCGACACCACGACCTGGCAGCAGCTGGTCGACATCGCGCGCAAGGTGCGCCTCAACGACACCGAGATTCCGCATGTGTAGCGTTCCTCCCCGTGGGGAGGTGTCGGTCATGACCCCTTCGGAAGAAAAAGACTCTCGGGAGATTTCCAGATGTCCAAGATGAAGCTCTACTACTCGCCGGGCTCGCCGTTCGCCCGCAAGGTCCGGATCGTGGCGCTCGAGACCAGGCTCGACAAGAAGATCGAGATGGTGAACGTGGCGCTGTCGCCGGTCGCGCCCAACGCCGACGTCGACAAGCACAATCCCGTCGGCAAGATCCCGGTGCTGTCGGTCAAGGGCATGGATCTCTTCGACTCGCCGGTGATCTGCGAGTACCTCGACACCCAGCACAAGGGCCGCAAGGTGCTGCCACGCAAGGGCCGCGACCGCTGGGTGGCGCTGCGCCAGCAGGCGATGGCCGACGGCCTGCTCGATGCCGCGATCCTGATGCGCTACGAGGGCGCGCTGCGCCCCGAAGACAAGCGCTGGAGCGACTGGAGCTCGGGCCAGATGAAGAAGATCAATAGCGTGCTCGGCCAGCTCGAGGCCGAGGCCAAGGCGCTCAAGGGCAAGCCCACCCTGGGCTCGATCTCGGTCGCCTGCGCGCTGGGCTATCTCGACTTCCGCTTCGCCGCCAACGACTGGCGCAGCAAGCATCCCAAGCTCGCCAAGTGGTTCAACACCTTCTCCAAGACGCCGTCGGTCAAGGCGACCGTGCCGCCGCCGGCATGACCGCCGACGAGCTGATCCATCATCTTGGACTGCAGCCGCATCCCGAGGGCGGCCACTATCGCCAGACGTTCCGCGCGCCCGATGCGCCGCGCGGCGCCTCGACGGCGATCTACTTCCTGCTGAAGGCCGGCGAACGATCGCACTGGCACAAGGTCGATGCCGACGAGGTCTGGCACCACTATGCCGGCGCGCCGCTGGAACTGTCGCTGAGCGAGGACGGCAAGAGCGTGCGCCGCCTGCGCCTCGGCATCGACTTCGGCCTCGGCGAGCTGCCGCAGGCGGTCGTGCCGCGCGGCGTCTGGCAGGCCGCCCGCTCGCTCGGCAACTGGACGCTGATCGGCGCCACCGTGGCACCGGCGTTCGAGTTCGAGCGCTTCGAGCTGGCGCCGCCCGGCTGGGAACCGGGCCGGTAAAGACGATCTATCTCCGCCACATCTCGCGCGAGGCCAGCACGGCGCCGGCGGTGACGAGGAGCGCGGAGAGCAGGAGCGCGCCGGTCGGTTGGGCGAAGCCGCAGGCGATCAGCAGGGCGGTCGACAGGATCGGCGCGGCGTAGGAAAGCGCGCCCAGCGCGCGGATGTCGCCGCGCTTGACGGCATGATCCCAGAGATAGAACGCGCCGCCCGTGGGTCCGATGCCCAGGGCGAGCACCGCGAACCAGGCGGCCGGCGTGGCGGGCCACGCCGTGCGTTCGAACAGCAGGTGGCAGGCGAGCGACAGGATGGCCGCCGCCGCGCAGAAGGAGGCGATGGCGTCGGTCGGGGTCTCGCCGAAGCGGCGCGACAGCACCGAGTAGAGCGCCCACGCGAACGCGCAGCCCAGCGCCAGCGCGTAGCCCAGCGCGTAGCCGCTGGAAAAGCTCACGCCGCGGCTGAGCGCCAGCAGGGCCACACCGACGAAGCCCAGCAGCGCGCCGGCGAGATGCGGCCAGCCCAGCCGGCCTCGTTCGTTGGCGGGGGCGAGCGGCGCGGAGAGCAGCACGATCAGCAGCGGCCAGAGATAGTTGACGAGGTTGGCCTCGGCCGGCGGGGCAAGCTGCAGGGCCGCGAAGTAGAGGGCGTGATAGCCGAACAGGCCGCCGACGCCGAGCAGCCAGACGCGTCCCGGCCAGTTCAGCAAGGCGCGCCAGGGCAGGCCGCGCCGGCGCGCCCGCACGATGCCGAGCGCGGCACCGAGCGTGAACGTCATGGCAACCATCTGGAACGGGGGCACGGGCCCGGCCAGCACCGACAGGGTGGCCAATGCGCCCCACAGGCCGATCGCGCCGCAGCCGGCCAGCATCGCCCGGCTTCGCCCTGTCTTGTCCTCCCCCGCCTCGATCGTCATGGGGGGCGCATAGAGAACAGCCGCGCTTCTGTCTACACGGGGGGACGGGTGCATGGCCGCGCGTTCGCGGTTACCATCGCATGACAGCAGAGACATGTTGTTCATTCGTCCGACCAATCCGGTCAGCCACCGTCTTGCGCGCCTTGCCTTCCTGCTCGCTTGCGTGGGCGCCCTGACCGTCGGAATCGCCGGCCCGCTGCATCGCTATTTCGGCGTCGACGCCGACATCGCGATCAGCGTGTTCCGCTACGGCTTCTACGTCGCCGCAGCGGCGATCGCGCTGGCGCTTGCCACCGTCGTGCCGACCCGGCCCGGCGAGCGCCGTCGCGGGTTCGTGGCCGCGGCGCTGGCCTTGGTCATCGGCGTCGTGGCGTCGTGGGCGCCGATCACCTGGCTGCTGCATGCCCGAGAGGCGCCGCGCATCACCGACGTCACGACCGATACCGCCAACCCGCCGCCGCTGGTGGTGACCCTGCAGTTCCGGCAGGACGCGTCCAATCCGCCGGCCTATGGCGGCGAGAGCGTGGCCAGCCTGCAGAAGGCGAGCTATCCCGACATCCAGCCGATCGTGCTCAAGGTGGCGCCGGCCGAGGCCTTCAAGAAGGTCGACCAGGTGGCGATGTCGCTCGGCTGGGACGTCGTGGGGCGCGCGCCGGCCGAGGGCCGGCTGGAGGCGATCGACACCAGCACCTGGTTCGGCTTCCATGACGACATCGTGGTGCGCATCAAGGCAGACGGCGCGGGCAGCCGCATCGACATCCGCTCCAAGAGCCGCGTCGGCCGCACCGACCTCGGCGTCAACGCCCAGCGCATCCGCGAATTCGCGCAGAAGCTCAAGGCGGACCGTTGACCCTTCCGTCGTCATGCGACGACGGAGGGGTCAGACGGGCAAGGTGAAGCGGAACGTCGAGCCTTGCGGGCCAGTGTCGGCCAGCACGATCTCGCCGCCATGCGCGCGCACCAGCTCGCGCGAGATGCAGAGACCGAGGCCGGCGCCGCCGGCGCGGCCGCCGGTCGTGAAGGGCTTGAAGAGCTGGGACGCCACGTCGGCCGGCACGCCGGGGCCGTTGTCGCTGACGCTGACCAGCAGGTAAGCGCCGCCATTCTGCGTCTTGATGGTCACGGTGCTGGCGCCGGCATCGAAGGCATTGCGGCCGAGATTGACGAACACGCGATACAGGAGATCGCGGTCGGCCCGCACCCGGCACTCGCCGGCCAGCCCATTGACCCAGTTGCGCAGGCGGTTGGGATCGGCCTCCTCGCCCTGCTCCTGCAGCGCCACGCCGACCTCGTCGATCAGGTCGGAGAGATCGAATTGGTCGGTGCGCGGGGTCGGGCGGTCGCGGACATACTGGATGGCGTCGCTGGCGAGCCGGGTCGCGCGGTCGATGGTGTTGAGGATGGTGGGGGCGAGCTTGCGCGTACGTTCATCGTCGCTGCGCGCCAGCCGGTCCGACAGCAGTCGCGCCGTCGACAGGATGTTGCGCAGGTCGTGATTGATCTTGTTGGAGGCGGCGCCGACCTCGGCGAGGCGACTCTTCTGGCGCAGCGAGGCGCGGATCTCGCGCTGCAGGTTGCGGAACTCGCGGTCGACCACGCCGATCTCGTCATTGCGCTCGACCAGGATGCGGTCGCCGCCCGGCTCCTCGGGCGCGCGGCGGAAAGCCACCATGTCGGCCGACAGGTCCTGCAGCGGACGAATCACCAGCCAGCGCAGCGCGAGGTAGAGCAGGGCCGCGGTGAACAGCGCGATGATGACGGACAGCCCCAGAACGCGGCCGGTGTAGCCGTACATCGCGATGCGCATCGGCAGCTCGTCGAGCACCACCCAGACCTTGGCCTTGGGCAGCCGCATCGATTCGCCGCCGACGTTCATGTAGTAGGCGCCGTCGCGCGCCATCGAGGCGAGGGCATCCCAGATCAGGCCGAGCGCGCCGCGCTGCTGCAGGTCGTACCTCGGGATGGTCGGACCGGGCGCGATGTTGATCAGCGCGCGGCGCGGCTTGTTCGGCTCGACCAGGATCACGGCATCGACGCGCGCATGGTTGAGCAGGCTGCGCTTGACCTCGTCGGTCACCATGTTGTCGGGCGTCGCATCGAGGGCGAGTGCGGCGAGCGTGCCGCTTTCGATCAGCTGCTCGAGATAGACCAGACGGAAGCGGGCGATCGAGGGCAGAAAGAGCAGGATCTCCGCCGTCATCACCGCGACCACGACGAGTCCCAGGATGCGCCACGACAGCCCGAAGGCGGGCAGCCAGCGGCGCACGCTTGGCACGGACTGGGCGCGGACGGCGATATCGGCAGCCATGTGGCAAATCTACCGGACGCCGCCCGTCCGGCCTAGGCCCGGGCAGCCCCCTTCCGGTTCAACTCTTCATGTAGTCGACCAGCACGTGGCCGCCCGGCAGGGTGAGATCGGCGATAAAGTGCCGGCCGCCCAGGACCTTACGGACCGGCAGGTCGGCCACCGGTGCGTTGACGTGCGGCACCAGGTGGAGCCGTGCCGGGCCCGACCACGAGCCCTTCACCGTGACCTCGGTGATATGCAGGCCGACCAGCTGGGCGATCTTGGGCTTGCCGTCGACGTCGGGGATCAGCTTCAGCAGGACCTGCAGCTTGCGGATGCTCGCCGCGGTCTTGGCCGGATGGCGCGACAGGTTCTCGTACTTGTAGGCCATGGTGCCCGTGGCGACGCGCTGGCCGGCATAGTCGAGCGTGCCGGTCAGCGTGTCGCCGATCAGCTCGAGCTTGGGGTTGGCGAACTTCTTGGGGAAGCCCCAGATCTCGCGGCCGGCGGCGATCGGCGCCTCGTCGTCGAG
>CAZHQA010000163.1:0-11895 GCA_964533955.1 uncultured Reyranella sp. | reverse complement strand
GCCTGTGATCTGGCTTTTCGCCGCCTCGGCATCCCCTCGAAAGGGCCGGCCTGGCGCTGCCGCACAACTGAAATTGATCAAGCGACGGGCACCGATCGGGGTCGCGGCCGGCTGCCGAGTACGCCTTACCGATACTTGTCGTCCTGCAACAGGAACTTCGTGACATAGTCAGCCACGCCGTCCTCGAGAGTATGGATCGGGCCGTTGAAGCCGGCCCCGCGAAGCTTCTCCATCCTGGCCTCGGTGAAGTACTGGTAGTTGGGCCGGATCGCCTCGGGCATGTCGCGGAAATCAAACGAGACGTCCCTGCCAAGCGCCTTGCCCGTCGCCAGCATGAGATCCCTGAAGGACCGTGCCTTGCCCGTCCCGAGATTGAACAGGCCCGATTGCGCCCTTGATTCCGCGAGCCACAGCATGATCCGCGTGCAGTCGGCGACGTAGATGAAATCGCGCAGCTGCTCGCCGTCGGCATAGTCGGGTCGATGGGACTTGAACAGTATGACCGGCTGGCCGGCAGCGATGCGCGACGCATTCTTGGCCACGAGGCTCTGCATGTCGCCTTTGTGGTATTCGTTGGGTCCGTAAACATTGAAGAACTTGAGCCCCGCCCAGAACGGCGGCGCATCGCCCGAATCCCTGCGCGCAAACACCCAGCGATCGAAGGCGTGCTTGGACCATCCGTAGAGGTTGAGAGGCCGCAGTTCCTCGAAGCGCTCGGCACTTTCCGTGTCATCGAAGCCCCGCATTCCGTCGCCGTAGGTGGCGGCCGACGAGGCGTAGACCAGCGGCGTCCGCGTGCGGGCACACCAGTTCCAGAGCTGCGTCGAGACGCGGAAGTTGGTCCTCACGATCTCATCGGCATCGGTTGCGGTCGTCGAGGAATTGGCGCCGAGATGAAAAACGCCGTCGGCGCGATCGATCGATTCCAGGCGCCGTTCGAGCTCTTCGGGAAAGACCCAGTCGCTGAATTGGCGTTTGGCGATGTTGCGCCATTTGCCGTCGCCGCCCAGGCGATCGACCAGAACGAGGTCGTGATGGCCGCGCTCGTTCAGTTCGGCCACGAGGTTTGATCCTATGAAGCCTGCCGCCCCGGTGACGATGAACATGTGTGAAACTCTGGGAGTTGCCCGCCGCCTATTCGGCCGGAACCTTGTCCCGCTCGATCATGGCGGTGGTCGACTGCTCCGGCACGAGCGTCGCGAGAACGATTCGGCCGCCGCGTGCCTTGACCAGATCGGCACCGACAACTTCGCTTTCCGCATAGTCGGCCCCCTTGACCAACACGTCGGGCTCGAGCGCACGCAGCAGCTCTAGCGGCGTATCCTCATCGAAGACGATGACGGCGCTCACGCCCTTGATCGCGCCCATCACGCTCGCGCGCGAGCGCTCGTTCTGCACCGGCCGGCCCGGCCCCTTGAGCCGCTTCACCGATGCATCCGAATTGAGCGCAACGACCAGCCTGTCACAGGCATCGGCGGCCTGGCGTATGAGCGAGATGTGCCCCGGGTGCAAAAGGTCGAAGCAACCGTTGGCGACACCGACCGTCAGCCCTTGACGGCCCCATTCCCTGCGCAAGGCCACCAGTTCATCTCGCGTCAGCAGAGCACCGTGCTCGCCGTTGGCGTCGCGCCTCCGATTGAGCGGCACAATCAGCTCTTCAGGCGTCACCGTTGCCGTACCGAATTTGGCAACGACAATGCCTGCACCATAGTTGGCCATCCTGAGCGCGTCGGCGATCTCCATGTCGAGGGCGATGCCGGCAGCCAGGATGGCAATGACCGTGTCCCCCGCGCCCGATACGTCGAACACTTCCAGGGCGACGGTCGGCACATGTATCGGCGGCTTGTCGGCCGAGAAGTACGACATGCCCTTCTCGGAGCGGGTCAGCAGGAAGTCGCTGTCACACGCGAGCCGGGCCCGCGCGACGGCAGCTTCGGCCTCGGCGTCGGTCTCACACGGCAGGCCGGTTGCCTCGGAGAGTTCGCGGCGGTTAGGCGTGACGATCGAGGCGCCACGATAGACCGACCAGTCGCGCCGCTTGGGATCCACCAGCACCGGTTTGCCCGCCTGGCGTGCCTGATCGATGGCCTCGCGCAGCACACGATCAGTCAACAGTCCCTTGCCGTAGTCCGAGACAACCACGACCTTCGCCGCCTCGATCGCGGTTCGCGCTGCGGCGATCACCTCGTCCTCGATCTCTGGCGACAGGGCACCAGCCTCTTCGAAGTCGATGCGGGCAATCTGCTGATGGGCACTTACGATGCGAAGCTTTTGCGTGGTCGGACGATCGGTGTCGGCCACGATGCCGTCACTCGTGACGCGCCCCTGCCGCTGCAAGGCAGCGATAAGACTTGCTCGCGCCTCGTCCGAACCGGTCACGCCGACGACACGGACGTCGACGCCGAGCGTGGCGAGATTGCTGACGACGTTGGCCGCGCCACCGGGTATCAGCCGCTCGGAGCGGCGTTGCACCACGGGGACCGGAGCCTCGGGAGAGATTCGCTCGACGTCGCCATGAAGGTAGCGATCCAGCATCAAGTCGCCGATGACGGCGATCGTGCAGTTCTTCAGATCGCCAAGCGCTGCGCGATTCCGGCCGGCCTTGCTACGGGCAGACGGAGACGCCCGGACGTCGCTTGCCGTGACGCGTTCCCCGCTCAAGTTCGCCTCTGCGCAACCCTAGATTCTGCCCTTCAACCCGCGTCTCCCATGCCCGGAGACCGAGGTTGCATCGACCGTGCTTCTTTTACGATATTTGCTGGTTTTCAGCAACATAGCCGCCATCGTTCATGTGGGTTGATGCCGCCTGACTAGGGAATGTCGGTGAGCCATGGTAGCGTATTGCAGGAAAACAACAGGGCTCTCACTGCAAATTGTGCGGTTTCGTACAAGCGTTCGGGAACCTGAAATCGAACGGACTTTCTACCAATGGACCGCCGTATAGCAGTCGCCGGCCTCGGATATGTGGGCTTGCCGGTCGCGACAACGTTTGCCCAGGCAGGTGTGCCGGTCGTTGCCTTCGACATCGATAGCCGCCGGGTGTCGGAGCTTTCACGCGGCCACGACCGAACCGGTGAAGTCGACCAGGCGGCCCTGCGCGCCCCCGGCCTGAAATTTACCGACAACGCAGCCGACCTGCGCGCCGCCGATTTTCATATCGTGACCGTCCCGACTCCGATCGACGCCAGCAAACAGCCGGACCTCGAACCGCTGCGGGGGGCGTCGAGGACGATCGGCTCGGCCATCAAGCGCGGCGATATCGTTGTCTACGAGTCGACGGTCTACCCTGGAGTGACCGAGGATGTATGCATTCCCGTGCTCGAGAAAGCTTCGGGCCTGCGTTGGAAGGCCGATTTCAACGTCGGCTACTCGCCCGAACGCATCAATCCGGGCGACAAGGAACGGCGCTTCGACAACATCCTGAAGATCGTCTCAGGCGACACTCCCGAGACGTTGGACATCGTCGATGGCGTCTACAGGGCCGTCGTGAAGGCGGGCACCCATCGCGCGCCTTCGATCCGCGTGGCCGAGTTCGCCAAGGTTCTCGAAAATACCCAACGCGACATCAACATCGCGCTGATCAACGAAATCGCGCTCATTTGCGATCGCCTCGCCATCGACACGCAGGACGTGTTGACGGCCGCCGGCACAAAGTGGAATTTCCTGCCGTTCCGGCCCGGCCTCGTCGGCGGCCACTGCATTGGCGTCGATCCGTTCTACATCGCGCACAAGGCGGAGGAAGTGGGCTACCACCCACACGTCATCCATTCCGGCCGCAGGGTAAACGACGGGATGGGTGTTTACGTCGCCAATCGCGTCGCCCGCTCGATCATGCGTCGAGCGCGCAACGGGCGACCGGTGGTGACGGTGCTCGGCGTGACCTTCAAGGAAAACGTGCCGGACATTCGCAACACCCGCGTGGTCGATATCGTTCGCGAACTCGAGGAATTCGGCATCACCGTCCAGCTGCACGACCCGATGGCGGACGGTGTCCTCCTGGCCGAAGAGTACGGCCTCACCTTGACTCCGCTTGACAAGCTCGAAGCGGCGGACGCCGTCGTCCTGGCGGTCGCCCATCGCGCCTATCGCGACTCCGGATGGTCGCTCGTCTCCAGGCTGCTGAAACCGGACGGAGGCTTCGTGGCCGACGTGCCCGCCCTGCTCGAGCGCAATGCGACGCCCGCCGGCGTAACGCTTTGGCGTCTCTGACAGCAATCCCGTCGCGGTCGAGCGGCCCGCCCATCCGCTGAAGACTTGTCGGCCTGCACTCGAACAGGCCGGGTGTGCCGCCTACATCGGCGGCGTAAAGCCGTCCTTGCCGACCGCGAGCCGCGCCGCCTTCAGGCTGCCATCGGCATCCTTCGTCGCGGTGACGATGAGCTTGGCTCCGACCTTGGCATCGGCCTTGGTGCCAGGCTGGAAGGTGACGATCGGCGTGCCGGGTTTGACCACGATCGTCTGCTTCCCATCGCCCTTGTAGGCCAGGGTCAGCGACTGGCCGCTCGGCGCAGTTGCAACTCGGGCGACCGTGGCGTTGGTCATCATGCTCTCGGGCTGCAGATCCCAGGGATAGTGTCCCTCGCCTACACCGCGCATGTTCTCGGGAAACACCAGCACCTCGAGCGCGTTGAGCGTTCCGTCCGCTCCCTTCAGGGACGCGATGCCGACGAAACTATTCTCCTTGATATCGGCCATGGTGACCGGGACAACCAGCAACACCCCCCAATTGTCGGCCAGGGCGACCTTGGCGGTCGCGCCCTCGCGCGTGGCCACGGTCACCGACTTGTCATCGATGGCGGCGATCGAGCCGCGCAGCCGGGTCGGGGGTGTCTGGGGAGACTGCGCCAGGGCCGGCCCCGCGGTAACGAACGCCAGGAACGCTGCCGCGCAAAGCGTGAGAAAACGAACTGGCATCGTGGTTTTCCTCCCTTGAGAAGGGGACCTTGACACACCCCCTCCTCGCCCGCCGCTTACGATTGCGTGAGCGTGTGCCGCCTACGGGCGAACGGCTTCGAGGTAGACGCTATCGACCTGCCGCTCGCACAGGTCCAGTCCGGACGGGTCGACGATGCGCGTCTCGCCGGCCGCCATCGTCTCGACGCCGACGAAACCCGCCTCCATCACCAGCGCGCCGAGCGAGCAGGCGTCGTACATCCAGTGGTGCCCTCGACGGCCGAGCAACAGCCACTTCAGTTTGGCGAACAGCCCGGCTGGCAGATGCGTCTCGAACTGCATCCGCCTGAGAAAATCGTCGGCATCGCCGCCCCGCAGATAGTCGCGTGCCAGGGCCTGCAAATCCGGGACGACCAGACGCAGCCTGCCGCCCGGTCTCAAGACCCGCCGGCACTCCCGCAGGAAGGCCCAGGCGTCATCGGGCAGCAGATGCTCGATCATGTGAGACGAGTAGATCGCGTCGACCGTCGCGTCCGCATGGGGAATGCGCCGGGCCGCATTCGCATGGCGCACGTCGTTGACCTGGCAGAACGATGCGAATTCGAAACTGCCGGCGTCGATCACGCCGGCACGACGCAGCAACCGGGCCAGGAGAGGCGATTTGGCGAGCCAGACGGTCGGCGAGTTGTCGTAGTTGAGCCATCCGGGAGTTGGCGATTGGCCGCAACCGAGATTGAGACGTGTCGTCACTACTCTCGGATCTCGTCGACGGTGGACAGGAACCGCCGCTCGGATCCTCGAAGTACCAGGCAGGTGAGCCTGCCACTCACGAAGGCACCGGTATCGATGTTGATCCTGTGCTCGCGATTTTGCGGCAGATCGCAGATCGTGTGACCATGCACGACAATACGGCCGGGTAGCGGCACTCTGCTGCGCAGGAAGTCGTCGCGAATCCACATCAGGTCGGCGGCCGCCTGACGTTCGAGCGGGACTCCTGGCCGTACGCCGGCGTGGACGAAGAGATAGTCGCCGATCCCATGGTGGAGCGTGCAGCGCCTCAGAAACTCAAGATGGCTTTGTGGCACGGCCTCGGCCAACGCCCGACGGAGGAGAGATGCGTCATCCTTGCTGCGTGGCAGGCTGCGCAGCGGCACGCCATAGGACAACAGTGTCTCCAGCCCACCGAATGACAGCCAGTCCAGCCCATCGCTCAGCCCGTCGAGGAAGGCCAGCATCGCCTCCTCGTGGTTACCCATCAGGTAGGTCCCGGCGAAGCCCGGCATGGGCTCGTCGAGCAAGCGCTCCACCACCCCGCGGCTCTCCGGCCCACGGTCGATATAGTCGCCCAGAAGCACCAGATGACGCAGTTCGTCGGCCTCGTGTCGCCGTGCGTCCCTGGAAATGCGCGACAGGAGATCCTCTAGCAGATCGAGGCGTCCGTGAACGTCGCCGATGGCATATGCAGCCTGACCGGCCGGTATGGTGCCCGGCCGGGCCTTTGCGCCTCCGCCGAAGAAGCGACGCAGCATTGTTGGCCCCTTTCTGGGGCGGAGCCTACTTCACGCGAGGTACAATGCGCTTCAATTTTGCGATCCCGCTGTCGCCCTCGGCCGCCTTGGCGGCTGGCCGAGATCCTTGCGCGTTCGCTCCATAATAGGAATTGTACCGTGAGTAGTAATCGCCGTAGTCGCCATATTCGTAGAGCGCATGCTTGGCGAGATTGACCTTGTTTATCACGATGCCAACGCGATCGGTCACCGCGCGGAGCGCCGATATCGCCGAGGTCACGACGTCACGCGGCGTCTTCGCCCATTGGACGATGAAGATCGTGTAGTCGGCGAGCTGCGAGATGATGCGAGCGTCCGAGACGGCCATCACCGGCGGGCTGTCGAGCAGCACCAGATCGTAGCGGTCCGCGAAAGTCGCGAGCGCAGCCTTCATGGCGTGCGATTCCAGGATCTCCGGAGCGTTAGGCGTATCCGCCCGGGCGCAGATGTAGTCGACGCCGGAGATATCGTGGCGGCGGATGCACTCGTCCAGCGTCTTGCTGCCCATCAGGTACTCGTCGATGGTGCCGCCGCGATCCTTCAAGCCGAGGGCCTGCGCGAGCTTTGCCTGCCGGAGGTCGAGATCGACCAGCAGCACGCGTCGCGAGGTGTTCATCTTGGTCAGCAGGCCGCCCAGCGCCGATGCGAAGGTGGTCTTGCCCTCGCCGGGCGTCGCCGAGGTGATGGCGATGACCCTTGCAGGCCGGTCGAGGTTGCTGAGGCTGATCGCGGTGAATACTGCGCGCATGGCCTCGGCCGCCGACGAGGTCGTACGGTCCAGGACCTGGCTCACGATATTGGCGCGGAGCGCGGCCGAGCCCTTGACCAGGGGAACCATGCCGAGCACGGCCACACCGGTAGCCCTCTCGACCTGCGACGCCGAGCGGAACACACGGTCGAGCTTCTCGGCGGCGATCGCACCGGCCATGCCGAGCAGACAGCCGATGATGAAGGCCGCGAACAGGCTGGTCTTGTACTGCGGCGAGCTGGGCGAGAAATTCGGCCAAGCATACGCCAGGATACGGGCATCGGCCCGCTGGATATCCTGCTGCTCGCGCAGCTCCTTGAAGCGGTTGAGGAAGCTCTCGTAGAGGGCCCGGTTGGACTGCGCCTCTCGCTCGAGCTGCTTCAGTTCGGCCTCATATTGGCTGGTCGCGCCCGACAGCACCGAAGCGCGCTCGACCTGCGTCTTGAGCTCCTCTTCCTCGGACTTGGCGGCATCCAGTTCGGCACGGATGGCGAGCGTGATGCTCTGGGTCTGCGCGAGGAAGCGGCTTCTCACAGTGGCAAGTTCCGCCTGAGCCTGCTGTACCTTCGGATGATTGGGGCCGAACTGGGTCTGATAATCCGCGATCCGGCGCGTGAGCTCGAGCTCCTGCGTGCGTAGCGCACTCAGAGTAGAGTTGCTGGCGACCTCGGAGATGTTGGCAAGCTCGTTCGGGTTGAGACTCGCCTTGCTGAGGGCCACGAGGCGGCCTTCCTTCTCGATGCGCCGGGTCTTGGCCGCAATGTACTTGCCGTTGAGATCCGACAGGGTTTGCGTCGAGACGACGCCCTCCGGGCTGCCCGCCAGTCCCTTGTCGCGGCGATAGGTCGCCACGGCCTCTTCTGCGACCTGCAGGTTGCGTCGGAGTTCGGCCAAGCGCTCCTCGAGCCATTCGGTGGCGCGCCGGTTGGCCTCATTCTTATTGTCGACCTGATCGGCGAGATACACCTCGGCAATGGCGTTGGCGATGCGTGCCGACATATTGGCGTCAGTACTCTCGACAGTTATGAGGATCACAAAGGTCCGGCCGAGCAGCGTGACGCTGAGATGTCCCGCCACCTCGCCGATGGCCGCCCGCCGGCCGGGATCGTTATCGTCACCACGGCTGGCGCGCGGCGCCCCGGCCGGAGCCTGCGGGGCCCTCTTGGGGGGAGCGAGCAGCGAGGCGATGCCCGAATGCCAGAGGTCTCGGATCGGTGCCAGGGAGCTGTCGAGGAATCCCGGCGGCTTGGTGCCGTTGAACTCCGGATTGGAGGCCAGGCCAAGCCGGTCGACAACCCGGCCGATCAGGAACTCCGACTGAATGACCTCGAGCTCGCTCTGGATCGCACCGAGGTTCAAGGTATCGAGGCCCGAAAGCGCGGCTTCGGTCTTGACGGCATTGAACGCGCGCGTGTCGAGCATGATGCGCGACGTTGCCTTGTACATAGGCGTTCGCTGGGCAACCACCAGGGCCATCAGCGCGACGGCCACCAGACCGGCACCGACGATAATGGCCTTGCGGCGGTTGAGCAGCCGCAACCACTCCCACAGCTCGTTCGGGGCTTCCATCGAGCGCATCGGCGCGCCGGCGCCGTCCGTCGACACGGCCACTCGATTGAAGGCGGTCTCCTCACCCATGTGATCGATTTTAGGCAAAAGTCCCATGCCACACCATCCTACGGCACACCCTGGCCGCAATTACCTTTCAGCCCTAACCCGGTCTTTCCAGCGGCGTTCCCACGCGCCGCTAGAAATACCGCTCCGGAACCCTCAACACGTCGCCGGGCTCGACCAGCGTATCGTCCGTCACATACTGCTCTTCCGCGGTCGTCGCGTAGTATCGCCTGATCGTGATACTGGATTTGCTCGCCCGGCGGGTGAAACCACCGGCAATGGCAATGGCCTGGATCACATGGAGGCAAGAAACGAACGGAAACTGCCCGGGGCGCGAAACCTCGCCGACGATGTAGAAGGGTCTGCTGGCAAGAAGCTCGACGCTGAGCCGGGGAGCCACGAGGTACCCGCCTTCGCGGTAGCGCTCCCGAAGCAGCTCCTCCAGCTCCTGCAGCGTCATTCCGACCACCTGAATGGGGCCCAGAACGCGGACCGAGATCGCGCCCGTCCCGTTTACCTCGTAGTCGCCCGAGAACTCGGTGTCCTGCAAGACGATCACACGGATCTTGTCGCCG
Source organism: uncultured Reyranella sp. (assembly GCA_964533955.1). Lineage (GTDB taxonomy): Bacteria > Pseudomonadota > Alphaproteobacteria > Reyranellales > Reyranellaceae > Reyranella. The sequence continues at coordinate 2,518 of CAZHQA010000163.1, read as the reverse complement.
GTCCCCAGACGGTAGTTGCCGCGTCCCTGGCGGCATTCGTTGGTCACCATGGGTGGCGGACCGTTCAACGGCGGCGCGGACGTGAACGCCGTTTGCTCGCGGCTTGGCGGCACGGGAAGCTGAATGACGCCGGTGGTTCGCGGCTCGCAACCGACCGTGGCGAGAATCGCGGCAAGGGCGACCGAGGCCCTCGCCAGTTTCGACGGAAACAGCGGCATGATTAGGGGAGTGCTCGGTTTGCGGAATAACATCGCTAGTGTCTTGCCATCAATCGGATGGAAAAGATCTGTCGCTGATACGACGGACCGTTGACCGGGTCGGTCGATGAGCCGCTCGAATACTCGTACGCGGGACCGATCTGCACCTGTGGCCTGAGCGTGTACATCAGGCCGATCTGCCCGCGCAGGTACGTATCGGTGCGGGGAGGAGCGCCCAAACCATCGACCGGCGTATAGTCGAGTGCATTGTAGAAGAGCCCGCCGACCAAGGTCCATGCGTCGTGGACGATATAGTTGAAGTCGAGCGCGGCAATCGTCGAGACATAGGCCGAGTAGTTGATCAGGGGCGATTGGTTGATGCTGCGCAAGATCCGCGGGCGCAGTGTCAGCGGCGCGTAGCCCGTCCATGTGCCGGCAAGACCGAATGTGAAGGCCCCCGTGTTCCCGATCCCCGACTGGTTGTTCAGCGTGCTGTAGCCAACGATGCCCTCGAGAATGCTGATCTCGTTCAGCTTCCACGTGGCGCCAGCACCGATGTTGGCGCCGTCGCCATTGCGCATCTGGCCGGCGGAATCGATCGTCTGGTCGTAGCGGATCTGGTTGAGGCTTGGCGCGATGAACGCGGCAAAATCCTCGGTCAGCTCGTAGCCGAACCTGAGCGATTCCAGATATTCCGTGCGCGACCTGCTGGCAGCTGGCAGGCCCTGGGCGGTGACCAGACTGTAGTCCTCGTACAGGTACTTCGTCGCGTTGGCGAGGCCGCCCATGTAGAAGCGATTGAACCTCTTGTAGAAGCCCAAATTGACCGGGATTGCATATTCGACCGTCGGCGCCTGCGCTGCCACGGCGTTTGGCGTACCCAGCGCCTCGGTAGTGCGGATAATCCCGGTGCCGCCGTTGACGTAAAAGTCGTAGTCGATGTCGTATTTGCCGTCCGCCAGCAGGCTGAAATTCAGATAGTTCTGCGTCGGAGCATTGGAATAGAAGCCGAAGCCGGCCCCGCCGATCACATGCATCTCATGGTTCAACCAATTCGAGCGCAGATCGAAAGTCGGGGTTATCGCGAGAAACGGCGACCCGACCGTGCCGAGCGCGGCGCTCTGGGCGAACACGTTGCTGTCGTACCCCGCATTCATCTCGATCTGCGGAGTTAGATAGAAGCTGCCCAGCGCGATGCCCAGTTCACGATCATCGGATCGTGGGATGCCACCGGTGACAGAGAGTTCCGGTGAGTAAATCGGGACGGTGGTTCCGAACGGCGCGCCGACGATGGTCGAGGAATAAGAAGGCGGGTTCAGGATGTAGGTCTGCGGCGGCGGGGTCGGCACGGTCGACGACGACGTCGTCGACGGCGTGGTCGAAGTGGTGCCGGTCGCCGTCTGCGCCTGGGCGGAGGTCGCGCACGCGAGCAGTACCCAGCCGACGACTGGGCACCAAATCAGCTGCGAACGACGCGAACTAATCGTCATGGGTGCTTGTGGCCATCCGGGCACTGGTCCGATGGTCGGTTGAGCAAAGTTCCGCACGGGTTCGTTGGGCTAGCTGCAGGTCACGTTCGCGCAGTTGACGATGTTGTTCGCCGGCGGCGTCGGTGCCGGAGGCGGCGGAGACGTGAAGCCGCACGTTACGCATTCCGTCGTCTGCGGGGGCTCGCCGGGATCGCCCGGTGTCGATGACGGCGGAAGAGTGCCGGGGCCACCGGCGATCGGTAGCAACGGCGGCACGCCAGGATCCGTGGCCGGCGGCAGCACTGGCGGGACGAAGGGCAGCGAGGCCAATTGGACGGGAGACCCCGGCGGCAGGTCGCCCGGGCCGAAGATCGGAGCTCCGCCGATGAACGGCATGTCCCCCTGCAACGGCCCTGCGCCCAGGAACGGCCCGTTGCCCTGGACGGGACCGTCCGCGTGCAGCGGGCCGGCGCCCATGAGCGGGCCTTCGCCCTGCAACGGGCCATCACCCTGCAAAGGCCCAGTGCCCTGAAGCGGGCCACCTTGCAGAGGGTTGGCGCCTTGCAGCGGGCCCGCTCCCTGCAGCGGACCCGCGCCCAGCGGATCATCCCGATCGCGATCCTGATTTGGCGGCTGGCCGGGCACGGCTTGGGCGAACACGGGAGCGACGACTTTTGATCCAACTGCAGCTCCCGCCAAAACGAGCACCGCAACCAAACACTGCGTCGTAAATGCAATTTTATTCATTGCGCCCACCTATGTCCTGCTCGAAAGTCGAGACACATCCGCTTCCCAAGTTCGCTTGGCTATCTGGCTCGCGTGGCCCACACACCCACCGGCCCGCCCCAAATA
>CAZHQA010000162.1:0-12024 GCA_964533955.1 uncultured Reyranella sp. | reverse complement strand
CGCCTGCCGGACAAAGGCTGGCCGCGCGCGAGGCGCTTCAGGGATAGATGATGCCTTGCCGACCTCGTTCTCCTCCCCATTCAAATGGGGAGGTGTCGCGGTCTTGCCGCGACGGAGGGGTCATGGCCTTCGATCCAGCGCAGCTGACCCCTCCGTCGACGTATGACGCCGACACCTGCCGATCTGAATGGGGAGGAAATTGTAGAGGAGACGCATGGATTTCACGCTGATCTGGAAGACGGTGCTGATCGGCCTCGTCGAGGGACTGACCGAGTTCCTGCCGGTGTCCTCGACAGGGCACATCATCCTGGCCGAGGAGGTGCTGCATTTCGAAGGACCGCCGGGCAAGGTCTTCGACATCGTGATCCAGCTCGGCGCCATCCTGGCGGTGTGCCTCCTCTATCGCGCCAAGATCTGGAGCACGGTGACCGGCGTGGTGCGGCGCGAGCCGCGCGCGCTGCGTTTCGCCAGTGCCATCATCCTGGCCTTCCTGCCGGCGGCGGTGATCGGCGTCCTCGCGCACAGCTACGTCAAGTCGGTCCTGTTCAACCCGTTCGTCGTCGCCGTCGCGCTGATCGTCGGCGGCATTGTCATCCTGGCGATCGAGTGGCTGGTCCAGCGGCCGCGCATCAAGTCGGTCGACGACATCGACTGGAAGACCGCGCTGTTCGTCGGCTTTTGCCAGTGCCTGGCCATGATCCCCGGCGTCAGCCGCTCGGGTGCCACCATCATGGGCGCCCGGGTCCTGCGCGTCGACCGTGCGACTTCAGCCGAATTCTCGTTCTTTCTGGCGATCCCGACCATGCTGGGAGCCACGGTGTACGATCTCTACAAGAACCGAGCGACCCTCGACCTGCACGGCAGCGGGGTCATCGCCATCGGATTCGTGGTAGCCTTTCTTTCCGCGCTGGTGGTGATCAAGCCCTTCGTACGCTTCATCAGCCGGCACGGTTTTGCCGCTTTTGCCTGGTACCGCATTGCACTGGGCGCATTGGCGCTCGTCCTGCTGTTCATGCGTTGAACCTTCTGCCGCCCGGGCACGCATGCCATAAGCCCGCGCACTTGAATCCATTCCGGAGCCTTCCATGCAACGTCGCAAATTCCTGCGTACCGCCGGTATCGGCGCCGCGGTCACTGCCAGCGGTGCGGTTGCCGCTCCCGCCATCGCCCAGTCGATGCCCGAGCTCAACTGGCGCCTGACCTCGAGCTTCCCCAAGTCGCTCGACGCCCTGTACGGCGGCGCCGAGCGCTTCGCCAAGATCGTGGCGGCGGCGACGGACAACAGGTTCCAGATCCGCACCTTCGCCGCCGGCGAAATCGTGCCGGGCTTGCAGGTGCTCGATGCGGTGCAGAACGGCACCGTCGAGATGGGGCAGACCGCCTGCTACTACTTCTTCGGCAAGGACGCGACCTTCGCGCTGGCGACGACCATTCCGTTCGGCCTCAACACGCGCCAGATGAACGCTTGGCTGACGCAGGCCGACGGCGAGCAGCTGCTCAACGAGTTCTTCAAGGGCTACAACGTCTACGGCATGGTCTCCGGCAACACGACCGCGCAGATGGGCGGCTGGTTCCGCAAGGAGATCAAGACCGTCGAGGACCTCAAGGGCCTGAAGATGCGCATCGCGGGCCTCGCCGGCGACGTCATGGCCAGGCTCGGCGTGGTGCCGCAGCAGATCGCGGGCGGCGACATCTATCCGGCGCTGGAGAAGGGCACCGTCGACGCCGCCGAATGGGTCGGTCCGTACGACGACCAGAAGCTCGGCTTCGTGAAGGTCGCGCCGTACTACTATTATCCGGGCTGGTGGGAAGGCAACGCTGCGCTCCACACCATGATCGGCCTCGACAAGTGGAACGCGCTGCCCAAGAACTACCAGGAGATCCTGCGCATGGCCTGCGCCGACGCCGACAACTGGACGACGACGAAATACGACGCCGAAAATCCCAAGGCGCTGCGCCAGCTGATCGCGTCGGGCGCCAAGCTGATGCCGTTCTCCCAGCCGATCCTCGAGGCCTCGTTCAACGCGGCCAACGAGGTCTACGCCGGCATCAATGCCAAGAACGCGACCTTCAAGAAGATCTACGAATCGCAGATGGCGTTCCGCAAGGACGGCGTGCTGTGGTTCCGTGTCGCCGAGAACACCTACGACAACTTCATGGCTCGCCAGTCGGCGGCCAACAAGCTGTAGGGCCCTTGCATCCCCGGTGACGGGGAAGGGACGAAAACCGCCAGAGACGGATCGTGCCGAAACGCCGCATTTGCGCAGCCTTTCGGCACTTTTCACCCCGTGTGCGACGTGGCATAACCCGCGGCCTTGGATTCAGGGGGGTAGTGGCACATGCAACGTCGTAAATTCCTGCGCTCCGCCGGTGTCGGCGGTGCGGCCGTCGCCGCGGGTACCGCGCTCGCGGCACCGGCGATCGCCCAGTCGATGCCGGAGATCAAGTGGCGCCTAGCGTCGAGCTTCCCCAAGTCGCTCGACACGATCTACGGCGCGGGCGAGGACTTCGCCAAGCGCGTCGCCGCCCTCACCGACAACAAGTTCCAGATCCGCGTGTTCGCGGCGGGCGAGATCGTCCCGGGCCTGCAGGTCGTCGATGCCGTGCAGAACGAGACCGTCGAATGCGGCCACACCGCCTCGTACTACTATGTCGGCAAGGATCCGACCTTCGCCTTCGACACGGCCATTCCGTTCGGCCTGAACACGCGCCAGCACAATGCCTGGGTCTATTACGGCGGCGGGCTCGAGGCGATGCGCGAGTTCTACAAGGACTACAACATGACCTCCTTCCTGATGAGCAACACCGGCGGCCAGATGGGCGGCTGGTGGCGCAAGGAGATCAAGACGCCCGAGGACATGAAGGGCGTGAAGATGCGCATCGGCGGCTTCGCCGGCCAGGTGATGGCCAAGCTCGGCGTGGTGCCGCAGCAGCTCGCCGGCGGCGACATCTATCCGGCCCTCGAGAAGGGCACGATCGATGCCGCCGAGTGGGTCGGGCCGTATGACGACCAGAAGCTCGGCTTCAACAAGGTCGCGCAGTACTACTACTACCCCGGCTGGTGGGAAGGCTCGGCGGCGCTGTCGCTCTACGTCGGCCTGAAGGCCTACGAGGCGCTGCCGGCGGTCTACAAGGAGGCGATCGCGAGCGCCTGCGGCGAGACCAACGCCAAGTCGGTCGCCAAGTACGATGTGCAGAACCCCAAGGCGCTGCGCGAGCTGGTGGCGAACGGCACCAAGTTCCTGCCGTTCCCGCAGCCGGTGATGGAGGCCTGCTTCAACGCCGCCAACGAGCTCTACGCCGAGACCGTCGCCAAGAACCCGAAGTTCAAGAAGATCTACGACAGCTGGAAGCCGTTCCGGAACGAGGAAGTCCTGTGGTTCCGCGTCGTCGAGAACACCTTCGACAACTTCATGGCGCGGCAGTCGGCGGCGAATAAGCTGTAGGCAAGCCGGGACATTGAGGAAAAGCCCCGCTTCGGCGGGGCTTTTTGTTTGCCTGCCATGCGGGGCGCGTGGCAGGCTGATTCCGCTTGGTGGAATCACTGCCCGGCAAAACAAGAAACGTTCCGTGGGAGGAACACATGCAACGCCGCAAATTCTTGCGTACCGCCGCGCTTGGCACGGCGGGAGTTGCGTCTGTGAGTACGCTTGCTGCCCCGGCCCTCGCGCAGTCGACGCCGGAACTCAAATGGCGAATGGCCTCGAGCTTTCCCAAGTCGCTCGACACGATCTATGGCGCGGGCGAAGTGTTCGCCCGGTACATCGGCGAGATGACGGACAACAAGTTCAACGTCCGCATCTTTGCCTCCGGCGAAATCGTGCCCGGCCTGCAGGTCCTCGATGCCGTGCAGAACGGCACGGTCGAGATGGGCCATTCCGCCGGAACCTACTACGTCGGCAAGGACGCGACGCTGGCGATCGACACGGCCTTGCCGTTCGGCACCAACGCGCGCCAGCAGGAAGCGTGGATGAAGTGGGGCGGCGGGCGCGAGCTGATCCAGGACCTCTACAAGGACTACAACATCTATCCGCTGCCGTGCGGCAATACCGGCGCGCAGATGGGCGGCTGGTTCCGCAAGGAGATCAAGTCCCTCGACGATCTCAAGGGACTGAAGTTCCGCATTGCCGGCATTGCCGGCCAGGTGATCAACAAGCTGGGCGGCGTCGCCCAGCAGATCGCCGGCGGCGACATCTATCCGGCGCTGGAAAAGGGCACGATCGACGCCGCCGAATGGATCGGGCCCTACGACGACCAGAAGCTCGGCTTCAACAAGATCGCGCCTTACTACCTCTACCCCGGCTGGTGGGAGGGCGGACCGCAGACGACCGCCATGATCAGCCTGACCAAGTGGAACGAGCTGCCCAAGAGCTACAAGGCGATCGTCGAGGCGGCGTCGGCCTATGCGCAGAACTGGATGCTGTCGAAATACGACGCCGAGAATCCCAGGGCGTTGCGCGAGCTGGCGTCCACCGGCACCAAGCTGGTCCCGTTCCCGCAGCCCGTCATGGAAGCGGCGTTCGTCGCAGCCAACGAACTCTACGCCGAGCTGTCGGCGAAGAACCCCAGGTTCAAGAAGGTCTACGACAACTGGCGGCCGTTCCGGAACGAGGAGATCCTGTGGTTCCGCGTCTGCGAGGGCAGCTTCGACAACTTCATGGCCCGCCAGTCGGCTGCCGGGAAGCTTTAGGGCTCACAGGGACCGCGCGTCCGCTTGCGATTGAAGCGGCGCGCGGGACTCCGGTGCCGCTTATGAGCGCCGCTGGAATTGTTCACCAGCCGGCGCGGACCCTCGGTGACGAAACTCTTGTTGTCCTGGGCGCCGCGTCGCGCGCCGCGGCGACGACGACTACGGGCTGGAACGAAAAGAGCCAAACGAACTATCAGCGGACCTGGGGAGTGCAGTCCCGGGATGCCGGCACTCCGTTGTCGCGGCGTGACGCGCCGATCAGGACGACCGCCCAGAGCGAGATTCTTGCCATTGTTTCTTGTTAGTGGCGCGCTCCCATCCACCGCGAGCACACCGAGCGTCTCGACAAGGACACCCGCAAGACCTGGCCGCACGGCTGGACCGGCATCGTCGACGACGGGATGGCCGCGAAGATCGTCGAGACCGGCGCCGCCGACTATGTCGGCGAGCGGTCCAGGGGTGCCGACCCCGGAGATCCCGGCCGGCTGGGAGAGCCTTGCCGCGCCCGACATGATCGCGCTGGCCTGCGACGATCGATTGGGAGCGATCCTGATTGCCTTCGGCCCGCTCGTCATAGGCGCGATTATTCTGATCATCTGGGGGTTAACCTGGATCGCTGAGCACATTCCCCCCAGATCGAAGTAGGACCTAGCCCATGCCGGCGTGGCGCGACCTCGCCGACAAACTGGACGAGGTCGTGGTCCACGCCTTCGACGAGAGCGGCGTCAGCTTGCAGAAGATGGCGAATGGTACACCGTAGGGTTGCCGACCCCTTCTTGGGCATCCAGAGCTCGCTTCGGGCGCGCGAGATCTATTATCGCCCAAATTTAGCTGTGAAAAGAGTCGCGCAAACCATTGAAAAACCCCGCTATGGCGGGGTTTTTGCACTCCGACAGAACTGCTTTTCAAAGGCGATTCCGCATGTCAGTCTCCGGGCGCTCAAAATCGGGGAGCCCTTGAGTGACCCTGTAAGTCTGGGAGGACTAGAGAAAATGCAGCGTAGGAAGTTTTTGAGGACGGCGGGCGTGGGTGCGGCGGGTGTGGCCGCAGCTTCGACCGTCGCGGCCCCTGCCATCGCGCAGAGCATGCCGGAAGTGAAGTGGCGTCTGACGTCGAGCTTTCCCAAGTCGCTCGACACGCTCTACGGCGGCTCGGAGCTGTTCTCCAAGGTGGTCGGCGAGATGTCGGACGGCAAGTTCCAGGTCCGCGTGTTCGCCGCCGGCGAGATCGTGCCCGGCCTGCAGGTTGCCGACGCGGTGCAGAACGGCACCGTCGAGGCCGGCCAGACCGCGGCCTACTATTACTTCGGCAAGCATCCGAACTTCGTGTTCGAGACCGGCCTGCCGTTCTCGATGAACCAGCGTGAATACTACGCCTGGTGCTACTTCGGCGGCGGCAACGAGCTGATCCAGGAGTTCTACAAGGACTACAACTTCCGCTCCTTCATCTTCGGCGGCACCGGCTGCCAGATGGGCGGCTGGTTCCGCAAGGAAATCAAGACGATGGAGGACATGAAGGGCCTGAAGTTCCGCGTCGGCGGCTTCGCCGGCCTGATCCTTCAGCGTCTCGGCGTCGTGCCGCAGCAGATCGCCGGCGGCGACATCTATCCGGCGCTGGAGAAGGGCACGATCGACGCCTGCGAATGGGTCGGTCCCTACGACGACGAGAAGCTCGGCTTCAACAAGGTCGCCAAGTACTACTACTACCCCGGCTGGTGGGAAGGCGCGTCGCTGGGCTCGATCTACATCAACAACGACGCCTGGGCGAAGCTGCCCAAGCAGTATCAGGCGATGGTCGAGACGGCGGCGGGCCTGGTCACCTCGTGGATGGTGCCGAAGTACGACGCCAGCAACCCGGCGGCGCTGCGCCGCCTGGTGGCGGCGGGCACCGAGCTGCGCCCGTTCCCGCGCGCGGTGCTCGAGCCCTGCTTCACCGAGGCCTACAAGTACTACGACGAGCTGTCGGCCAAGGATCCGAAGTTCAAGAAGATCTACGACAGCCTGAAGTCGTTCCGCGCCGACCAGAACCTGTGGTTCCGCGTCGCCGAGAATACCTTCGACAACTTCAACTTCTCGATGTCGGCCCAGGGCCGGTAGGCTCCGCCGGTTTCGGCAAAGGAAAAGCCCCGCTGGCGACAGCGGGGCTTTTTCATCCCTCGAGCTGCGCCACCACCTCGCCGGTGTAGCGCGCGATCATGCGCTCTTCGTCGGTCGGCATCACCCAGGCCGATGCCCGCGAGCCGTCGGCGCTGATCCGGCCCTTCCCGGAGTCGTTGCGCGCCTCGTCCAGGGCGACACCGAGCCAGCCGCAACCCGCAATCACCTCGGCCCGGGTGGCCGCGTCGTGCTCGCCGATGCCGGCGGTGAACACCAGGGCGTCGATTCCGCCCAGCGCTGCAGCCATGGAGCCGATCTCGCGAACGATGCGGTAGACGAAGAGGGCGATCGCCTCGGCCGCCTCCGGAGCCTTCGATTGGCGCAGGGTGCGCATGTCCGAGGCGATTCCCGAGACGCCCAGCAAACCGGAGCGCTTGTACAGCAGATCCTCGATCGCGGCCGCATCCATGCCGCGTTCCTGCATCAGGTAGAGCAGCACGCCGGCATCGAGGGCGCCGGCGCGCGTGCCCATCATCAGGCCATCGAGCGCCGTGAAACCCATGGTGCTGGCCACGCTCTTGCCATCGCGTACCGCGCAGAGGCTGGCGCCGTTCCCGAGATGGGCGATGACCAGGCGGCAGCGTGCCAGCGCCGGCTCGGTCTCGGCCAGCCGGCGCACGATGTAGTCGTAAGACAGGCCATGAAAGCCATAGCGCCGGATGCCCGCCGCCGTGAGGTCGCGCGGCAGGGCGAAGGCCTGAGCGAGCGCGGCCTGGCTGCGATGGAAGGCCGTGTCGAAGCAGGCGACCTGGGGCAGGCCGGGCACCGACCGGGCGATGACGCGGATCGGCGCCAGATTGTGCGGCTGGTGCAGCGGCGCGAGCGGCACGAGCTTGGCAAGCTTGGCCAGCACCGCATCGTCGATCAGGACGGGGGCGGCGAATTCCGTGCCGCCGTGCACGACACGGTGACCGACGGCCAATACCGGCCGCTCGCCCTGAAGCGCGCGGCGCAACGCGATGATCTCGGCGGTCGCCGCCTCGTGATCGGCCCTGGGATCGGCCAGGGCGCGATCGGCGAGGACCGCGCCGGTTCTGCCATCCTTGGCCTCGAGATGCGGTGCCTGGCCGATCCGTTCGACCTGGCCGCGCAGCAGCAGCGCACCCGCCGCACCCGACTCGTACATCGCGAACTTGATGCTCGACGACCCGGCGTTCAGGACGGCGATGCAGCCGTCGACGCTCGTCATACGGCACTCTTGGCCAGCGCCATCTCCTGCGCGCGCCGGGCGGCCGCCACCAGCACGGCGACGGCGCACGAGGCAAGGCGTGTCAGCAGCGAATCGGCGCGGCTGGTGAGGATGATGGGCACGCGCGTGCCGAGCACGATGCCCGCGGCGTCGGCGCCGGCCAGAAACGACAGGCTCTTCGCCAGCATGTTGCCGGCTTCGAGGTTGGGCACGATCAGCACGTTGGCGCGGCCGGCGACCGGCGAGACGATGTGCTTGATCGCCGCCGCCTCCAGGCTGATCGCGTTGTCCAGCGCCAGCGGACCGTCGAGCAGGGCGCCGGTGATCTGCCCGCGATCGGCCATCTTGCACAGCGCCGCCGCCTCGACTGTCGAGGGAACCTTGGGATTGACCGTCTCCATCGCGCTCAGGATGGCGACCCGCACCTCCGGGACGCCGAGCGCATGGGCGAGGTCGATGGCGTTCTGCACGATGTCGACCTTGTCCTCGAGCGTCGGCGCGATGTTGATCGCCGCGTCGCTGATGATCAGCGCGTCGGGATGGCGCGGCACGTCCATCACGAAGCAATGGCTGATGCGTCGCGCGGTGCGGATGCCGGCGTCGCGCGACACCGCCGCGCCCATCAGCTCGTCGGTGTGGAGGCTGCCCTTCATCAGCGCGTCGGCGCGGCCGGCGCGCACGAGCTCGACCGCCTTGGCAGCCGAATCGTGGCTGTGCGCCGATTCGATCAAGTCGAACGCAGAGATATCGAGACCGCTTTGCCTGGCTGCATCGCGTACACGAGCCGGTGGCCCGACGAGGATGGGCTTCATGAGGCCGAGCCTTGCCGCCTCGACCGCGCTCTCCAGGGAGCTGACGTCGCCAGGGTGGCACACCGCCGTCGTCATCGGAGGGTGTTTGGCAGCGAGCTCGATCAGCCGGTCATACTTCTCGTGCGGCGTCTTGGCGGGGCGATCTACGGCATCCGGCATGGTCATTCCGCCGCCTGTTGTTCGGTTGCGCCGAACAGCTGCTGCACCCGCGCGAGGCGCCGCCAGCCTTCCTCAGACAACTGATTGCGCGCGGCGATCACGTCGCGCACTGCCGCCCAGGCGGCGCGGCGCTGCAGTTCGCTGTCGGGCAACAGCTTCGGGATGGCACCTACCGCCCGCTCCTCGTCCAGCCGCAACAGCAGGTATTGCTCACGAAACAGAGTCTTGACCTCGCCGAAGGTCAGCCGGCGGTTGGCCGGCTGGGCGCGCCGCAGCGCCTCGAATGCCGCGAAACCCCTCTCGTCGACGCTGCCTTCGGGCAACCGGACATGGATCACGGCGCGCACGATGGCCTCGGGCAGCCCGCCGACCTCGAAGCGTCTCTCGAGCTCGGCAATCTGCCGCAACTCGGCGGCTTCGCGCGCCAGGTCACGCTCGATGCGACGGTCACTGGACGAGGCCGGCGTGCCGAGGCCGACCATGGCTTGCAGAACCGGCGAACCGTAGGCGCCGAGGAAGGCGGCTTCCGTCATGGCGTCGCGCACCGCGCGGTAGCCGTCCCAGCAGGCGGTAATCCAGGACGACGCCGCTTTCTCGAGGTCGTGCAGGGGATTGTCGGCCGCCACCGGCTTGCGGTCGGCGCGGACCTGCTCGGCCAGCACCTTGATGCCCTGCATTGCCGGATTGCGGTCGGAGAACAGGCCGAAGCTCAGCCGATTGGGATGCAGCTCGCGCGTCATCTGCGCCGGCTGCAGGGCCGCCAGCGCCTTCACGACAGGCTGGGCGAGGGTGCGATAGAGGCCGTGATTGACTTCCGAGACGCGCGCCACCGTGGCGAAGCGGCGATCGTCCTCCTCGCTGTTGTGGCCGAGCGCCCGGATGTCGTTCAGCGTCCGCGCCTGCAGCGAGAACAGGTACTTGCCGTGGATCAGGTCGGGATTGGCGGTGCCTTCGTCCACCTCGGTGATGACCGCCTCGTACAGGCCGGGCGGCATCAGGTCGATCATCTGCATGCAGGAAGCGAACTCCGCATGCTCCTTGGTCGCGACCTTGCCCGAAACGAAGATTCCGAGATGGCCGATCGTCTGATGCAGCGTGTAGACGATGGTCTGGCCGTTGGCGACGATCTCGTCGTCGTGCGCATAGAGATCGGTGATCCAGCCCAGCGCCTGCTGCGGCGGCGTGATGTTGTCGCCCCACGAGCACAGCACGATGATCGGCGAGCGGATGTTGCGCAGGTCGACGCGCACGCCGGCCGAGGTCTGGATCTCGCCCGAGGTGAGCTTGTTGCCGACGAACAGGTTGTCGGCGATCCACTGCATCTCCCTGGCGTTCAGCAGGACGGGATTGCCCCACCAGGTCTCGAAGTCGAGGAAGCGCTTCGCCTCGGTGTCGACGTTGGCATAGAGGTTATACGGCTTCTCCCAATAGGTGTTGGCCGGGTTCAGCGATTCGAAGTTGGCGACCAGGTTGGCGCCGTCGAAGATGCCCTGGCCCATGTCGCCGGCCATCGCGGTCAGCCAGGTGCCGCCCAGCGTGCCGCCGAGATAGCGCATGGGATTGCGGCCGCGCACGCCCGCCCAATAGGACAGCGGCGAGCCCGCCAGGAGTATCGGTCCGAACAGCTCGGGGCGGATCGCCGCCGTCATCATGAGCTGCCAGCCTGCCTGGCAATTGCCGATGACGACCGGCTTGCTTTCCGCCTCCGGATGCCGGCGCGCGACTTCCTCGAGGAAGACCGCCTCGGCTGCGCAGACATCCTCGATGGTCTGGGTGGGCTCGGGGGCCGGAAAGAAGCCGATGAAGTAGCAGGGATGGCCGGCGGCCATGGCCACGCCGATCTCGCTGTCCTGCTTCATGCCGCCGATGCCGGGGCCGTGGCCGGCGCGCGGGTCGACGACAACGAAGGGCGGCTTGGCGGGATCGATCGCCATGCCCTCGGGAGGGATGATTCGTACCAGCACGTAATTCACCGGCCGGGCGAGCGAGCGACCATCGAGCACCGGCTCGAAGGGAAAGGCGAGCACGTGCGGCGCGTTCTTCTCGCTCTGCTCGACGAAGGTGTTGCCGCGCTGGCGCAGCACGTCGAGGGTGAGGACCCAGCGCTGCCAGGCGTCGATCCAGTAGTCGGCGACGAAATTCAGATTGGTCGGTTGCAGCATGACCGTACTCCCATGCTCGAGACAAGAGCAGCGCCTATTACCGCGGCGACGTCGAAAGTAGCGTTGATCTGGCTCAATTGTCCCGACGTCCGGAGGCCGGGTTCAAAGAACTTTAGATGTCAGGCCACGATGTTGGCGCCGCCGTCGACATAGACGGTGCCGCCGGTGATGCGATGGGCGAACGGCGTTGCCAGGTAGGCGCAGGTGTAGCCCACGTCCATGATGTCGACGATCTCGCCGAGGGGTGATTTTTCCGCCGCCTCGTTCAGAAGCAGCTCGAAATCCTTGAGCCCCGAGGCGGCACGCGTCTTGAGCGGGCCGGGCGAGATGGCGTGCACGCGAATGCGCCGCGGTCCGAGCTCCAGCGCCAGGTAGCGGCACGAGGCCTCGAGAGCCGCCTTGACCGGCCCCATGACGTTGTAGTTCTGCACCACGCGGTTGGCGCCGAGATAGCTCATGGCGAACATGGTGCCGCCGTCAGTCATCAGGGGCGCCGCCAGCCGCGCCATGCGGATGAAAGAGTGGCAGGAAACATCCATCGCCTTGGCGAAGCCCTCGGCCGAGCAGTCGAGCAGGCCGCCCTGGAGATCGGCCCTCGGCGCAAAAGCGATGGAATGCACCAGGATGTCGAGCTTGCCCCAGCGTTTGGCGATGGCGTCGAAGATCGCCTCGAGCTGGCCGGGCAGGGAAACGTCGAGCGGCCCGGTGATGGCCGCCTCCAGTTCCTTCGCCAGCGGCTCGACATGGGGGCGCGCCTTGTCGTTCAGCCACGTCATCGCGACTTCGGCGCCGGCGGTGCGGAAGGCCTTGGCGCAGCCATAAGCAATCGACTGGTCGTTGGCGACGCCGACGACCA
>CAZHQA010000161.1:0-12107 GCA_964533955.1 uncultured Reyranella sp. | reverse complement strand
GGGACCTATTCGTCGGACATTTCGGGGACAAGCCAAGACCGACGCGATTGACCCAAAGCGGACATGCGCCATGTCCGCTCTTCCCCGTTCCTCCATTGCGGCGTCGCCACGGGCGAGCCGCTCGATACCAGCAGATCGAGAATGAGAGTGCCGCCATGTCCATCGGCGGAGAGCTTGAAGTTGGCCGCCACGTACTGGCCCAGCAGCGCGGTTCGAAAGCCGTGAGGTCCCGTCGTCGCTCCGCCTGCCGCCGATCTATCCTCAGCACCACTGCCAACTCCGGCATCACCGAATCTTCGCGCAAAGGTGCAAAACCTCACACCCCAATTGAACGCAGGTGCGCTATAGTCTCAACGCGTGGTCGGCCATATGAGGGGAGAAGAACACATGCTTGGTCGGTCTTTGTCTTTTGTAATTGCCGCAGCAATGCTGTTGGCAGCGTGCAACCAGCCACAGTCGCCTGCGGCGCCGCTTGTATCGAATTTCAGGGTGCTCTTCGCTCCAGGCAGTTCGACCTTGCAAGACCCTGAACTGGGCACGATCCGGCAGGCCGCCGCCGCCTATACGAGCCGGCGTGGCGCAAGCGTAGCGTTACTTGGCCACACGGATACCACGGGTTCTCCAGCCTTCAACCAAGCGTTGTCGCGGCAGCGTACCGATGCCGTTACGGCGGCCCTGGTCGCCGCAGGCGTTCCGGCAGCCTCTATCTCCGCCACTACCTACGGAGAAGCGAGTCCGCCCGTGGCGACCGGTGACAACGTGTCCGACCAGAAGAACCGAAGTGTCGAAATTTCCGTGAGCGGGGCGCCGCGCACGTAACACCTGCTCGGCCAACGGCGGGCCGCGCCGTTCGTCCAATTCGGTGTAGTGGAACGCCGGCCGGGCGAAAATGAGAGCCTCGCCCTTGGCCTTGCCCGAAGAGCTGACGCGGGAATCGTCTCCTCTTGGCCCGTTCCGGAATTCCGGCGATGTCCGATCTTTGACCGCTGCTGAGAAAAAAGCGGACATCGCGCGAGCTGTACTCAGCAAACCACAGCTAATGTGTAAACTTGCCTCTGCGCGGTGTGCAAACCAGGCTCTAACTGCACCTCGATCTGCCTGCTCCGGTCCGGCCTAGACAGCGAAAAGCCCCGCAATTGCGGGGCTTCTTCGTCTCCGGGAATGGTGGGCGCACCAGGGCTCGAACCTGGGACCCGCTGATTAAGAGTCAGCTGCTCTACCAACTGAGCTATGCGCCCATTCCTCGGCGAGGCGCGGGGTTTAGCAAGGCGATACCGCATTGTCGATAGGGCAGAATCCTCGAATTTCTCGCGCGGAATCGACGCGCCAGCGCGCGGGTTACCGCACGATCGGCAGCTGCGCGTCGCGGTAGACATTCACGCCGATCAGCAGGCCGCAGGCAAACATCACCGAGACCATGGCGGTTCCGCCGTTGCTGACCAGCGGCAGGGGCACGCCGACCACCGGCAGAAGGCCCATCACCATGGCGGTGTTGATGAAGACGTAGAGGAACATCATCGCGGTGACGCCAAGCGCCACCAGCCGGCCAAAATGGTGCTGGCAGCGCAGCGCGATCGAGAAACCCCAGACCAGCACCAGGGTGAACAGGGCGAGCAGGACCAGCGCGCCGACCATGCCCCATTCCTCGACGAAGGTGGTGAAGATGAAGTCGGTCTGCTTCTCGGGCAGGAAGTTGAGCGACGATTGCGTGCCCTGCAGCCAGCCCTTGCCGAACAGGCCACCCGAGCCGATGGCGATCTTGGACTGAGTGATGTGGTAGCCGGCGCCCAGCGGATCGCGGTCGGGATCGAGGAAGGTGAGCACGCGCTTGCGCTGGTAGTCGTGCATGAACGACCAGGCCAGCGGCAGGCAGCCGAGCGCGCCCACCGCGGCGCCGATGAACATCCAGAGTCGCATGCCGGCCACGAAGAGAAGCGCCGCGCCACCCAGCAGCACCATCATGGCGGTGCCGAGGTCGGGCTGGACCATGACCAGCCCGACCGGCACCAGGATCACCGCGAGCGGCGGCAGGGTGTAGAGAAAGCGCCCCGCCTGCTCGCGTGTCAGGCCCTGGTAATAGCGGGCCAGCACCAGGATCACCGCTACCTTGGTGATCTCCGACGGCTGGATCTGCATCGGCCCGACCACCAGCCAGCGCTGCGCGCCCATGCCGGTCTTGCCGGCGATGTCGACCGCGACCAGCAGCAACAGCGAGACCACGTAGATCGGCCAGGCGAGCCACAACCAGACCTTGGGCGGCATCAGCGCCGTCACCAGCAGGACGACCACGGCCGCGCCGTAGCGGATGGCGTGACGCGCCGCCCAGGGATCGAACCGGCCCCCCGCCGCCGAATAGAGCGCCACCGTGCCGATGGCGGCGATCGCCGTCAGCACCAGCACGAGGCCCCAGTTGATGCGCCACAGTTTCTCGCCGAAGGAGGGCGGCGCGGGCGTGCCCAGCGCCAGGCTGGTCATGGCCAGGCTCCCCAACGCAACGTCGCGCATCGCCTCGTCATCGCGAGGCCATCTTCTTGAAGCGATCGACGTGGCGCGAGGGATCGCGCTTCATGGTCTCGACCAGCACGTCGCGGCCGATCGGGCCGGCGGTGGCGCCGCCCGCCATGCCGTGTTCGATGATTACGGCGCAGGCATAGCGCGGATTGGCGACCGGCCCCCAGCACACGAACAGCGCATGGTGGCGCAGGTGCCAGGGCAGCGAGGCCTGGGTGATGCCCATGTCGCGTTCGCGCTCGGTGATGCGCTTCACCTGGGCGGTGCCGGTCTTGCCGGCGAACATCAGCTCGGGCGGCAACTGCTTGCCCTGCCCATCGACCTTCAACATGCTCGCGGTGCCCGCCGACACCACCTGCACCATGCCCTCGCGCACCAGCGCCATGTTCTGCGGGTTGAAGCGCAGGCTGGGAGCCACCGGCTTTTCGCGCGGCGGCGGCGGCGCCAGCTCCTCCCGCGGTGTCGCCTTGGCCAGCAACAGGTTGGGCTGCACCTCGTAGCCGCCGTTGGCGATTCGTGCCGTCATGATGGCGAGCTGCAAGGGCGTGGCGTTCATGTAGCCCTGGCCGATGCCGAGGTTGAACGTGTCGCCCTGCTGCCAGGGTTTGCTGTATTTCTCCTGCTTCCACTGGCGCGACGGCTGGATGCCGGGCGATTCGCCGGGCAGGCCGAGCTCGCTCTGCTTGCCGAAGCCGAGCCGGGCCGCCGTGTCGGCGATGCGGTCGATGCCGGCTCGCTTGGCCGCTTCGTAGAAGAAGCAGTCGCATGATTGGGCGATCGCCTGCGAGACGGCCAGTCCGCCATGCCCGCCCTTCAGCCAGCAATGGAACTTGATGTCGCCCAGCGTAAGCACGCCGGCGCAGGGCAGCACGGTCCAGGGATCGATCGCCTTGGATTCGAGCGCCGCCAGCGCCGTCACCATCTTGTAAGTCGAGCCCGGGGGATAGACGCCGGCGATCGACTTGTTGTTGAGCGGCCGCTCCGGGCTGTCGAGCAGCTCGCGCCATTCGCCCTGGGTGATGCCACGGGCGAACATGTTGGGATCGAAGCCCGGCGTCGACGCCATGATAATGACGTCGCCGGTGACGACGTCCATCACCACCACCGAACCGGACTGATGTTCCTTGAGGCGCTCGGCAGCGAAGCGCTGCAGATCGAGATCGATGGTGAGCAGCGCATTCGAGCCGGGCTGACCCTCGTTGCGCTCGAGCTCGCGGACGACGCGGCCAACCGCGTTGACCTCGACCTGGACGGCGCCGGCGCGGCCGCGCAGATCGTCCTCGAGCGAGCGTTCGACACCCTTCTTGCCGAAGCGCAGGGTGGCAAGCTGCAGCAGCGGATCGTCGCGACCGGCGAGATCCTCGTCCGAGACGCGGCCGGTATAGCCGATGATGTGGCTCATCAGCTCGCCCTCGGGATAGTCGCGCGTCTGGCCGAGGTCGATGAACACGCCCGGCAGGTCGGGCGCGTTGAACTCGAGGCGAGCCACCTCCTCCCATCCGAGATTCTCGCGCACCACCACGGGCTGGGCGTTGCGGTTGCGGCGCAGCTCGCGCAGCAGGCGATTGCGTTCGGCCTCGCCGATATTGAGGATCTGGTCGAGCCGCTCGACCACGATTTCCGCGCCGCGGCCACGATCCGGCGTCACCATGGCGCGGAAGTTGTTGCGATTGATCGCCAGCGGCTGGCCGGTTCGGTCGAAAATCAGCCCACGCGGCGGCGGCAGCAGGCGGAGATTGATGCGGTTCTCCTCGGCGAGCGTCGTGAAACGCTGACTGTCGAGCACCTGCAGCTGGTAGAGGCGGCCGGCCAGCGCCGACAGCAGCACCGCCTGAGCGCCCCCCAGCAGCAGGGCGCGCCGGGTGAACAGGCCCGACCGATCGCCGTCGCCCTTGCGGTAGCGAATCACGTGGTCGTCTCCCCAGGCTGCGCAGTGCCGCGCGACTCAACGGGCACGTTCAGGGGATCGCGCGCACGCACGCGGGCGAGCAATGGCGCGAGCAGGGGATAAAGCACGATCGCCACGATGTACTGCACCACCGCCGGGCCGGGGTCGATGTTCGTCCAGGTCCAGATCACGGTGAAGATCCAGACGATGAAGACATAGCCCAGCGTGAGGATGCAAAAGCCGATCCACTGGAACAGGAACGGCACGCCGACCAGGTAGCGGCGGTTGGCGACGACAGCGGCGCGCATCAGCACGAAGCCCAGCGCACTCACGCCGACCGGCGCGCCCGGCCCTCCCAGCAGCAGGTCGAGCAGGATGCCCATCGCCAGCAAGAACGGTCCCGGCAGGCGCTCGGGCGTGGCGAGGCTGAACTGGAAGACGACGAGCGTGGGCAGCAACGGCAGGACGTCGGAGAGATAGGGCGCGTGCAGCGGCGCCAGGGTGAGCAGCACGGAGAACATCAGCAGGGTGCCCGGAAGCAACAGCCGGCCCCAGTGGTCGAGCATGGCGAGAAGCCCGTCAGCCCGCATCTCAGCGGTTCCGCCCGCCGGAGGGGGGCGCCGGCGCCGGCGACACGGGCCCGACCAGGCCGGTCACGCCGTAGTCGACGACACGCACGAACTCGAGCCGGGAAAAGTCGGCGAACGGACGCACGCGCACGCTGGTGCCGTCGCCCGTCTGCACCACCTCGCCGACCGGAATGCCGACCGGGAAGCTGCCGCCGTGTCCCGACGTCACGATGCGGTCGCCCCGCTGCACGCCCTGCACGGTCTGCAGGAGCGTGAGCCGCATCAGGGCCGAATTGTCGCCGGCCAGGATGGCGCGCTCGCGCGTGCGCTCGACCACGACCGGCAGGCGCGAACTGACGTCGGTCACGAACAGCACCCGCGCGCTGTTGTCGCCGACCTCGGCGACGCGGCCGGCGAGCCCCTCGCCCGTGACCACCGCCTGTCCCGGCCGCACTCCGGCCTTGCTGCCGACATTGAGCAGCGCGCCGCGCACATAGGCGCTGACGCTGTCGCCGACGATGCGGGCGGTGATGAAGGAGGCCTCGGGTCCTTCGCGGAACTGCGACAGCTCGCGCAAGCGGTCGTTCTCGTTTTCGAGGCGGCGCGCCGCGGTCTGCCAGGCAAGCAGGCGGGCATTCTCCTCGCGCAACCGGGCATTCTCCTCGCGCAAGGATGCGAATTCCCTGAGATCGGCGATGGCGCGGTTGGCGACGGCGACGGGCCGGGCGATGGCCTCGAGCGCCGGGCTGGCGAGATCGAGCGCGAGCACGCGGGCATTCTCGACCAGCACGGTATCGGCCTTGCCGATCAGCATCGCGGCAAAGGCGGCAATCACCAGGAGGGCCAGCGCAAAGCGCTGCAAGGCCACCCTGACCTGGCTGGCTACAATCTCGAAATCGTCCCGGATCGCCATGGGCGGCCATCCTACTCCAAGCAGGCGCGGGACGCGGCGGTTTTAGTACATCGACGACAGAACGCCGCGCAGACGGTCGATATTCTCAACGGCATGGCCGGTGCCGAGCGCGACGCAGAGCAGCGGCTCCTCGGCCACCGAGACCGGCAGGCCGGTGGCCTGTCGAAGTACGGTGTCCATGTTCGACAGCATGGCGCCGCCGCCGGTCAGCACGATGCCCTTGTCGACGATGTCGGCGGCGAGCTCGGGCGCGGTATTCTCGAGGCACACCTTGACCGCCTCGACGATGGCCGAGACCGGCTCCTGCAGGCTCTCGGCGATCTGCCGTTCGGTGATGACCAGCTCCTTGGGCACGCCGTTCATCAGGTCGCGGCCCTTGATTTCCATGGTGCGGCCCTCGCCATCGGCGGGTGCGCAGGCCGAAGCGATGGTCTTCTTGATGCGCTCGGCCGAGCTCTCGCCGACCAGAAGATTATGGTTGCGGCGGATGTAGCCGATGATGGCCTCGTCCATCTTGTCGCCGCCGACCCTCACCGAGCGCGGATAGACGATGCCGCCCAACGAAAGGATGGCCACCTCGGTCGTTCCGCCGCCAATATCGACCACCATCGAGCCGGTCGGCTCGGTGACCGGCAAGCCCGCGCCGATCGCCGCCGCCATCGGCTCCTCGATCAGCCATACCTTACGGGCGCCGGCACTCTCGGCCGATTCCTGGATGGCGCGGCGCTCGACCGCGGTCGAGCCCGACGGCACGCAGACCACGATCTGCGGGTGCGCGAAGGAGCGTCGATTGTGAACCTTGGAGATGAAATGCTTGATCATCGCCTCGGCGACTTCGAAGTCGGCGATGACGCCGTCGCGCAGCGGACGAATCGCCTGGATGTTGCCGGGCGTGCGGCCGAGCATCATCTTGGCTTCCTCGCCGACAGCCAGGACCTGGCGCTTGCCGGTCTGGGTGGTGAGGGCGACGACCGACGGCTCGTTCAGGACGATGCCCCGACCCTTGACGTAGACCAGCGTGTTGGCCGTGCCGAGGTCGATCCCCATGTCTGCCGAGAACAGCCCGATAACGCGCGACAGCATTCGCTAAGTCTCTGTAGTAGTTGGGAAACTTCCCCGCGCAACAGCGTGCCGAGACGCGCCGTCGAAGTGCGGTCGGTTTAGACCGCCGGCCCCGGCAGGGCAAGACGATTCAAGGACGGAGCGCGGCGCAACTACTCGCATGCTTCGGGCGAACTCCGGTCAGTTGCGCTTCAACGTCTCGTTGACCAGCGCGTCGATCTGCTGACGGTTGAGCTTGATGAGTTCGTTGTAGGCCTTGGCGGTAAGGTCGCGCCGGCCGGTGCCCTCGCCGCTCACCGTGTAGACGCCGTTCACCCAGGCCAGCAGGAAATAGAAGGGAATCGCCGGGTTACCCGGCGCCGTGACGATGGCAACCGAGCGATTGTCGTTGCAGCCGTAGATCTGCCACGGCGTGCCGCCGAACGTCTTGGTCGAGAACGGTCCGCGATCGCAGACCAGTTTCGGTTGCGAGGGACCTTGCGCCACCGCCTCGACGGCAGCGAACAGAAGCGCTGCCAGTAGTTCCGCTGCCGCGGCCGGACGTTTCATCGTTGAAACCTAGTCGAACACCACGACGCCACGCGCGACCTCGCCCGCCATCATGCGCTTGAAGCCTTCGTTGATGTCCTGGAGCCTGTAGGTGCGGCTGATCAGGCCGTCGATGTTGAGTTTTTTGTTCATGTAATGGTCGACCAGCACCGGAAAGTCGACGTTCGGCCGCACCGACCCATAGAACGTGCCGCTGATCGTCTTCTCGGTGAACACCATGTTGAACGGCGAATACTCCGCCCTGATCTTCTGTGCCGAGATGCCGACCGCCACGGCGTGGCCGCCGGGCGCCAGCGCGTCGAAGGCGAGCGGCTGGGTCTTGTCGTTCGACACCGCATCGAAGGAGTAGTCGACGCCGAGCCCGCCGCTGATCTCCCTGATCTTCTTGACCGGATCGTTGTCCTTGGCAGTGTTGATGGTGTGGGTGGCGCCGAAGGTCGTCGCCATGTCGAGCTTGTTGTCGAGAATGTCGGCGGCGATGATCTGGCGGGCACCCGACAGCACCGCGCCCTGCACGGCATTGAGCCCCACGCCGCCGCAGCCGATCACCAGCACCGACGAGCCCGCCTCGATCTTGGCATGGCGGGTGACGGCGCCCACGCCGGTCGCCACGCAGCAGCCGACCAGAGCGGCCTGCGGCCACGGCATGTCCTTGCGAATCGGCACGACCATCTCCTCCGGCACGACGACCTCCTCGGCGAAGGTGCCGATGCGCGCCATCTGGTTGATGCCCTGGCCCTTGTGCTTGATGCGCAGGGTGCCGTCGTAGAGCGCGCCCGGCGGCACGGCAGCGCGGCCGATGCACAGCACAGTGCGGCCTTGCGTGCAGTAGCGGCAGCGTCCGCAGTGCGGTCGGAACGAGAAGATCACGTGGTCTCCCGGCTTCACCGTCGCGACGCCGGGGCCGCACTCGGCGACTTCGCCGGCCGCCTCGTGGCCGGGCACGATCGGCATGGGCGACGGCCAGTCGCCGTTCATGATGTGCCAATCGCTCTGGCACACGCCCGATGCCTTCATCCTGACCCGCACCTCGTTGGCCTTGGGCGGCTCGAGTTCGCAATCGAGCACCTGCAAGGGCTCGTTGGGCTTGAACAGAATGGCCGCCTTCATTGCTTTTCCTCCCGCGGGACGGCATCACTATACTCGATCAATGGCTTCTGGGAGGGAGCGCCTATGAACAATCTTCGTCGCCGTACGATGCTGGCTGGCGCCATCGGCGTGCCGTTCGCGGGCGTGGCCGCGCCGGCCGTGCATGCCCAGGGCGGCAAGCCCTATGCCGGCACGACGATCAACGCCTCGTGCTTCCAGACGACCTACTTCGAATACCTCAAGAACTACTTCCCGGAATTCGAGCAGCAGACCGGCATCAAGGTGAACTTCACCATGCAGGCCTTCCCGGTATACAACCAGCGCACCGACCTCGAGCTCTCGACCAAGGGCTCGGCGATGGACGTCTGCAACGTCACCTTCATCTATTCCGGCCGCTGGATCGGCGCCGGCTGGCTGACCAACCTCGACACCTTCACCAAGGATGCCAAGTACACGCCGGCCGATTGGGCGCCGGACGACTTCATCGGCGGCCCGCAATCGGCCATGCAGAACGCCAAGGGCGAAACCTTCGGCTTCGCCTGGTTGGCCGGCGCCATGGTCCTGGGGGCCGCGCGCTACGACCTGATCGAGAAGGCCGGCCTCAAGCTGCCGACCACCTTCGACGAGCTGATCAAGGTCTGTGATGCCATCCACAACAAGGACGGTGTCGCTGCCTTCACCGCCGACAAGCTGCACCACTGGAACTGGATCCCCTACCTGATGGGCGTGGGTGGCGCGGTGTTCAAGGCGCCGCCTGACAACCTCACGCCTACGCTCAACACGCCGCAGGCCGCGTCATCGGCCGAGTGGTATGCCAACCTGCTCACGAAATACGGGCCGGACGGCGTCCTGTCCTACTCCGACGACCAGGCGATGCGCTCGCAGATGTCGGGGCGGGCCAACATCCGCACCCAGGACACCGCCTGGCAGGTGCCGCTCGCCAAGGATCCCGAAAGCACGGTGCAGAAGACGGTGCGCTACGGCCTGATGCCCGCTGGCCCGTCGGGCAACTTCCCGGGCTCGAACAGCCATGCGCTCGGCATTCCGGCCGGCTCGAAGAAGAAGGAAGCCGCCTGGGAATTCATAAAATGGGCGCTGGCCAAGGACACTATCGCCAAGGTCGTGAAGAACTACGGCTATCCGGGCGTATGTCGCCTGTCGATCGTGAAGAGCCCGGAGTTCAAGCAGGTCCTGACGCTGAACGGCCAGGACGTCGCCGCTCTCTACCTCGAGGTGCTTCAACTCGGCGGCAAGAGCGGCTACATGAAATACCGCACCGTGCCGATCTATCCGCAGGTCGGCGACAAGATCAACAAGGCGATCGAACGCATCGCGACCAAGCAGCAAGCCGCGCCCGACGCGATGAAGCAGGCGCAGGCCGAAGCCCTACAGGATCTGCAGAAGGCCGGGTTCAAGGTTGATCAGGGTTGAGTTCTAGTCTCCAGCGCCGCTTTTTCGCGTTCTGCGTCGCGCCATCGCTCGCGGTCCTGGCGATCATCACGCTGTTGCCGGCGCTTTACCTGCTGGCGACCAGCTTCACGCCGCTCAACCTGACGCGGCCGGAGACGGCCTGGGACTTCTCCGAGCCGCTGGTCAGCTACCGCCAGCTCCTCCAGGACGACCGGCTCGCCAACTCGATCTGGGTGCAGATCAAGCTCTCCTTCTGGACGGTACTGCTGCAGCTGCTGATCGGGTTGGCGCTGGCGCTGCTGCTCAACATCAAGTCGCGGCTGATCGAGGCGCTCCGCACGGCGTTCCTGATCCCGATGGTGCTGCCGCCGATCGTGGTCGCCATCATCTGGAAGGTGATCTACACGCCCGACATCAGCCCGATGCATGGCCTGTTCCGCACGCTCGGCTGGAACGTACCGGCGCTGATCACCGACCCCCGCTGGGCGCTGACCTCGATCATCATCGCCGACACCTGGGAATGGTTTCCCTTCACCATGCTGATGGTGCTGGCGGCGCTGCAGATGCTGCCGCAGGAGCTGCTCGACGCCGCCAAGGTCGACGGCGCCTCGCCCTGGCAGCTCATGCGGCACGTCACCCTGCCCTTCATCCAAGGCGTGCTCCTGGTCGCAGGCCTGTTCAGATTGATCGATTCGATCAAGGCCTTCCCGCTGATCTACATCCTGACCGACGGCGGACCAGGCAACCTGACCGAGGTCACCAACTACTATTCGTTCCTGCAGGCCTTCAATTTCTCCTATCTCGGCTTCTCCAGCGCCATCACGGTGGTGCTGCTGGCGGCGACCATCGTGCTGAGCTGGATCATCATCCGCGCCGTCGGCTGGGGCGTCCGTGTCGACTAGGCGCAGGGACCGCTGGGCAATGCAGGCGCTGGCCGTCGTGCTGGCCGTCCTCGCGCTGTCGCCGTTCCTGTGGCTGCTGGTCATGTCATTCAAGACCAACGCCGAGATCTTCCATTGGCCGCCGCGGCTCTTCTTCCCGGCGACGCTCGCCAACTACGCCGCCCTGTGGACCAGCGAATTCCGGACATCGTTCGCCCACAGCCTGGTGGTGAGCGTTGCCTCGACGGTGGTCGCACTGGTGATCGGCGTGCCGGCGGCCTACGCCCTGTCGCGCCGCACGACGCGCGGCGCCGCCACCATCACGCTGTGGATCCTGGCCAGCCGCATGGCGCCACCGATTGCCTTCACCATCCCATACTTCCTGGCGTATCGGCACCTCGAGCTGCTCGACACCCTGACCGGCCTGGTCCTGATCTACCTCACCTTCAATCTCTCCCTGGTGATCTGGATGATGCGGCCCTTCTACGACCAGCTGCCGCGCACGCTGGAGGAGGCCGCCTGGATCGACGGCGCCACCCTGTGGCAGGGCTTCTACCGCATCATCCTGCCCCTCTCCGGGCCGGGGCTGGCGGCGACGGCGATCCTCTGCTTCCTGTTCGCCTGGAACGACTTCTTCTTCGCCCTGATCCTGACGCGCACCGAGGCGATGACCGCGCCTGTGGCGGTCGTGAATTTCATGAACTACGAAGGTTGGGAATGGGGCCGCATCGCCGCCGGCGGCACCATGATCATGCTGCCGGTGCTTGTGTTCTCCTTCGTGGTGCGGCGTTATCTCGTCAGCGGTTTGACCGGCGGAGCGATTAAGGGATGAGCGGCGTACTTCTGATTACCGGCGGCGCCAGCGGCATTGGCGCGGAAACCGCGCGCCGCGCGGCCAAGCAGGGCTACAAAGTGGCGATCAACTATCGTACGCGCGACGCGCAGGCGATGGGACTCGCCGCCGACATCGCGGCACAGGACGGCGAGGCGATCGCGCTGCCCGGCGACATGGCCAACGAGGCCGATATCGTGCGGCTGTTCAAGGAGACCGAGCGCGTCTACGGGCCGGTCACCCACCTGGTCAACAGCGCCGGCATCAACGGCCGCCCTGGCCGGGTCGACGACTATGACACTGGCGTCCTGGCCAACCTGTTCGCCGTGAACGTCACCGGCGTGATGCTGTGCTGCCGCGAGGCGACCAGACGCATGTCGACCAAGCATGGCGGCAAGGGCGG